>NZ_JBFRDL010000031.1:0-92732 GCF_052113525.1 Rhodococcus sp. TAF43
CGGATTCTCCGACGGATTCTCCGAGCTGGTGATGATGAAGTACATCGCGTACGGCATGATCTCGGCGCTCGTCATCGACGCGACCCTGATCCGCATGTTCCTGGTGCCGGCGGTGATGAAGCTGCTCGGCGACGACTGCTGGTGGGCGCCTGCCTGGATGAGGCGCATCCAGGAGAAGGTCGGGCTGGGCGAACCGATCCTCGACAGCGAACTCCCGAGTGACGTTCCCGAGCTGACAGCGACGGATGCACCGGCCGCTGCGCCCAACCCCGAGCAGGTCCTCGCTGTGGCTCCGGCCGGCGCGACTCGTGACTCCGACCCCCTGACGCAGCCGATCCCCCGGATCCCGACGACCCCGCGGGCCCGTGCGGCCACGCCGCGTCGCGGCGCTACGCGACCCGAACCGTCCGAGCAGCCGCAGCAACCGACCGCGCCGCCGACCCCGGAACCGGTCGCGGCCGCCCCTGCCCCGAAGCCCGAGAGACGTCCGCGGCCGTCCACCTCGGACGACGACGGAGAGGTCGCGTGGCTGGCCGCGCTGCGGGCACCGAACACCGGTGTCATGCCGGTCGTGAAGCCTGCCGCCGCCGAACCCGCACCCGCCCCGGAGCCCCGGCCGGCGCCGGCACCCGAGCCGGTCCCGGCACCAGAGCCGGTCCCGGCACCAGAGCCCGCGGCTCGGCACGGCGCAAACGACGATCTGTCCGACACCGACACCGGGCGCCATCGTCGCGGTGACGGTGTCGCGGTGAGCGTCAGCGAGCTGCTCGCCCGCCACCGCGACGACGACTGACCGTCAGCTGCCGAGCATCTTGCGCAGCGCCGTGCCGTACGGATGGCGCGCGGTGATCGACCCGAACCGGATCCGACCCCGCACCACGAGGTGCAGCGGCCCGTAGGGCGGGCCGGTCCGGACCTTGTTCGACACCGAGCCCGCGACGGCGTCGACCCCGTTGAGGTCGACGGTCGCCTCGGTCGGAACGACCAGCGTCACCGACCCGCAGTAGTCGTCGACGGTCAGATGAACCACCTGTGTCTGCATGACGGCCTCGGTGAAGTCGAGGGTCGAGGTGCCCATCCGGGAGTCGAGGAACAGGGTCGGCGGGACGTTCCAGCGGCCCTTGCGGGTGATCGTCGACATGCGACTGCGGATGACCAGGGGCTGCTGCGCCGGGTGTCCGGTGGCGTACCCGGTCGGCGGGCCCGCGACCGGGACCGTCGCGGGCGGAGGAACCGGTGCCGCGGGGACCGGCGCCGACGTCGGGTGCTGGCCGGCGAAGTAGGCCGGGTCGATCTGCATTCCGGGCAGATCGACGAGCACCGCGTTCAGCTCACCGCGGGTCTTCGCCGCCAGCGCGGTGTCCATCCGTTCGGTGAACTCGCCGAGCGACAGCATTCCCTGACCCACCGCGCGTTGCAGCAACTCACCGACGTGTTCGCGTTCCGCGTCCGATACCCGCAGATCTCTTGCCTCCATTCCGGCAAGGATAGTTCTCAGTCGCGTGGTGCGGCGGGTCGCCCGAGGTCGCCGTCATCGGGTTCGTCCGGTGTCGCGGGGAACATCGGCACCGACGGGTCGGTGCTGGCGAGGGACTCGTAGGCCTCCTCGGCCTCCTCCTGGTCCTCGGCGCACAGCGAGCGAACTGCCGTGTTCAGGAACGCGACGATCGGAACGGCCAGCAGGCCGCCGACGATGCCCGCGAGCACGATGCCGGTGGTGATCGCGAGGACCACGGCGAGAGGATGCAGGCGCACCGCGCGGCCGAGCAGCAGCGGCTGCAGCACGTGCCCTTCGAGCTGCATGATGCCGATGATGATGCCGAGCACGATCAGGGCGGTGAGCAGGCCCTTGGTCACCAGGGCGACCAGGACGGCGAGGAAGCCGGTGACGAAGGCGCCGACGATCGGGATGAACGCACCGATGAAGACGAGCGAGGCGAGGGGCAGTGCGAGCGGCACCCCGAGGATCGCGAGCCCTGCGCCGATGCCGATCGCGTCGGCCGCGGCCACGGCCACCGTCGCCCGGGTGTAGCCGACCAGGGAGTTGAATCCCTGCCGCCCGGCCAGGCGGACGCGTCCGCGCTGGCTCCTCGGGATCAGCCGGGTGACGAACTCCCACACCTGGTCGCCGCCGTACAGGAAGAAGATGAGCGTGAACAGGGTGAGGAACGCGCCGGCGAAGATCTCCCCGACGACGGTCGCGGTGGTGAGCGCACCGCTGGTCAGCGCCTCCTGATTGGATTGGATGGCCTTGACGACGTTGTCGCCGGCGTGCCGGATCTGGTCCTCGCTGAAGTGCAGCGGCCCCTCGGTGAGCCAGTCCTGCACCGTGGTGACGCTGGCGGTGAACTGGTCGCTCAGGACGGGCAGCCCCTCGACGAACTGTTCCACGACGAACGCCAGGATCGCGCCGACGACGCCCATCGTGCCGACGACCGCGATGATCACGGCGCCTGAGCGGGGCACACCGCGGCGGTGCATCCAGTCCACGGCGGGCATCAACAGCGCCGACGCGAGCAGCGCGATCGCGACCGGGATGACGACCGCCTCGAGCTTCGAGACGACGAACCCGAGGGCGAGCAGTCCGGCGAACAGCACCAGCAGGCGCCACGTCCACGCTGCGCCGATTCGGACGAGCGGGTGGACGGCGTCCGACACCGGCCGGGCCGGCGCCGTCGTCGGCACCGCGGACGCCTCCGATTCCGCCGGTGGGGCGGCCTCTTCCGGATCCTTGTCGCTCACCGCGCGAGCGTATCGGGAGGACGACCGTCGGTGGCGGCGAAACGACCGTCTGGCGCGGCAACCGTGTGCGCTGCCGGGCCGCGAAGGATGTCCCGCTAAATTATGAGGTCGTGTGGGCTTCGTACCGAGCAGTGGCGCTGACGATTCGCAGTCGTTGGCCTCTCTACATGCTCTCGATGCTCGGGGCGAACCTGATCGGCGCGGTGTTGGTGTTCGCGTTCGTCCGGTACGGCATCCCGATTCCGGAGTCGGCCGACATCATCAACGACCACGTCCGGAACTTCGCCGTATTCAGCACGTACCTCGTCTTCGCCGGCGTCGTGAGTCTGACGGCCGCGGCGATGATGCTGCGGTCGGTGATCCGCTGGCAGCTGCGGGGCGGGCCGCCGACGCGTGGTGAGCAGATGGCCGCGCTGCACGCGCCGCTTCGTCAGGCGATCGTGCATCTGGTGTTGTGGTTCCTCGGCGGCGTGATCTTCGTACTGCTGACCGTCGAGGAGATGCCGGAACTCGCGGTGGCCGTCGTCGTCACGGTCTGCATGGCCGCGACCACGACGTTCGGCTTCACGTACATGCTCGGCGAGCGGATCCTGCGTCCCGTCGCGGCGCAGGCGCTCAGCGAGGGCCAGTTCGACCGGACGATGGCGCCCGGCGTCGGCACCCGGCTGGCGATGACGTGGGGGCTGGGCACACTGATGCCGGTCATCGGCATCATCCTGCTGTGTGTCACCCAGCTGACCACCGATCTCGAGTTCTCGCCGGGAGCACTGGCGTGGGCGATCCTGCTGCTGTCGATCATGACGATCGGCCAGGCGTTCGCATTGTCGATGCTCACCGCCAGTCAGATCTCCGATCCGATCCGGCAGCTGCGCCGCGCGATCGAACGGGTGCAGCGCGGCGAGACGGACGTGCGGGTGGAGGTGTTCGACGGCTCCGAGATCGGTCGCCTGCAGGTCGGCTTCAACCGGATGATGCGCGAGGGCGACGAGCGGAAGCTGCTGCGTGAGCTGTTCGGTCAGCACGTCGGCGAGGACGTCGCCCGGCGCGCGCTGCAGTTCGGTACCGAGCTGGGCGGCGAGACCCGTTTCGTCGCGGTCCTGTTCGTCGACATGGTCGGTTCCACCGGTGCGGCGGCCGAACGTCCGCCGGGCGAGGTCGTCGAGCTGCTCAACGAGTTCTTCCGCGTGATCGTGGACGTCGTGGACCGGCATCACGGGTTCGTCAACAAGTTCATGGGCGACGCGGCGCTCGCGATCTTCGGCGCCCCGCTGGACCGTCCGGACGCGCCGACCGCGGCGCTGGCGGCGGCGCGCGAGCTGCGGTTCGCGCTCAACGAGATCACCGGCCTCGACATCGGCATCGGCGTGTCGGCGGGCCTCGCGGTCGCCGGCAACATCGGCGCGGCCGAGCGGTTCGAGTACACGGTGATCGGCGACCCGGTGAACGAGGCGGCGCGTCTCACCGAGCTGGCGAAGCTGCGTCCGAGCCGGGTCCTGGCATCGACCAGCGCCCTGTACTTCGCCGACGACGAGGAGCAGGCGCACTGGGAGCTGGGTGATCAGGTGCAGTTGCGGGGCCGTCGCCGCAACACGCATCTGGCGTGGCCGGTGCTGTATCCGGAGTGATGTGAGCAGGCTTGGTTACGCTGGGCTCGTGGCACAGCCGGAGCCCGACCCCCGAGGCGGCGACACGAGTCGGCCGCGCGGTCGCTTCTGGTGGCTCAAGTGGGTGGCCGGTGTCCTGCTGCTGGCGCTGCTGATCGGCGAGGGCATCTATCTGTGGCCGCGGCTGCACGAGTCGTGGCAGGCCCTGTCGGAGATCCATTGGGGCTGGTTGGCGCTGTGTGTCGTCGCGCAGGCGGTGTCGCTGAGTGGCTACGGCCGCGTCCAGAAGCAACTGCTGCGCGCCGGCGGTGTGGCGGTGAGCCAGCGCAAGTCCGTCGCGGTGATCTACGGGTCGACGGCGATGGCGTTGACCCTGCCCGCGGGGCAGGTCTTCTCGACGGCGTTCACGTACAAGGAGACCCGACGCTGGGGTGCCAGTCCGCTGGTGGCGTCGTGGCAGCTCGCGATCTCCGGCGTGATCGCGGCCGCGGGTCTCGCGCTGATCGGTGTGTCGGGTGCGCTGCTGGTCGGCGGGTCGGTGAGCCCGTTCACGCTGTTGTTCTCGGTGGCCGGGCTGATCGCGCTGCTGTACGCGGGCCGGTACGTCTCGGCGCATCCCGATTCGATCGGGGCCGCCGCGCGATGGGTGCTGATCCGGGTGAACCGGCTACGCGGCAAGCCCGCCGACACCGGCATGGACGCGGTGCGCACCACGATCGAGCAGCTCGACTCGGTCCAGCTGGGCAAGCGTGACGCGGCGCTGACACTGGGCTGGTCGGCGGTCCACCGGGTCGCGGACGTGGTGTGCCTGGGTGCGGCATGCTTCGCGATCGGCGCCGATCCGTTGCTCGCGGGACTGCTGATCGCCTTCGCGGCAGGCAAGGCGGTCGCGACGATTCCGGGCGCGCCGGGCGGCCTGGTCTACGTGGACGCGACACTGATCGCCGCCCTCACCACCGCGGCGAGCATCAGCGCGTCGCAGGCGGTGGCGGCCGCGTTCGTCTACCGCGGCGTGAGCTTCATCCTCGTCGCGATCGTCGGCTGGATCGTCTTCCTGTTCCTCTTCCGCGATCGACAGCCCGAGGATCCGGGGTTCGACGTCGAACTCGAACAGCGCGACCTGACGGCGTTGCCGGAGCGGCGGGACGTGTCGGATCCGACGTCGTCGATTCCCGATCCGCACGTCGAGATGCCACGGCCGCCCGTCGAGTGACCTCGGCCGTCAACCGAGGTCGGCTGCCATCGCCTCGAGGTGCGCGCGGCTGACCCGGACGGCCTGCTCGACGTCGCCGGCGGCGATGGCCTCGACGAGCGCGAGATGCTCGTCGGCGTTCGGTTCGGCGTGCCGATCGCGCAGCCCGAGCAGCGCGATCATGTCGACGAGCGCCTCCGCCAGTCGCGGCGTGAACGTCTCGAACAGCTCCGTCAGCACCGGGTTGTGCGCGGCCAGGACGACCRCGCGGTGGACCTCGATGTCGGCGTCGACGAACTCCCGGTCGGGTGCGTCGGCGGCGGCCGCGCGCAGGTCCAGGGCCCGGCGCATCGCGGCGATGTCGGTGGCGGTGGCGCGGGAGGCCGCGAGCCGGGCGGCCTCCACCTCGATCGCGGTGCGCACCTCGACGACGGCGGCGATCGCCTCGGTCCGCAGCACCGCCTCCCAGCCGTCGGCGTCGGGTTCGAGCCGTTCGACGAACACACCGGATCCCTGCTTCGGCCGCAGCATCCCCTGCCCGGCGAGCATCCGCAGCGCCTCGCGGATCGTGGACCGTCCGATGCCGAGTTCGGCGGCGAGGGTGGTCTCGCCGGGAAGTTTCGAACCGATCGCCCACTCCCCCGCCTGCAGCCGGCGTCGCAACTGTTCGGCGGCCTGATCGGCCAGCAGGCTGCGGGTCAGTGGGGCGGTCACCCAAACTCCTCAGGTTGTCAGACAAGTTGTTTTGCTCTAGCTTAGCCTGCATGGCTTATCGCGGACTGCTCCTCGGCTGCCGCGGCGGGGTCTGACCGGACCGGCACCCCGCCGCGGGGTTCCGTCGTGCCGGTCGACCCTTCCGACCCGCACAGGAGTCACGCCATGAACTGGAATCGCCAGCGCCCGTCGTCCATGCCCAGCCACCGCTACCGCCCGTACTCCGAACGGGTTCCGGTGCCGCTGACCGAACGTCGGTGGCCCACCGCCCGCACCACCGTCGCACCGCTGTGGGTGCCGGTCGATCTGCGCGACGGCAACCAGGCCCTCGCCGAACCGATGGACCCGGCCCGCAAGCGACGCTTCTTCGACCTGATGGTCGCCATGGGCTACAAGGAGATCGAGGTCGGCTACCCGTCGGCCAGCCAGACGGACTTCGACTTCGTCCGCGACCTGGCCGAGCAGTCCCTGGTGCCCGACGACGTCACGATCGTCGTGTTCACCGCGGCGCGAACGGATCTCATCGAGCGCACCTTCGAGTCGGTACGCGGGCTGCCGAACGTGGTGCTGCACATGTACACCGCGACGGCGCCGACGTGGCGCGACGTGGTCCTGGGCCACGACCGGGAGGCGCTGCACCGCTTGATCTTCGACGCCGCACAGGACGTGGCCCGCTGCGGCGAGCGGCAGCCCGGGGTGCGGTTCGAGTTCTCGCCCGAGGTGTTCAACCTGACCGAACCCGATTACGTACTGGAGGTGTGCAACAGCCTGACCGAACTGTGGGACGCCTCCCCCGACCGCCCGGTGATCCACAACCTCCCTGCGACGGTGGAGATCTCGACGCCCAACGTGTACGCCGACCAGATCGAGTACATGCACCGGAACCTGGCGCGGCGTGACTCGGTGATCCTGTCGGTGCACCCGCACAACGACCGCGGCACCGGGGTGGCGTGCGCCGAACTGGCGGTACTGGCCGGCGCACAGCGCGTGGAGGGTTGTCTGTTCGGCAACGGCGAGCGCACCGGCAACGTCGACCTGGTGACGCTTGCCCTCAACCTGCACGCGCAGGGCGTCGACCCGATGATCGACTTCTCGGACATCGATGCCGTCAAGCGAACCGTGGAGCACTGCAACCGAATCGACGTGCACGAGAGGCACCCGTACGGCGGCGATCTGGTGTACACCGCGTTCTCGGGCACCCACCAGGACGCGATCAAGAAGGGATTCGCGCACCACTACGCGTCGGCCGAGGCGGCGGGAATCGATCCGAGCACGGCGCCGTGGGACGTGCCGTATCTGCCGATCGACCCACGCGACGTGGGTCGCGACTACGAGGCGGTGATCCGCGTGAACAGCCAGTCGGGCAAGGGCGGGATCGCGTATCTGCTGCAGACCGGGTACGGCATCGACCTGCCGCGGCCACTGCAGATCGACTTCGCGAAACGCGTCCAGCGGGCCACCGACGACAGCGGCGCGGAGATCACCGCCGAGCAGTTGTGGGAGTTGCTGCACGCCGAGTACGGCTTCGACGGCCGACTGGGCCAGTGGTCGATCGAGCATCGAGAGGGCGGCGATCACCTGCGGGTGCGGGCCGAGTTCGACGACTCGACCCTGGCCGGCGAGGCCTCGGGCAGCGGGCCGGTCGAGGCGCTCACCCGGATCCTGGCCGAGCACGGCCACACCGTGGAGGTGCTCTCATTCGGGCAGCAGTCGGTGGGCTCGGGCAGCGACAGCCGCGCGGTCACCTACGCCCAGTGCGGCAACGGTGACGGGACCGCGCACTGGGGTGTCGGCTTCGACCAGTCGGTGACGGCGTCCACACTGCAGGCCGTTCTCGCCGCATCCGCCCGCACCCCCTCCCCCGATTCGCGCACGTAGCGGTACCCGCGCCCTGCCGCGAACACCGATAAGTGCGCAAATCGCGCAGCGTGAGCGAGGTCACCTCCGGTTGCGGAATGCCCGGACCAGTGCCACCGTTGTAACCACAGTCTTTGAAGTTTCAACTACTTGCATCGGGAGCACACACATGACCACTGCCGTCACCCTGCCCAATCTGTCCGCCGGCACCTGGGCCATCGACCAGTCCCACTCGACCGTCGGCTTCATGGTCCGCCACCTGGTGGTCAGCAAGGTCCGTGGCACGTTCAACGACTTCAGCGGTTCGATCACGGTCGGCGAGGACGGTCTGCCGTCCGTGCAGGCCGAGATCCAGGTCGCGTCCATCGACACCAACAGCGAGCAGCGTGACGGCCACATCAAGTCGGCCGATTTCTTCGACGTCGAGCAGTTCCCGACGGCCACGTTCGTCTCCACGGGCGTTCGCCCCGTGGGCTCGAACTTCGTGGTCGAGGGCGAGTTCACGCTGCACGGTGTGACCAAGCCGGTCGAGCTGGCGCTCGAGTTCCTCGGCGTCAACCCGGGCATGGGCAACGGCCCGGTTGCCGGTTTCGAGGCCTCCACCACCATCAACCGCAAGGACTTCGGCATCAGCATCGAGATGCCGCTCGAGGGTGGCGGCGCCGTCGTCGGCGACAAGATCGCCATCAACCTCGAGATCGAGGCCGGCCTCCAGGCCTGATCCAGGCCCCACAGACTGCGCACCCGTCACGGCAGAAGTGCAAGCCGTGACGGGTGCGCTGTCATGTCAGCCCGTCAGGACGCGGTCGCCCGACGACGGACCGCCCAGAACACGCCGCCACCGGCGAGTACGACCGCAGCCGCGCCACCCGCGACAGCCGGGTTCACCATCGGCACGGCCGCGCTGTCGGCCGTGGGCACCTCCGCACACACGGCGATACCCGTGCAGCTGGCCGGAGCCTGCGCCGGAGCAGCAGCCGGATCCGTCACCGCCGCAACGAGATTGTGGTCACCCTGCGACGCGAACGGCTTGACCGCCACCGCATAGGTCACCGTCACCGACTGCCCCGGCGCCACCGTGCCCGCGACACCGTAGTTGCCACCGTTCGGCGACACCGTCAGCGCCGCATCGCTGCTCGTCGGCCCCGACACCAGATCCGCATCGTCGAGCAGACCCGACAACACCAGCGCCTGGTCCACAGCCACCGGCTGACCACCGGTGTTCGTGAACGTGGTCGTGTAGTTCACCACCTGGCCGTCCGACACCGCACCCGACGCATCCGACGACGTCGTCACCTGCAGATTCCCCAGCGGCGCATCCAGAAACAGCAAGATGTTGTCCACGACAGCGTCGGTATCGTTCAGGTCCGTTCCGGGCGAGAAGTTTGCTTCGACGCCGATTTGGCGCGTGCCCGCGGGAACTGGGGCGGACTGTTGCCGGCGCACGAATCCGGTAGCGTTGCCTCGCTCTGCGGGCGTTACCGGCGGCAGCGTGATGCTGCTGATCTCCGTGCCGTCGACATCGAGGAATTTGTAGTTGATCTCGACCTTGTCGTTGTCGGTCAGGTACCCACCGAGCAGTGCGGACACGTTTGCCGTCGCGGCGCCCGCGTCGATCGATGCCGCAGAGGGGGTCGTGTCCACCATCTGCCACATACGATGGCCGCTGTTGTAGCCGCCTGAACCCGCGAAGAGACTGATACCGCCAGGGAACGTACCCGTGACTTGCCCGGCACTGTTGACAAGATTGGGTGCCGGATAATTCGAGGTGGACCCGTACCTGACCCAATTGACAGGTTGGGCCTGGATCCACCCGGTCATCCCGTCATCGCCACCACCGTTGACGGTCAACTGACCCGGCTGGGCTGCCATCGGCGCAGCGCCCGCCGGCGCCGCCGTCATCGCTCCCGCACCGGCAATCGCCGCGGCGGCCAGAACCAGGCCTGCCCCCCGACGCGCCATCGATACACCCATCAACTCTCCTCACCGAAAGTATCTGTCCGACAAACCCGGTTGCCGGCCAGAGGCCCGAGTCGGCCCCACCGGACACTAGGAAGAATCGAGACCGATCGGTCTCCGGGCGAGGGCGTTCGTGCGGCCCCCCGCACGAATACGCGGATTCCCGCCCGGCAGGGTGACGAACCGCAAACGAGCAGCGTGACGGCCACATCAATCGAGGCCTTCACCACCATCAACCGCAAGGACTTCGGCCATCAGCGTCGGACTCCAGGCCTGGTCCGGCCCCACAGGCTGCGCACCCGACACGGCGTGTCTGCTGCGGCGGGCGCGCTCCTGTCCCGGAATCCGGGGCCGGAAGCCGGCTCACCGAGAGCGCGCGACGGACCGACTGTCGCCACGGAACTCAGCGACGGACTTGCCTCGAACCCGGACGGTGACATCGTAGATACCGTTGCGGCCGTAGCGTTCCCGCTCGACCGCCTCGGCAATCAGCTCGTCGCCCAGTCGCGTGGGGGCCAGGAACCGGATGTCCGCCCGAGCGGCGACCGCCGGCTCGTCGTACCCGTTGCACGCGAGCGCAAATGCCGTGTCCGCAAGGGTGAACACGAATCCGCCGTGCGTGATTCCGTGCCCGTTCACCATGGTCTCGCGGACCGTCATCGACGCGACCGCACGGCCCGGGAACAGTTCGCGCACCTCGATCCCCAACGCCCGGGACGCCACATCGGCCTCGAACATCTCTTGCGCCGAGGGGAATTCGACTGTCATACTTCTCCCTCCCCGCCGTGCACCGATTCCTCTTCCAGCGTGTACATCGTCACCCCTCCGGTGGCGAAGTTGCGGACATCCCTGGCGGCGTCCCGCATCTCCTTCGACGCCAGTCCGGCGTGCATCGTCTCGGCATCGGGGAAGCACAGCGACGCAATCGCATAGTAGGCAGGGGCGGCGCCGTCGAGTGCGCTGCACTTTCCCCACGTGTAGCCGGACAGGCCGGGGATCTTGCGCGCCAACGGAATGTGCGTGGTGCGGTAGTGGGCGTCGAAAGCACCTGAATCCTCGGGGTGGCCGTAACAGACCACCACCCTGCAGCCCATGTCAGCGCCCTCCACCGCTGGACGCTCCCTTGGCAACGAGGGTGAGGACGTCGTAGGTCGCGACAGCATCGCCGTCCTGATTCGCGACCACGGCATCCCACCGCACCTCGCCGTAGTCRGCGCTGCTGCGCGGTGTGATCAGCTTCGCGGTCAACGTCACGGTGAGGCTGTCGCCCGCCTTCACCGGGGTCAGAAAACGCAGATTGTCGACGCCGAAGTTCGCGAGGACCGGTCCCGGGTTCGGCTCGACGAACAGCCCGGCCGCGAGCGAGACCACGAGGTAGCCGTGGGCGACGATGCCGCCGAAGAGGGGGTTCGCCGCCGCGGCATCAGGATCGGTGTGCGCATAGAAGGTGTCGCCGGTGAACTCCGCGAAATGGTCGATGTCCGCCAGTGTGACCTGCCGCGGTCCTCCGACGACCGTGTCACCGATCCGCAACTCCGCCAAATTCTTCCGGAACGGATGGACACCGTCGTCGGTTCGCCGCGACCCGGGAACCCAACGATTGCCGACGGCAGTCAGGATGTCGGGGGTCGCCTGGACCGCGGTGCGCTGCATGTGATGCAGGACTCCACGGATGCCACCGAGCTCCTCACCGCCACCAGCGCGGCCCGGACCACCGTGGACGAGCACGGGAAGCGGCGAGCCGTGTCCGGTCGATTCCCGCGCATCGTCCCGGTTGAGAACCAGGACGCGGCCGTGGAAGGGCGCGAGCCCCAGCACGATGTCGCGGGCGAGCCCGGCGTCGCGGGTGACGACGGAGGCCACGAGGCTGCCCTTGCCGCGGGCCGCGAATTCGATCAGCTCGGAAGTACCATCGTATCCGATCACCGTGCTCACCGGCCCGAACGCCTCGATGTCGTGTGGCTCGTCGGCGGCCTTGTCATCGCAGCGCAGCAGGATCGGAGGCAGGAAGGCGCCGGTCAGCCTGTCCGCTCCCACGACCTCGAAGTTCTCCGGATCCCCCACCACGATCCGTGCCGACTTCGTCAGTCCACGAAGCGCTTTCAGCACCTCATCGCGCTGCTCGATGCTCGCCAGGGCGCCCATCGTGACACCCTCGGCATCGGGGGCCCCGACCACGACCCGCGACAGGCGGCCCCGCACGGCCTCGACCACGTCGTCGACGAGGCCCGAGGGAACGAGGGCACGGCGGATCGCAGTGCACTTCTGGCCGGCCTTGACGGTCATCTCCGTGACGAGCTGTTTGACGTAGAGCTCGAACTCCTCGCTGCCGGGTTCGACGTCCGCACCGAGAATGGAGGCGTTGAGCGAATCCGCTTCGGCGTTGAAGTGCACACCCTCGGCGACGACTCTCGGATGGACCCGCAGCATCGCCGCGGTGTCCGCGGATCCGGTGAACGCGACCGAGTCCTGCCCACCGAGGTGGTCGAGCAGATCACGCGCGCTACCCGACAGCAGCTGGACCGACCCTTCCGGCAGCAGTCCGGACTCGATGATGCGGCGGAACACCAGTTCGGTGAGATAGGCCGTCTGGCTGGCCGGCTTCACGATCGACGGGACTCCGGCGATGAATGCCGGCGCGAGCTTCTCGAGGAAGCCCCACACCGGGAAGTTGAACGCATTGATCTGGACGGCGACACCGCGACGCGAGGTGTAGACGTGCTGGCCGAGGAAGGTCCCCGCCTTGCCGAGTTGCTCATGGGGCCCGTCGAGGTGGACGGTGTCGTTCGGTAGTTCGCGCCGCGCCTTGCTCGCGTAGCTCAGCAGGGTTCCGAAGCCACCGTCGATGTCGACACCGGAGTCGCGTCGCGTCGCGCCGGTGGCAGTGGACAGCTCGTAGAACTCTTCCTTGCCGGCCATGAGCGTCAGGGCCAACGCCTTCAGCGCTGCGGCGCGCTCGTGGAAGGTCAGTTCGGCCAGGGCGGGCCCGCCGACCGCACGAGCATGCGCCACCATCCCGGCGATGTCGAGCCCGGTCGACGAGATGCGTGCCACCTCGGAACCGTCCACCGCGCTCAGGAGCGGCGTTCCAGCATCGGGAGCCGTGTACCAGCTCCCGGCAACGTAACTTTGCACTAACCTGCTCACGAAAACCTCTTTCCACCGTACGTTCGGTCGGTAATCAGAATCGCCAGTACGGCGTCCGATTGTCAAGGTTCAATGCAATATTCAGCACCGGTCACGCGTCCGACCGGATTCGTCGGAACCCTTGCGTCCCGACCGAAGGTTCGGTTATTAATTGAGACGAGCACACTGCGAAGGAGACGAAAGTGGTGCAAGTAATCCCGATGTGCGGAGCCCGCATCCCACACGAGCGCGCGGGCCGTGCCCTCGCCCGGGCCCCCCTGTCGAGTGAGGCGCCGTGAATACCCTGACGATCGACGATCGTGCCGACCGGATGGTGGTCACCCTCCATCGCCCGCAGCAACGCAACGCGATCAACGCCGAGATGATCTCGGAACTGCACCGGGTGTGCGCGCTCCTCGAGGACGCACCCAAGCCGTTGTTGATCAGCGGATCCGGCGATCACTTCGCGGGCGGTGCCGATATCGCGGAACTGCGGGACCGGGGACGCGACGAGGCGCTCGCGGGTATCAATCGCACTCTCTTCGACCGCATCGCCAGGCTGCCGATGCCCACCGTTGCAGCAGTGAGCGGATTCGCGCTCGGCGGCGGAGCGGAACTGTCGTACGCCTGCGACATCCGTGTCGCGACGGAAACCGCGGTGTTCGGCAACCCCGAGCCGGGTCTCGGCATCATGGCCGCCGCCGGCGCCAGCTATCGCCTGCAGGAACTGGTCGGCAAATCGATCGCCAAGCAGGTGCTCCTCGCCGGCCGCAACCTCGACGCAGCGGCGGCGCTGCGCTGCGGGCTCGTGATCAGCGTCGTGGCCCCCGGCGAACACGTCGCTGCCGCACACGACATCGTCGATCGCATCAACCGCTCCGCACCGCTGGCGCTCAGGCTCACCAAGCTGATCGCCGATGCACCCGGGACCCACTCCTTCGCCGACGACATCGCCCAGGCGGTGTTGTTCGAGAGTCGGGACAAACACGACCGCATGACGGCCTTTCTGGAGAAGAAGAAATGACGAACACAATCCCCGGCCACGTCGGTGTCGTCGGTGGCGGACGAATGGGCGCCGGCATCGCGCAGGTGTTCGCGACGCTCGGTTCCACGGTCACCATCGCCGAGAGCGGCGACCGACAGGCGGCACTGACCCGGGTCTCGGACGGACTGGACCGCGCCCACGAACGCGGAAGGCTCGGCGAATCCGATCCGGCAACGGTGCTCGGGCGTGTGTCGCTCGTCGACGCACCGGACGAGCTGCCCACCAGACTCGATCTCGTGGTCGAGGCTGTCCCGGAATCCGTGCAGCTCAAGCTGGGTGTGCTCTCCCTCGTGGAGAAGACGGTCGATCCGGCGACGGTGATCGCGACCAACACCAGTTCGATCTCGATCGCCGCACTCGGTGCGGTGCTGGATGATCCCCGCCGACTGGTCGGCATGCACTTCTTCAATCCGGTACCGGCGTCCACGCTCGTCGAGATCATCCGGACTCCGTCGACCGACACCGCCGTCGTGGCGCGGGTGTGCACGTGGGTCTCCCAGCTCGGCAAGTCCCAGGTGCTGGTCAACGACTCGCCGGGCTTCGCGACGAGCCGGCTCGGGGTCTGTCTCGGGCTCGAGGCGATCCGGATGCTCGAGGAAGGTGTCGCCGATGCCGAGTCCATCGATCGTGCAATGGAGTTGGGATACAGGCACCCCATGGGTCCGCTACGTTCCACCGATCTCGTGGGCCTCGACGTTCGACTCGCCATCGCCGAGCACCTGACGGAGACGCTCGGTGAACGCTTCAGGCCTCCCGCCCTCCTTCGCGAGAAGGTGGCGCGAGGCGAACTCGGCCGCAAGGCGGGCCGAGGCTTCTTCAACTGGTCCTGAGGCGACACTCGGGCCCGAATCCCACTGACAGGAGATGCATTCCATGAGCGGTATCGACAGGATCGGGCTGTCCACGACTGCGGGCCTGGCAACGATCACCCTGCGCCGACCCGGCGCGTCCAACGCGCTCGATCGCGCAGCGAAGGAACAGCTGTCGGCGGCGGTCGAGACGGTAGCCGGAGACCGAACGGTGCGCGCGCTCCTCCTCGAGGCCGAGGGCAGGAACTTCTGCGTCGGCCAGGATCTCGCCGAGCATGCCGCCGGCCTCGCGGCGGATCCCGCACGCGCGATGGACACCGTCGGCGCACACTACAACCCGTTGCTCACTACGCTCGCCGCGGTGCGCGTACCAGTCGTCGTCGCGATCAACGGCGCGTGCGTGGGGGCAGGCCTGGGCATCGCACTGGCAGG
Organism: Rhodococcus sp. TAF43; assembly: GCF_052113525.1. Classification (NCBI taxonomy): domain Bacteria; kingdom Bacillati; phylum Actinomycetota; class Actinomycetes; order Mycobacteriales; family Nocardiaceae; genus Rhodococcus; species Rhodococcus sp. TAF43. The sequence goes on from NZ_JBFRDL010000031.1 coordinate 15,481, forward strand.
AGACATCCGGATCGCCGGGGAGAGCGCCAGGTTCGCCACCGCCTTCACCGGGATCGGGCTGGCGAGCGATTCCGGATTGAGCCACACACTGGTCGAGATGCTCGGTCCGAGCCGTGCGACGGGCCTGTTGATGCTCGGCGACCGGTTCTCGGCCGCCCAGGCCCTCGACTGGGGTCTGGTCCACCGCGTCGTGCCCGACGGCGACCTCGTCGATGCCGCCCGGGTGCTGGCGGGCGAACTCGCGTCAGGACCGACCGCGGCCCACATGCACGTGAAGCGCCTCGTATCGGCGTCGTCCACGGGTCTCGTCGAGGCGCTCGAGCGTGAGCGTGCGGCACAAGAGGATCTGGGACGATCGGCGGATCATCGCGCCGCGGTCGACGCGTTCCTCGCCAAACGCGCACCGTCCTTCGAAGGCCGCTGACCGCGCCGCGCACGCTTGTGCCACGCGTCACTTCCATGCATACTCACACCAACCGATCATTCGGTATTAGAAGCAGGACATATGACCTCGTCTATCGCAGAAAATGAGCTCCAGAGCCACTTCGAGGAGACCATCTCGGCCGACCTGCGAGTCGAGCCGCGGGACTGGATGCCCGAGGGCTACCGCAAGACGCTGATCCGGCAGATCGCGCAGCACGCGCACTCCGAGATCATCGGCATGCAGCCCGAGGGCGCATGGCTGACCCGGGCGCCGTCGTTGCGCCGCAAGGCGATCCTGACCGCGAAGGTGCAGGACGAGGCCGGCCACGGCCTGTATCTGTACTCCGCGGCGGAAACCCTCGGCGCCGACCGCGGCGACCTCACCGAGAAGCTGCTCGACGGGCGACAGAAGTACTCGTCGATCTTCAACTATCCGACCCTGACCTTCGCCGATGTCGGCGTGATCGGTTGGCTCGTCGACGGTGCCGCGATCTGTAATCAGGTTCCGTTGTGTCGCAGTTCTTTCGGTCCGTACGCGCGGGCGATGATCCGCGTGTGCAAGGAGGAATCGTTCCACCAGCGGCAGGGCTTCGAACTGCTCATGACGATGATGCGCGGCACCGACGCCCAGCGCGAGATGGTGCAGGAATCGGTCGACCGCTGGTGGTGGCCGGCCCTGATGATGTTCGGGCCGCCCGACGACCGGTCACCGAACTCGGAGCAGTCGATGAAGTGGCGCATCAAGCGACACACGAACGACGAACTGCGTCAGCGGTTCGTCGACATGTCCATACCGCAGGCCGAAGCACTGGGTGTGACATTCCCGGACCCCGACCTGAAATGGAACGCCGAGCGCGGTGCGTACGACTTCGGCGAACCCGACTGGAGCGAATTCATGCAGGTGATCGGCGGGAACGGTGCGTCCAACGTCGAGCGCATCGCCAATCGCCGGGCCGCTCACGAAAACGGCGCCTGGGTACGCGAGGCCGCGACCGCCTTCGCCCGCCGGGCGAGCACGAAGGAGAACACACGATGAATGCAGCCGACCGAGTCACCAGCGCCGACTGGCCGTTGTACGAGGTATTCCTCCGCGGCAAGCGCGGACTCAATCACGTCCACGTCGGTTCGCTGCACGCCGCCGACGACGAGATGGCGCTCAGGCACGCCCGCGACGTGTACACCAGGCGCAACGAAGGCGTGAGTATCTGGGTGGTGCAGGCGAACTCGATCGCGGCATCCAGTCCGTCCGAGAAGGATCCGTACTTCGCGCCGAGCGGCGACAAGGTCTACCGCCACCCCACCTTCTACGAAATCCCCGACAACGTTCCCCACATGTGATCCGGCCGGCTCGCTCGCGCGGCCGTCCACAATCTTCGAGGATGCACGATGACCGACCACGACCATGCCTTCGACGGCCTCGTCGACGAGGACAGCCACGGCCAGTGGGCCTTCGGCACCAGCTTCGACGACCCACTGGCCGGCGTCGACACCACGGTCCCCGACGACGTCGATCTCTCGGCGCTCGCCACCTATTGTCTGATGCTCGGCGACGATGCGCTGATCAGTTCGCAGCGCCTGACCGAGTGGATCACGCGCGCACCGGAACTCGAGGAGGAGGTCGCTCTCGCCAACGTCGCGCTCGATCTGCTCGGCCAGGCGCGCCTTCTCCTGGCTCGGGCGGCCGCGGCCGATGCGGCCGTCGTGCCGCGGATCTCCGACACTGCACAGCTTCCGGGCGAGGATGCGCTCGCCTTCTTCCGCGACGAGAACCAGTTTCGCAACGTCCGACTCGCCGAGATCGACAACCGCGACTTCGCGCAGACCGTGACGCGTCTGCTGGTGTTCTCGACGTGGCGACTCGCACTCCTCGACCGGCTACGGAAGTCACGTGATCCGGTCCTTGCCGCCGTGGCCGTCAAAGGCGTCAAGGAACTCACCTACCACCGCGACTACGCCGCCCGCTGGGCCGTCACACTCGGTTGCGGCACAGCCGAATCGAAGGCGCGGATGGAGTCTGCCCTCAGCCGTGTCTGGCCGTTCGTCGACGAGCTCTTCGTCCCCACCAGCGAGGAGCGCGGGCTCGCTGCGGTGGGTGTGGCGGTCGATCCCGGCGAACTACGGGAGGAGTTCGACACGGTTCTCGATCAGGTGTTGCACGCTGCCGAGCTGTCCGCGCCGACCGGCCGCGTCGCCGGCACGGTAGGAGGACGCGCGGGCCGTCAGGGCCTGCACAGCGAAGCGCTCGGATTACTCCTGGCCGAGATGCAGGTGGTCGCCCGGGCACATCCGGAAGGCGTGTGGTGACATGTCCGCTTCCACCCACGCCGAGCCGCACGTCCGCGATGCGCGGCGCATCGCGGAGTCGGTTCTCGACCCCGAGATGCCGATGCTGACCCTCGCGGATCTCGGGGTCCTGCGCGATGTCGAGGTAGACGCAGACGGTGCCGTGGTCGTGACCGTCACCCCCACCTATTCGGGTTGCCCCGCCATGGCGACGATGCGCGACGACATCCAGCACCGTCTACAGCTCGCTGGCTTCCCGTCGGTCGAGGTGAGGACCACGCTCTCGCCTCCGTGGAGCACCGACTGGATCAGCGACGAGGGGCGTCGGAAACTGCACGAGAACGGCTACTCCGTGCCCGGTCCGGCACCACGCCGCGGCGCGGGCCCGGTGCCGTTGACGCTCACCGCCGCGCCTCGGACGATCGAATGCCCGCGGTGCGGTGGCGCCGAGACCCGCCTCGACTCCGAATTCGGGGCGACACTGTGCAAGGCCCTCTACCGGTGCCTCGATTGCCTGGAGCCCTTCGATCATGTGAAAGAGATCTGAACATGGACACTGTGGACACCACGAAACCCGCTGTCTCGACGCGCAACAGGACCTTCCACACCCTCACGGTCGCAGAAGTGGAGGCGTTGTGCGACGACGCCGCCGCCGTCACCTTCGAGATTCCTGCCGACCTCTCCGGGGAGTTCGCGTTCGGTGCCGGCCAATCCCTCACGCTCCGCCGCACGGTGGACGGCGTCGAGCACCGCCGCTCGTACTCCATCTGCGCCCCAATCGGTTCCAGCCCCCGAATCGGGGTCCGCGAAGTCGCCGACGGGCTCTTCTCGAACTGGTTGGTCCACCGGGTACGCCGGGGCGACAAGATCGATGTCCAGCCCCCGTCCGGATCGTTCGTCGCCGATCCCACCGTCGGTGGCCGGCACGTCCTGATCGCGGCGGGCTCCGGGATCACCCCGATGCTCTCGATCGCCGCGACCATGCTCGCCAATCCCGAAACCGAAGTGGTTCTCCTCTACGGGAATCGGCGCACGCGCTCGGTGATGTTCGCCGAGGAGATTGCCGACCTCAAGGATCGATACGGTGCGCGCTTCCACGTCGTCCACGTCCTGTCTCGGGAGCCCCGTGAGGTGGAACTCTTCACCGGCCGTCTCGACGCCGACCGGCTCCGCGCGATCTTCGGCGCCGTGGTGCCGATCGCCGGTGTCGATCATTTCTGGTTGTGCGGGCCGTACGGCATGGTCACCGATGCCGAAGTCGTACTCGGCGAGCTGGGCGTCGACCCGAAGCGTGTCCACCACGAACTGTTCTACGTCGACGACGTGCCCCCTCCCCCGACACGCCACCGTGACGAAGGGGTCACCGGCCCCAGCAGCGAGGTCACCCTCGTCCTCGACGGACGCTCGACCACCGCGACGTTGCCCCGGGACGAGACGATCCTCGACGCAGCAGAGAAGTACCGATCGGATCTGCCGTTCGCCTGCAAGGGCGGAGTATGCGGAACCTGCCGCGCGAAGGTCACCCACGGAGACGTCGACATGCGGCGCAACTACGCGCTCGAGGACTACGAGGTCGATGCCGGCTTCGTCCTCACCTGCCAGAGCTATCCGGACAGCGACGACGTGACCGTCGACTTCGACGCCTGACCGCCCGGCCCCGCCCCTCACCACATCGACCCCAGTCGCACCCGACCGCGGCACCCGGAGACCACTATGACCAGCACCGTCACCCCGTCACAGGACATCGAATTCGCCACGCGCGACCGCATCTCGTCCCTACAGCTCGAACGCCTGCAGTGGACGCTGCGCCACGCCTACGAGAACGTCACGCACTACCGGAAGGCGTTCGACGACGCCGGGGTTCACCCCGGCGATCTGAAGGATCTCGGCGATCTCGCGAAGTTCCCGTTCACCGCGAAGGCAGATCTGCGAGACAACTACCCGTTCGGAATGTTCGCGGTGCCACAGGACCAAGTGTCGCGAATTCATGCGTCGTCGGGCACGACGGGACGTCCCACCGTGGTCGGGTACACCGCGACGGACCTCGACAACTGGGCCGACCTGATCGCGCGGAGCCTTCGCGCCGGTGGCGTGAAGCCCTCCGACAAGGTCCACGTCGCGTACGGCTACGGACTGTTCACCGGTGGACTCGGCGCCCACTACGGAGCGGAAAGGCTGGGCTGCACGGTCATTCCGATATCGGGGGGCATGACCGAGCGTCAGATCCAGCTGATCGAGGACTTCCGTCCGGATGCGATCATGGTCACCCCGTCGTACATGCTCACGATCGTCGATGCGATGCTCGCCAAGGGAATCGATCCGGCCCGAACGTCCCTGCGCACGGGCGTGTTCGGAGCAGAACCGTGGACCGAGGAGATGCGCGGCGAACTCGAGCAGCAGTTGGACATGGATGCCGTCGACATCTACGGCCTCTCCGAGGTCATGGGTCCTGGTGTCGCGATGGAGTGCGTGGAAACCAAGGACGGCCTTCACATCTGGGAGGACCACTTCTACCCGGAGGTGATCGACCCGGTCACCGGCGAGGTGCTGCCCGATGGCGAGGAGGGCGAACTCGTCTTCACCTCCCTCACCAAGGAGGCGATGCCGATCATTCGCTACCGCACCCGGGATCTCACACGACTGCTACCGGGAACTGCGCGCACGATGCGCCGCATGCAGAAGGTGACCGGGCGAACCGACGACATGATCATCCTGCGCGGGGTCAATCTCTTTCCGACCCAGATCGAGGAGCTCATTCTCGCGGTGACCGGACTGGCACCCCAGTTCCAGTGCGTTCTCGACCGCCCCGGCCGCATGGACGAGCTCACCGTCCGCGTCGAGTCCCGGCCGAACAGCTCGACTCACGAGGCCGATCAGCAGGCCGCCCGGCTGCGGCAGTTGGTGAAGAACCGCATCGGTGTCACCGTCGCCGTGGAAGTCCTGGCCCCGGGGAGCCTGGACCGATCGATCGGCAAAGCTCGTCGCCTGATCGACAATCGACCATCCTGAGAAGACGTGGGGCGCCTCGGATCCGAGTTCACCATTCCGAAAACCAGCCGGCTCGTGAGCGCCGGGTCGATACCCGGCCTGAGGTCGCCTTCTTCGGCGGCGGCCACCACCAGATCACTGACGAAGACATCGAATTCACGCCGGCGTGCGAGCGCACGTCTCTCGACGAGAGTGTTCCCGCGAACCCTGAGAAGCAATGTCACGTAGGGAAGCTCGGTCACCAGCACCTCGACACTTCGCCGAACGAGGTACTCGAGTCGATCGATGGACCGCCCGCTGGTCACCTGATCCTCGGTCGTGACCGCGAAGAGCGCATTGAGAGCCCGGGCCAGCGCGAGCTCCAGGAGCTCCGACTTGCCGGACACATGGTGATAGATCGACGACTTCGTGATGCCGAGCCGCTGAGCGAGCGCCTCCATGCTGGTGCCGTCGTACCCCTTGTCGTTGAACACCTTCACCGAAACGGCAAGCAACGAGTCGAGATCGTATCCTGGTCGCCCAGGCGATCCCGCTCTTCGGACCGGACCTGCCGCTGCCATCTCGCGCGTTCCTTCCAGGACGTGGACACCCGCCGCAGAACGTGCGGCTCGGCACCAGCCTACCGAAGGTTCGGTAATCCCCGTGGCCCGACCGTGAAATCGGGAGGTTCACCGGGCACGACAACGACCACTCCCCTCCGTGCACATCGTGCGAAGGGAAGTGGTCGAGTCGTGGCGGAGTGCTACGGGAGCACCGCGCCGCCGTCCACGTGCAGAGACTGCCCGGTGACGTTGACCGCGTCGGCCGAGAGCAGGTACGCGACGGCACCGGCGACATCCTCGACGGTCTGCGGGCGCTTCATCGGGATGAGCTGGTCCACCATCGCGCCGAAGATCTGCTCGGGCGCCACCCCGGCCAGGGCCGGTTCGTGCTCGGCGAGCCAGCCGGCGGACTGTCGCCACATGTCCGTCCAGATCAGGCCGGGCAGAACCGCATTGACGCGAACGGAAGGGGCGAGCGCGCGAGCCGATGATTGGGTCAACGCCAGCACGGCCGCCTTCGACGAACCGTATGCGGTCAGCAGCTCGTGCCCATTTCGGGCCGCGATCGACGAGAAGTTGACCACGGCCCCTTCACGCCCACGCGTGGCCAGCTCCGCGGCGAAGGCCTGGAGAGCGAAGAAGACCCCGCGGACGTTGACCGCGTAGGTCTTGTCCCAGGTCTCCACATCGAGTGCGTCGTACTGCCAGAATCCGCCGAGCCCGGCCACGTTGACCAGTCCGTCGAGGTCATCGTGAGCGGCGAAGGCCTCCACGACGGCCGCCTGCAACGCGCCCACGTCGCAGATGTCGACGACGTGAGTGGTCACCGCCACTCCGCGGGACCCCACTGCGGCAGCGGTTTCCGCCAACCGCTCCTTGTCGATGTCGATCAGTGCCAGCCCCCGACCGTCTGCGGACATCCGTTCGGCCACGCCGCGACCGAGGCCGCCACCGGCGCCCGTGACGAGGACCGCGCCCGCCATCTAGCGGCCCGTCCGAGCGGGCAGGTGCGCGATCGCGTTGTTCGCTGCGGCGAGGTCGTAGAGCAGTTCGTGCGTGATGACTCCGGCAACGGTGCCGTCCTCGTTGTACCCGACGATCGGGCCGTGGAAGATGCCGAACATCAGGGACTCGACCTCCTGCCTGGGCAGGTGCACGATGCCGGCCGGTTCGTAGATGTAGTGGTTGGGGCCGATGGATTCGGCCTCACCCTCATACGCCCAGCGGCCGAAGATGTTGTACGCCTCCGCGGCGCCGCAATGCATGTGCAGCGGCGCCTGCGCATTCTCCGCCACGTACAGCAGAATCGAGGCCGCACCGGTGGTCTCGTTGATGTTCAAGAGCTTGAAGGACGTTCCCGGCATCGGGAACGGGGTCCACGGGATATCGTCACAGTTGTTGACCCGGGACGCGAGACTGAGGGTCGGTCCCGTCACCGGAGAGCTCGCGCGAGCGAAGACCTCTGCGACCGGGGCGTTGGACTGCGGGTCGATCTCGGGTCCGGTCAGTTGCGGGCGGATCGGGTCGACCACATGGGCGTCGGCTCGGTGAGTGACGTTGACAGACATCGTATTTCCTCCTGTATTCGGGGACACCCCAATGCTCCGATGTGGCGGCCGTCACGTCCATGACGTATTCTCGCCCGATCGTTAGACGAATACCTAAGGTCGTGCACGATGGATCTGAATCTACGGCTCGTGCGTTACTTCGTGGCAGTCGCCGATGCCGGGACTTTCACGAAAGCAGCTGAGCAACTGCATATTGCGACACCGTCGCTGAGCCAACAGGTGCGTAAGCTCGAAGAGGCGTTGGGCGTCTCGCTGCTAGAGCGAGATCACCGCGGGGCTCGCCTCACCGAAGCCGGACACGACTTCCTCGACGAGAGCCGAATGCTGCTGGCCGCCGCCGAATCTGCGGTGGGCGCGGCCCGTCGCCACAAGCGCAGCTCATCGGGGAGGGTGCGCCTCGGGTTCCTTGCCGGTGGCGCCGGGGAGCTGACCCGTCCGATCATCGACGAATTCCATCGACGAGAACCCCAAGTGGAACTGGAACTGACGCAACTGGTGTGGGGAGACGAACTCTCGGCATTGACCTCCGGTCGGGTCGATATGGTCGTCGCCCGCCCGCCTCTCGAGTCGCACCCTCGGCTACGCCGGGTCGTTCTGTTCGAGGAGCCTCGTGTCCTGCTGATGGCACACGACCACCCGCTGGCCCGCCGACGGAAGCTACGAATCGTCGACCTCGCCGACGTCGTTCAGGTGGATACCCGAGAAGGGACCCGAGACTGGCGCAACTGGTGGTCGATCGATCCACGGCCGGACGGCACGCGCCCCACCTACGGCCCGATGGTGAGCAGCATCGAGGAGATGGTCCAGGTCGTCGCGACCACCGATGCGGTTGCGATCACAGGTGCAGGCGTGGCCAGTCTGTTCCTGCGAGCGGACACCACCTCGCGACCCATCGTGGACGCCGAACTGTCGACCGTCGAACTCGTTTTCCTCGCCTCGGATACACCCCGCGCCGTCGAACGTTTCGTTGCGGTTGCGCTCGGGCTGAGCGCAGTCCTCGGCACCCGCTGATCCAGAGGGCAGCGCCCCGTCACGACTTTGCTGGAGCCCAAGCTTCACTTCATCGGCGGCTTCACGGCTGCCTGGTGACAGGCCTGGCCGATCGCATCCTGGAGCGTTGTCAGCTCCGGCCTTCGGTTGCCTTCCAAAGTGCACAGGGTAACCACGCTCGGGCTGATGTCGTCGATGGGCACGAAGCTGACCAGCGGATGACGGTAGTACGTAGGCAGCGACTCAGGCGTGGTGGTGACACCCGCGCCGGCGGCGACCGCTTCGAGTAGTTCTTCTACTGTCGATACTGCAAGACTCGGTTCGGCTCGGGTGCCGTCCGGCCGCGGGTTCACCATCCAGAAGTCGGTCCATTCCGGCGGCCCGCCGCTGCTGCTGATGAACGGCTCTGTGGCAATCTCGGCGAACCGGATCGATTCCCGGGCGGCCAACGGGTGGTCGTGGGCAAGCACGGCCACCCGTCGCTCGGACAGAATTCGCCGGCGCCGGACTCCCTCAGCAGGAAACGGTTCCCGGACAAACACTGCATCGATGTCGCCGGCCAGCAGTGGAGCCAGTTGTTCGCTCCACTCGAGGTGGTGCAACTTCACGTGCAGATCCGGATCAGCGGAGCGGAGCCGATCCAGCACGGCAGTCGTGAGCAGACCGGCACCGGTTGCCATGAACCCGATATCGATGCTGCGACGGCCCAGACGGACCGATTCACGCCACCGCAGAAGGGTCTCGTTGGCGGCCACGACTGCGCGTGCCTGCGGGATCAGCGCGCATCCGGCTTCGGTCAGCTCGACGTGTCGAGAGTTGCGTTCGAAGAGCAGGAAACGCAGGTCCTTCTCCAACCGGGACACCTGCTGACTGAGCGCCGGTCCCGTCATGTGTAGCAGTGTGGCGGCACGTCCGAAGTGCAGCTCGTCCGCCACGGCTAGGAAACACCGAAGCGCCTGCGGCGAGACATACATGCTTCACCTCGCACGACATCGGTTGGAGAATCAGGTGTCAGGCTAGCCGATTCGGCGGCTACCCGATCGCCTTCGCGTGCATCTCCTGGGACGGATCAGTGGCGTAGTCGACCAGCTGGAGCTTCTCGACGGCGCCGTTGTCACGCGCCATGTAATAGTGCAATCGGGCGTCCGCGACGACCGCGAGTCCGCCATCAGGCAGGTAGCCGGCGATCGGGCCCTCGACCATGGCGAGCATGACACAGCCGTCCGGGGCGATCGGCGTGTGCACGGCGCCGGCAACCTCGCAGGTGTACATGCCGGCCATGCCGGGATCGTCCTCCTCGTAATAGAATCCGCCTTCCAGTAGATATGCCTGCACATTTCCCATATGCCAATGCGGAGTGGCAACGGTGCCGGGATCCACTTTCAGGATGAGGGTGAACGCGCCGGTCACGAGATTGCAGTACAGAAGCTTGAATCGCGTTCCGGGCATCAGCCAGTCGGTCCACGGAATGTCGTCGGGGTCGACGAATTCCTTTCTTGCGCCCTTCGGCGTGACGCCGGGGTTGGTCATCCAGAATGTCGGTCCGAGGTTCGAGCCAGTGGTCATGGGTTTCCCTTTTCTATTACGTGCGTGGAGGCTTCGGGTCCGTCAGCCGACTGCGGCCATGTCGACCAGGACCTTGATGGCTGTTTGGTCCCGGAGTGGGCCGAACCCATCGGTGATGAGGTCCTCGAATGCGATCGTCTGCACCCAACTGTCCAGCGGATACGCCCCACGAGCCATGAACTCGATGGCCTCCGGATAGTCGCGGCAGTATGCGATGGAGCCGACGATCTCGCACTCGTTGAACAGGATCTCGGTGGGGTTGAACTCGACCGGCCGCTGGTGCACCGCGACGACCACAACTCGGCCGTGCGCAGCTGTCGAGCGGACCGCATTCAGGAAAGTGGCCGGTACGCCGGCCGTCTCGAACGATCGCGCGACGCCGGCTCCATCGGTGTTCGCACGCAGTTCCGCGACGACATCCGTTTCACTTGGGTCGATGACCCTCGTCGCTCCGACAGCTTCGATCGCCGCGCGCCGCGCCGCCGACGGCTCGATCACGGTGATGTCCTCGATACCTGTGGCCCTCAGCGCCAGGAATACTCCGATTCCGATGGGACCGGCCCCATGGACCGCGACGCTGCTGCCCGGAGCGACATCGCCACGACGCACGGCGTGCAGGGCCACGGCGAGGGGTTCGATCAACGCTCCCTCGCGGGTGCTCATCCCGTCAGGAAGCCGATAGACGTGGTCGGCGTCGACGACTGCATACTGTCCGAGTCCACCCCCGCCGGCCCAGCTGTAACCGACTGCGGCGATATTGCTGCAGAGGTTGTACGAGCCGGCCAGACAGGCCGCGCATCGTCGACAGTTGACGGTGGGTTCTACCGCCACGGCGTCGCCGACCGAGAGCTCGTCGACGTCTGCCCCGACCTCCACGATCTCTCCGGAGAACTCGTGGCCGAGAACCACCGGGACGCTCACTCCAGTGAGAGGATGCGGCGTTATCGGCGCCATCATCGGCGCGTGATAATACTCGTGCAGATCACTGCCGCACAGGCCATTGAAATGCACCCGAACTTTCACCTGACCAGGGCCTGCAATAGGCTCAGGGATATCTTCGAAACGGATATCGCCAACTCCGTGGTAGCGGGCTGCCTTCATTCTTGAAACTCCCGTGTTTCGAGACTCATATAGGTTCTGACGTGATGTAGACAACAGTCGCACTGGGCGTGCGGAGAAGTCCAGGTACTTTCTTTCGTGTATCGATAAGCCGCGCTTATCGATCGGGAGGAGTTCTTCTTCAGTCTGCAGGCGGCCGGATCACGTTTGATGCACGCCGCTTACGAGGCGAGGACGCCCCCTACGCGGCCGCCACACCTACGCCGCCGACATGGGAACTCGGCGCCCTGGCGCGCTACACCGCCCGAAAGCCGATGAAAGCCGATGAAAGCCGAAGGAATGTAGGGCATTACACGGCGTGACCAAGCGGCCGTGGCGGGTGCGCTCCTGCCTCAGGACCCCGGGAACGGGATCGGCAACGTGCTCGACCCGGTCACGGGTGCCGGCGGCTGCGGCAGCAGCGTCAGGTCGCCGGTCGCGGCTACCTCGACGGGGTCCTGACTGACACTGTCGGCACCGTTCTCGAGGTGTCCCATCCAGCGGCGCCGGAACGACGGATCCTCGTCGACGGTGAGGGACGCGTCGTACCAGCCGTGCCGTGACGGCACGCTCCACGACCCCGGCTCCCCCGGCGCCAGTCGGTCGGCGCCCGCGGGGAGCCGCACCGTGAGGTCCGTGTCGCCGTGGTTCACCGCGGTCACCGTCAGCGTTCGGGTGCCGGCGTCGACGGTGGTCCGCATGTCCAACCGCGCTGCGGGCCCGTCGCCGATCCGCCGAACTCGCGACGGAAACCGTTGGGGCCGATCATCGTCAGGTCGTAGCGCTCGCCGCTGACCGTGACGGTGTCGCTGTGGTCGCCGAGCACGTCGAAGTGCCGGGGCAGCTCGAACTCACCCGCGTACGGGTACAGCGCGAGGTGGACGCTCTCGGCTCCGGTGTTGCGCATCCGGACGGTCAGCGACCGCACCTCCGGATCGAGAGCGACGTCGGCGTCCGGCTGATATGGCAATGCGCGAGCGGGCCGGGTCCCGCTCTCCTGCACCGGCATCCGCTGCTGCTCGGGCGGGGCGGGCTTCCACCGCGGGGTGAGCGGCGGAGCGGGCGGCGGTGGCGTGAGCGACGGCCGGGCCCGCGGGTTGTCGAAGTCGAACGCCGACGTCAGGTCGCCGGCGACGGTGCGCCGCCACCCACTGATCTCCGGCTGCGTGAACCCGAACCGCCGCTCCAGGAACTGGGTGACCGATGTGTGGTCGAATACCTGCGAGCACACGTAGCCGCCGACGGTCCACGGCGAGATCACCGTCATCGGCACGCGCGGCCCGAGGCCCAGTGGCTTGTCGCCCACGTACTCGTCGGTGACGTCCCGCGGCTGCAACGGCGGCGGCACGTGGTCGTAGTAGCCGTCGTTCTCGTCGAAGTTGAGCAGGACCGCCGTCTTCGACCAGGTGTCGGGGTCGGAGGCGATCGCGTCGAGCACCTTGTAGACCAGGCTCGCGCTGGACGCCGGGGACGACACCATCGGGTGCTCGCAGTCCACCGCCGACGGCACCAGGTACGACACCTGCGGCAGCGCGGCGGTCTCGACGTCGGCGCGGAACACGTCCGCGAGCGTGCCTGGGCCGCTCGCGGCGCAGTGCGCGGTCGTACAGGCGACGGTCCGGTCCGTCGAGTCGTGCCACGCCCTCGTCGAGGCACCGGAGCAACTGGTTCTGCACGTCCACCGGCAGCAGTGGCAGCGCGACGTAGAGCGCCGCGAGCGTCGGGAACTGGTAGGGCACCAGGACGGGATGCCCGAGCAGCGCGTGCACGATCTGTTCGAACCGAACGAAGTACTCGAGGTTGTTGTCGGTGAAGTTGTCCCACTCCTGGTAGGTCCGCCAGCTCACGCCGGCCGTCTCGAGCCGTTCGGGCACCGTCGTCCACGTGTAGCCGCCGTGCCACGGCATGTACGAGTCGTTGGTGACCGCGCGGGAACCGTCGGCCTCGAATCCGGTGTAGCCGCTGATCCAGTAGTTGCGGTTGGGTGCGGTCGAGGTGGGCACCGAGCAGTGGTAGGCGTCGCACACCGTGAAGGACTCGGCGAGTTCGAACTGGAACGGGATGTCGAGCCGGTCGTAGTGCGCCATCGTGGCGGCGGTCTTGGCGGGGATCCAGCCGTCGTGCCAGCCGCCCGTGACGGCCGCCTGCCCGCCTGCCCACTCGTGGTCGAGCGCGTCCACGTTCTGGGTGTCCATTCGCTGCGCGCCCGCCGCGTCCCGGATCCGGTACGGCACCACCACGGAGTCCCGGTCGGGCTGCTCGTACACGGTCCGCCCGGTGCGCAGCGTCAGCGCGTTGGGATCACCGAAGCCGCGCACACCCCGGAGGGTGCCGAAGTAGTGGTCGAAGGCGCGATTCTCCTGCATCAAGAGCACGACGTGTTCGATCGACTCCAGGCCGCCCGGCGGGACCGGCGAGGCGAGGGCCGCCTGCAACGACGGCGGCAGGAGCGATCCCGCCGCGGCGGCGCCGACGGCACCCGCACCCACTCTCATGAACCGGCGGCGAGACATCTCGAACGTCACTGAACCTCCTGAACAGGCGAATCGGACGCAGTTGCGGGGAGGTTATCGAAGCGGTGAGCGGCCCGGAGCCGAATTCACCGCATCCGCGATGAGTTTCGAGCGGGCGCCCGGTCTGTACGGCAAAAGGCTCCGCGCATCGGGCGCGGGGCGGCCCGAGGAACGGAGCTCGCCATGACCGCTGCAGTCCCCCACACCCGCACCGTCCCCAGCACCGCCGCCGTGTCGTCGCGGGCCCGCCTCATCGGACTCGTCGTCACCGGGCTGGTCGTGGCGTTCCTGCTGTTCGACGCCGGCATCCATCTGGCGAACATCCAACCGGTCCGCGACTCGATGGCGGAGTACGGCTTCCCCGACTACGCGCCCTACATCATGGGTGTGGTGATGCTCGTGTGCCTGGCGCTGTACCTGGTGCCGGTCACGTCGGTTCTCGGCGCCGTACTGCTCACCGGTTATCTCGGCGGGGCGGTCGCGTGCAACATCCTCACCGAACAGCCGCTGCTCTCGACGATCCTGTCCCCGGTGTACGTCGGAATCTTCGTGTGGGGCGGGCTGTACCTGCGTGATGCGCGGGTCCGCGCGATCATGCCGCTCGTCCGCGACTGACGCCGACCGTGGCCGCGCCGTCCGCGGTCACGACGCCTGATCCGCCCCGGTTGCCCTGCTCGGCGAGGGCAACCGGGGCGCGCTTTCCGCCGGGTCCGTCGTGACGGATCCGGCGTCGGCATAGGCTGGTCGTCGTGAAGAAGTACGTCCCCGCCGCCGTAGTCGACATTGTGCTGGTCCTCGCGTTCGCCGCGGCGGGCCGCAGCAGTCACGAGGAGGCCGTTCTCAGTGGGTTGCTCACCACGGCGTGGCCGTTCCTGGTCGGCCTGGCTGTCGGATGGCTGATCACGTTCCTGCTCTACCGCGACAAGTTCGACGCCGTGCTGGCCTTCCCGACCGGCGTCATCGTGTGGGTCTCGACGCTGGTGCTCGGCATGCTGTTGCGAGTGGTCAGCGATCAGGGCACCGCCTTCTCGTTCATCCTCGTCGCCGCGTCGTTCCTTGGCCTGTTCCTCATCGGCTGGCGGGCGATCTACCAAACAGTCAGGCGGCGTCGCACCCTCAGCGGACTCTGAGGCCGCGTGACGCACGGATGAATCGGGGGCTCCGATGACTTCGAAGGTCGAACCGCATTCCGGAAGAGCCGATTCCGATCGGGGGTTCTTCGGACAGCCGTTCGCGTTGGCCAACCTGTTCGGCGTGGAGATGTGGGAACGCTTCTCCTTCTACGGCATGCAGGGCATCCTGCTGTACTACCTGTACTACGAGGCGGACCAGGGCGGCCTGGGCCTCGACAAGGCCGCCGCCACGAGCATCGTCGGCGCCTACGGCGGCACGGTCTACCTGTCCACGATCGTCGGGGCGTGGATCGCGGACCGAATACTGGGATCCGAGCGGACGCTCTTCTACAGCGCGTGTCTGATCATGTTGGGCCACATCAGCCTGGCCGTACTTCCCGGGCTCGCCGGGGTCGGCGTCGGACTCGTGTTGATCGCGTTCGGCAGCGGCGGCCTCAAGGCGAACGCGACCTCCCTCGTCGGCGATCTGTACGCCCCGGACGACGAGCGTAGGGATGCGGGCTTCTCGATCTTCTACATGGGCATCAACCTGGGTGGCCTGATCGGTCCGCTGCTGACCGGGTGGGCGCAGACGAACTGGGGATTCCACGTCGGCTTCGCCCTCGCCGCGGTGGGTATGGCGCTCGGCCTGATCCAGTACACGTTGGGGCGCAAGCGTCTACGCGGGATCGGCGACAGCGCGCCCAATCCCCTGCCCGTAGCCGACCGCCCCCGGGTGATGGTGCTCACCATCGTGGCCGTAGTCGTCGTCGCGGCCCTGTCCTTGACGGGCGTGGTCACGACCGGCAACCTCTCGGAGATCGTCGTCGCGCTGACCATCGTCGCGGCCGTCGCGTACTTCGCGGTGATCCTCACGAGCAGTCGGATCACCGGGACCGAGCGCAGCCGGGTGTTCGCATTCATCCCGATGTTCATTGCGAGCGCCGCGTTCTGGTCGCTGTTCCAGCAGCAGTTCACGACCGTGGCGATCTACGCCGACAAGAGACTGGACCGCAACCTGTTCGGTTGGGACTTCCCGCCCACCTGGGTGCAGTCGATCAACCCCGTGTTCATCATCATCTTCGCCGGGGTGTTCGCGGCGACGTGGACCAAACTCGGTTCCCGCCAGCCGTCGTCGCCGATCAAGTTCGCGCTCGGCACCGGCATCATGGGCGTCGCGTTCCTGTGCTTCATCCCGATGTCCGGCGGAGGCGCCAACAGCGCACCGCTGTTGGGCCTCGCCGGCATCCTGCTGCTGTTCACCTTCGCCGAACTGCTGCTGTCCCCCGTCGGACTGTCGCTGTCCACCAAGCTGGCCCCCGCGGTGTTCCACACGCAGATGGTGGCGCTGTTCTTCCTGTCGGTGGCCCTGGGCTCGAGCCTCGCCGGCACCCTCTCGGGCTACTACGACGAGAGCAACGAGGTGCCGTACTTCGCCACGGTCGGACTGGCGTCCATCGGCATCGGTGTCCTGCTGGCGATCCTGTCGCCGTGGATCCGGAAGCTGATGCGCGGCGTGCACTGACCGCCGTCAGTCACAACACGTGCCGTCTACGGGTTCGATCTCCACGCAATACCAGTCGACGCTCTCACCCCGCCCGGCGTCGAAGGTCTGGACCCGGTCCCACGGCGGCACGGACCGGAACCGCAGCGACCCGGATCGCAGACTGGCGCCGTCGTACCATCCGGGTCGGCTGGGGTCCGGTAGGGCCGGACCAGAACACCGGTGCGGACGATCCGGCCGCGAACCTTCGATCGGAGCCGGGACGTCGCCCAGGCGTAACGGTCGAACATCGGGGTCCCGGACAGCAGGACCGTGGACCCCGCCCCGTCCCGGGCCCTCGCCAACACCGATCCCAGTGCCCCCAGGTCGAGGACGCAATGCGGACCGTCGCCGTCTCCGACGACGCCTGCGACATCGGTGGAGAGAATTTCGCCGGGAAGGGGGCTGTCCTGGATCTCGGTGCCGGCGTCGAACCAGACGGCCGAGCCCTCGATCACGTCGCCGACACGCAGTGCGTCGTAGCCGGGTTCGAGGTCGACGAGCATCCACAGGGTCCGACGTGCGTCGGTTGTCATCATCGCTCCCCGCGCACTCGGAAGATCCGACGGTCGACGCCATCGGGCGCGGGGTCACCTACCGGCGACGATACCCACTTCCGTCAGGCCTCGTACCCCGATGTGCCCGCCCGGCTCAGCACCAGCTTCGACAGCACCGCCCGGTCCGACAGGCGCAGCACGACGTCGGCCAGTTCGACGACGTCGTTCACCGTCAGCATCGTCTCGGCCGGGATGCGGTCCTTGGTCCACTCCGACATGTCGGTGTCGACGTAGGCCGGGGCGATCGCGGTCCCGGCGATCCCGTTGCCGGACTCCTCCAGGTTGAGGGTCTCGACGAGCGAGATCAGCGCGGCCTTGGTCGCCCCGTACACCGCGAGGTTCGCTTCCGCGTACACGCCCGTGATGGACGAGATGGCAACCACTTTCGCGCCCCGGCCGGGATTGTCGGCAGCGCCCTTGCGCAGCAGCGGCACCGACCGTTGCAGCAACGCGAAGGGAGCCGCGAAGTTCACGGCGACGGTCTTGTCGAACCGCCGCATCGGAAACTCCGCGACGGCCCCCGCGGTGCCCACGCCGGCGTTGAGGACGAGCGCGCGCATCGACCCGAACCGGTCCTCGTGTGCCCCCGCGATCGACGCGGCCGCCTCGGGATCGGCCATGTCCGCGGCGACGGCCACGACGTCGGGTGCCCCCGCCGCCCGCAGGTCCGCGGCGACCGCGTCGAGGCGCGACTGGTCCCGGGCGGTGACGGTGAGGGCGTAGCCCTGGCCCGCGAGACGCTGCGCGATGCCCAGCCCGATGCCGCGTGACGCTCCGGTGATCAGTGCACTGTTGGTCATCTTGTTCCCTCTCCCAGGGCAGCGAGACCGGCCGCGACCAGCGGCGGTACGGCCTCGTGCGCCTGCGCGAATCCCTCACCCGTGGTGGCGCCCTCACGGTGGCGATGCGTGATGCCCTCGGCGATCACCGCGAGTTTGAAGTTCGCGAGCCCCAGGTAGAACGACCAGTGGTCGATGGCCCTGCCGGTGGTGGTGGCGTACTTCTGCGCGAGGTCGTCGGTGGACGGCAGCCTGGTGCTCGTCCACGCGGCGGGTTCGCCGAGGATGACGTCGAGCGCGGGATGCCGGTAGACGCACATCTGGGCCAGATCGGAGAGCGGGTCGCCGAGTGTCGACATCTCCCAGTCCACCACCGCCACAACTCGTCCGGGATCGTCGGTGGCGACGAGGGTGTTGTCGATCCGGTAGTCGCCGTGCACGATCGCGGACTGCGACGTGGCCGGGATGGCGTCCGCGAGCAGTCCGTGCAGCCGTTCCAGGTCCGGCAGTTCGCGGGTCTTGACCCGCTCCCACTGCCGCGCCCACAGCGCGACCTGCCGGGTCAGATACCCGTCGGGCCGACCGAACTTCTCGAGACCCACCGCCCGGTAGTCCACATCGTGCAGCGCCGCGAGCACTCGCACCAGTTCGTCGGTACACGAGGCGATCTCGACGTCGCTCAGGGTCGCGAGATCGTCGACGGTCCGGATCACCCGGCTGTCGACGAATCCGGTGACCGCGAACGGGGCGCCCATCACCGACTCGTCCTCGCACAGCACCACGGTGGGCGCCACCGGCACCGGCGAGTCCTGCAGTGCGGCGCACACGCGGTACTCCCGCGCGACGTCGTGCGCCGACGGCGTCAGGCCCGCGGTCGGGGGCCGCCGCAGCACCCACTGCGACGCGTCGTCGAACACCCGGTAGGTGAGGTTCGACTTGCCCCCGGAGATCAGTTCGGCACGAAGATCACCGGTGGTGGACACCTCGGACTCGGCGAAGAACCGTTGCAGTGCAACCAGGTCCAGCCCATCCAGCCGCGCCGCGGTCACGACCGGCCTTCCTCACGGGCGGCACGCTTCGCCTTGCCCACGACGCGCTTGGCCAGTGCCCAGCGGTGCACCTCGGACGGACCGTCGTAGACACGGAACGGACGCACCTCGCGGGACAGCCGGGCCAGCGGCAGATCGCCGGACACACCCATGCCGCCGCACATCTGGATCGAGCGGTCGACGATCCGGAAGATCGCCTCGGATCCGAACGCCTTCGCGATCGAGGTCGAGTCCGACGCGGTCTCCCCGCGGTCGAGTTCCCAGCATGCGCTGACCAGCAGGGCGCGCGTGGCGGCGATGTCGATCTCGTTGTCGGCGACCATCTTCTGGATCATGCCGAGATCGCCGAGCCGGGACCCGAAGCCCTCACGCTTCGCGACGTACGCGACCGCGACGTCGTGCCCGCGGCGCGCCGCGCCGAGCCACCGCATCACGTGCGTCATGCGGGCGGGGCCGAGCCGGACCTGTGCGTAGGCGAAGCCCTCGTCGACGGCACCCAGGACGGCCTCGTCCGGCACGAACAGATCCTCGAAGAACACCTCGCAGTGGCCGCCGATCATCGCGCGGTCGAGCGTGTCGATGTGCCGACCCACCCGGATTCCCGGCGCGGACGCGGGCGCGAGGAACATCGTCGCGCCGCCGCGGTCACCGGGCGCTCCGGACGTGCGGGCCATGATGATGAAGAAGCCGGCACCGTCCGCACCGGTGATGAACCACTTGTGGCCGTTGATCTTCCATCCGCCCGGCGCCTTCTCGGCGCGCGTCGTCAGCGCCGCGGGGTCGGAGCCCGCGCCCGGCGCGGGTTCGGTCATCGCGAATGCCGAGCGCACCTCGCCGCGAGCGAGCGGCCCCAGAAACTGCTCCTTCTGCGCCGCGTCCGCGACGTGTGCGAGCAGGTGCACGTTGCCCTCGTCGGGCGCCCCGATGTTCAGGGCCGTCGGCCCGAACAGCGAGTACCCGGCGGCCTCGAACACCGGCGCGCGATCGCTCATGTCGAGACCGAGACCGCCGTATTCGACGGGCGCGTGCGGGGCCAGCAGCCCCCGCCCCTTCGCCTCGGCCTGGAGTTCGACGCGCAACGCGTCGCCTCCGGCCGCGGTGATATCGCCACTATGGGCATCCTCGATCGGCAGGACCACGTCCCGCACGAACTCGCTGGTGCGCTCGATGAGCGCATCCACCTCGGGCGAGTACGACAGATCAACAGCCACGCCACACCTCCGACTACCGGCTACTACCTTACGACCGAGCGATCGCTCGGTCGGTCTGGATTACGGTCGCACAGCGACAACTCCCCGTCAAGCCCCGACCCACCGCCGTACCGAATACCAGACAAACCGACCAGTCGCTACTGTGGTGGACGACCATCGACGAGGAGGACGATGTGACCACCAGCCCGGATCGCACGCGAATCGAGTTCCCCGGCATCAGCTCGCGCGCGTGGGAGCACCCCGCGGACCGTGCAGCTCTTGTCACACTGCGCACCCTGAAGGGTTTCGACACCATCGTGCGCACGTTGTCGGGGTTGCTGCAGGAACGGCAGCACCGCCTGATGTACCTCGCCACCTCGATCCGCGTCGACGAACGGCAGTTCCCGGATCTTCACGACCTACTACGTGACTGCGTCGAGATACTGGGGGCCGAGGAGACGCCCGAGCTGTTCATCCTGCAGTCCCCGGCGGTCAATTCGTTCACGATCGGCATGGACAAGCCGTTCATCGTGGTGACCACCGGGCTGCTCGATGTCATGAACTACGAGGAACAGCGCTTCGTCATCGGCCACGAACTGGGTCACGCGCTGTCCGGGCACGCGGTGTACCGCACCATCCTGCTGCACCTGATGCGGCTGGCCGGCACCATCGGCTGGGTCCCGGTCGGCGGTTGGGCCCTGCGAGCGATCATCGCGGGGCTGATGGAGTGGCAGCGCAAGTCGGAACTGTCGGGCGACCGGGCCGGGCTGCTGTGCAGCCAGGACGTGCACACCGCGCTGCGGGTCCAGATGAAGCTGGCCGGCAGGTCGCGGGTCAGCGAGATCGACCCCGACGCCTTCCTCGCGCAGGCCGCCGAGTACGACGCCAGCGGCGACCTGCGCGACGGGGTGCTCAAGCTGCTGAACATCGAACTGCTGTCCCACCCGTTCTCGGTGCTCCGGGCGGCCGAGCTGAAGCGGTGGGTGGACGACGGCGAGTACGCGCGGGTTCTGCGCGGCGAGTACCCGCACCGATCGACGGACGACGATGCCCGGATCGGCGACGAGTTCCGCAATGCCGCCAAGACCTACAAGCAGAACTTCGATCAGTCCGACGACCCGCTGATCCGCGTCCTGCGTGACGTCGGCAGCGGGCTCGGCGACGCCGTCGGTGCCGTCGGGCACGGCGTCGGCGAGGTCGCGGCCGACATCAAGGAACGATTCTCACACTGGCGCAGAGGCTCCGGCGACTGACCCGTACACCATCTCCTACTCGGCGACCGGCGCCGACGAGCAATCGGCGCCGACCGCGCCCCGGGCGATCGCGCTGTAGCGCTCGACCACCTCGTCGGGGCTGAGCGGTCCGTCGGGCCGGTACCAGCTGGCGACCGCGACACAGAGCGTGGCGACGGCGCGGCTCGCGTCGCCCGGGTAGGGGGTGTCGAAGTCACCGGCCTGCACCCCGGCCAGGATGACGGCGTCGAGCATCCGCTGCTGTTCGTCACGCATCGCGACGTACTCGGCGCGGCCTTCCGGCTCCATGCTGCGCATCTCGGTGGAGGCGACGAACGCCTGCTCGCGCCGGAACATGTGGAAGCGCAACAGCGATTCGACGACGGCGTCGAACTGCTCGCGCGGCAACGGCCCCGCCTCGGCGAGCGCCCGCCGGCTGCGGTCGAGCAGGTCCGTCATGATCACCTGAGTCAGCGCCACCAGCATCGACTGCTTCGACGGGTAGTGGTGGTACAGCCCCGGCACCGACAGCCCGGCCCGCGCGGCGATCTCCCGAATCGACGAACCCTCGTAGCCGCGCTCGGCGAACAGTTCCAGCGCCGCCGCGAGCGGGCCGGGCAGCGCCGCGTCCCCGTAGAGCCGCCACGATCCCGGTGCCACGTCCGATGTCATGCCCCCACCGTATTCACGACGCCGTGCCGTGTGCGACTCCGCCCGGCGCCGACATCCCAAATATTAATTGGGCTTGCCAATGATTGGATGCCCCGTGTAACTTCGGCGACCAATCCACTTCCACCGTCCCCGAAGGAGATCGGCCGATGATCCAGGAACTGTCGTACATCGGAATCGCGTCACCGCGATCGGAGGACTGGCGCGCCTACGGCACACGACAACTCGGCGCGATGCTGACCGACGACGGACCCGACGGCGCGGTCCGACTCGCGGTGGACGACGTCAACTACCGGATCGCGGTCCATCCCGGAGAGCAGGACGAATTCCTCTACGCCGGTTGGGGAATGGCGAACGAAACCGATCTGCAAAGCTTCGTCGAGAAGCTCGAGACGCATGGCGTCGACGTGCACACCGGTGACGCCACTTTGCTCGCCGAGCGACAAGTCGCCGAGCTGTCGTGGTTCGAGGATCCGTGGGGGATCCGGCACGAACTGTCCTGGGGCAAGCTCGCGACCCCTCTGTCGTTCACTCCGGGACGCACCATGCGCGGCGGCTTCGTCACCGGCGATCAGGGCCTCGGACACGTCGTGTTCCAGGTACCGGATCTCGACGAGGCCAACCGGTTCTACGTCGATGTCCTCGGTTTCCGCCTGTCGGACCGCATCGCCACCGATCGGTACACGGTGCGCTTCTACCACGTCAACGGCCGCCATCATTCGCTCGCGCTCGCGGAACTACCGGGGTATGTCGGGTTCAACCACCTCATGCTCGAGGTCGAGAACATCGACGATCTCGGCACCGCGATCGACCTGCTCGACGAGACGGGAACGGAGGTGATGCAGACACTCGGCCGGCACACGAACGACCTCATGACGTCGATCTACATCAGTTCACCGTCGGGCCTGCAGATCGAATACGGCCACGGGGGCCTGGTCGTCGACGACCTGAGTTGGATTGCCCGCACATACGACCAACCGAGTTACTGGGGACACCGGCGGCCCGCGTCGAGCCGTTCCCGCGTCCCAGGAATCGTCCGGCCGGCCCCGGCGCCAGCCGACGCGAGCGCCGCGATTCCGTGAGCCGCGACGGCTCAGTCGCGGCAGCCGGAAGGCTCCTCCAGGTTCGAGATCCAGTCGACGGCCTCGCCGAGAACAGCGCGGTGGCTCGGGGACAGTCCGCCGAACACCGCCTCCTCGACCTCGTCCAGGGCCCGGTCTGCGTCAACCAATGTCGCACGCCCCTGGTCGGTGATGGAGACGATCTGGCGGCGACGATCCTCAGGATCGCGCTCCCGGACAATGTCCTGTGACTTCTGCAGCCCGTCCAGGTAAGCGACGATGTCTCCCGGGTCGAGCACCACCCGTGAAGCAAGTTCCTTCTGGTGGCACGGGCCCAGTTCGTTCAGGATGCTGAGAATCGCGTGCTGGTTGGGAAGCAGACCCACCTCGGACAGCTTCGCGCCGTAGAACTGCCGCACCTTCAGTGCCGACTTCACGAACCCGTATCCGAGTCTGTCCGCGAGCGGCGGCGTCTCGGAACGGCGTGTGGATGGCATGGGGCGAGTATAGAGAGCAGAGCAGCCATCCCTATCGGCTCACTTCACTCACTTCTGGATGGGCTTGGCGATTTCCTTCATGAGCAGGTCCGTCATCTTCAGTGCCCGATCGCCGCCGTCGGCGTCGGCGACGAACACCGCGAAGGCGAGGTCGCCGCGCGAACCGAAGAACCACCGGTCGCTGTCGTTGCCGGACGCGATCCCGATCAGATCGGGGTACTGCTTGAGGAAGGACGCCGGCCCGGTCTGGACGTTGTCGCGCATCGCGTTCCGCAACTGGTCGTTGACGTTCGCGGGAAGCGCGTCCTCGACGTTCTTCGCGGTGGCCTGCTGGCCCTCGACGATCATCGGCATCGGGGCACTGCCGCGGGCAACGGACGCCGCCACCATCGCGAGACCGAAGGGGCTCACCTGTGGCTCCGAACCGTTCTTCGACTTCATCACCTGGTCGACGCCCGACTGTGACGCGGTGAGCACCGCCGTCTCCGGGTCGAGACCGGGCATCTCGTAGTTCAGGCCGATGCCGAGCTGCCGTCCGGCGCGCTCGAGGTCGTCCTCACTCACGTCCTTCGGGTCGACACCCGCCTGCAGCGCCGCGGCCTTGCGGACCAGATCCACCGAGTTGCCCGCCGGGTAGAGGCTCGAGAACGCGATGGGTCCCTGCTCGATCGCCTGATTGTTCTGCGCGGCAACGACGACCGCACCGGTCGACGGCCGGATCGCGACGATCGCGGAGGGGGTCCCGACGCTGACGACGGCATTCTCCGCCGCCAACTGCAGCTGCGAGTCGATGGTGGCCTTGATGTCCGGCCCGGGAGGGCCCTGGTAGCCCACCTGCTGCTGCATCGCCCCGTCCGGCTCGACGACGTTGACCGCCCAACCGGCGGTGGCGTCGCGGTTCGCCTGCCACACCGTCCGCAGCGGGTCGAGCAGCGGTGTCACGATCCGGCGGTCGGTGGTGATGAGCTTGGGCTGCTTGTCGACGACGACGCCCGGGATGCCCTGGAGATCGCGTTCGAGGTATTGGAAGTCCTGGTCGCGCAACAACACCGCGACCACCTTCTCCCCCGGCTTCTCCGCAAGATCCTTGCGCATCAGGTCCGCGGTCACGAGCGGGGCGACCGGCTCCAGCGCCTTCGCCAACCGATCGGTCGTCGCGACCGGGTCTGGCATCGAGGACGGATCGAGCGTGATCGCGTTGATCGTCTGCTCCGCCATCAAGGGGTTACCCGCGCCGTCGAGCACGCGGGGTGGCGCGGCATCGGTACGGTCGTACCGGACCGTGCGCCCGTGTCCGAGCGCCGGCGCGAGCAGGGTCGGATCCCACGAGACCCGCCAGCCCACCGAGAGCTTCCGGACGCCGCCGTCGACGTAATAGCTCCAGTCCTTGCCCTCGCCGAAGTTCCACGCGGTGTCGACGGTGAAGAATCCGGAATCGCCGTTGAGTTCCATGAACTGCGCGAGGGTCCACGTGGATTCCTTCGCGTCGAGTCCGTCGAACATCTGCTGGATGGATTCCTCGGCCGCGTTCGGGTAGGACGTCAACGACGCTGCGGCCGAGGCGTCCCGATCGTTCAGGGCCTGTACGAATCCGTTCACCACCGACTGCGCGCTCGCGTCGGACTTCTGTCCCACACAGGACACGAGCGCGACGGCCAGGACGGCCACGAGGCCGAGCGGCAGGGCGATCGCACAGCTACGCCGTAGGCGGGGCGAGGCTCGGAAACCCATGGCCACAATCCTCCCTTTTGTCACATGCGTAACAAGCACGGATCGCCTACGAAGAAGTCACGATTGCGCCACTGTCGCCCAGTGCCTATATCTCCCCGTGACCATGCGAGCCCGACTCGAGACCTACCCGACCCCGGTGGAGCTACCGCAGGAAACGTCCGGCAGCGTCCAGCGCGGGGCCCGAACTATCCGCTCCCGCAACGAAAACCGCGAAAGCCAGGTCGTTGTCGATGCCCACGAACCATCCGTGTGAGCCTGTGCCAACACCGTACTCTGCCGTGCCCGTCTTGCCCTCGAGGTTCGGAAGATCGGCCAGAACCCTCGCGGTCCCGTCCGTGACCGTCTCGCGCATCATCGCCCGGAGGTCCTCGCCGACGGTGGCCGGCACCGGCGCCGCGGTGCGGTCGGCGGTGCCGGGCTGCCCGGCAATGATCATCGGCGCCGGCGTGGAACCGTGGGCGATGGACGCGGCGACCAGCGCCATCCCGAACGGTGACGCCGTCACCTCGCCCTGGCCGATCGCCGACTCGACACGCTCGGCCGGGGTGTCGGCGGACGGCACGGTTCCGGTGACGGTGGTGAGCCCGGGTGTCGTGTAGTCCACGCCCACACCGAACTGAAGCGCGGCCTGCTGCAGCGCATCCGGTGGCAGCGAGACGGCCAACCGCGCCATCGTCGTGTTGCACGAGTGTGCGAACGCCGAATGCAGCGGCACCGACCCCAGATCGAAGTTGTCGTCGTTGGGGATCTGGCGGCCCTCGACGTTCTCGGTGCCCGGGCAGGGCAGCACGGTATCGGGCGTGACCTTCCCGGCCTGCAACGCGGCCGACGTCGTCACGGTCTTGAACGTCGAGCCGGGCGGGTACAGCCCGGTCAGCGCGATCGCACCCTGCGCGTCGGCCGCGGCGTTCTGCGCGACCGCGAGCACCGCCCCGGTGGACGGCTGCAGCGCCACGATCGCGGCCGGTTGCGCCACGCCCGCGAGCGCGTCCTCGGCCGCGGTCTGCAGCCGCAGGTCCAGCGTCGTGTCGATCATCGGCGCCGGTGTCGCGTCCCGGCCCGCGAGCCGACGCGCCGTCCCGTCCGGGCCGACCATCTGGACCGCCCACCCGGCGGAGGCGTCCTGGCCCGCCTGCCACACGTTCGCGAGGTCACCGAACACCGGCGACGCCAGCGCCCGGTCGACGGTGAGCAGACGCGTCTGCTGCGCCAGGTCCACGCCCGGGATCGCGGACAGCCGGTCTCGGATGGGTGCAATGTCGGATTCCCGCAACGTGATCGCGGTGGTCGGCTTGCCGTCGGCCTTCGCGAGCTCGCCGCGCAGCGACTCCGCGGTGATCGTCGGCACGATCGGGGTGAGCAACGGCGCCACCGCTGCCGGGTCCGCCGCCGGCTGTAGATTCACCAGGGTGACCATCTGCTCGGCCATGATCGGCCGGCCGTCGGCGGCGCGCACCTCCGGCGGCCTGCCCGTGGTCGGGGTGAAGCGGACGGTCGAATCGGCACCCAACTCCGGGACGAGCAGCGCAGGAGTCCACGAGAGTTTCTGTTGCCCATCCAGATTCACGAGCGTTCCGTTGGTGGAGTAGGTCCAGTCCCGTCCGTCACCGAAATCCCAGTCGGCCTCGAGCGTGAACGCGTCCCCGCCCGTCGAGACGGTGAAGGAGTGCCCCTGTGCGCCCAGTCCGTCGAACATCGCGGTGATCGCGGCGGACGCGGCGGCGGGATCGCTCGTGAGGTCCGCGGCCGCCTGGACGTTGCCGCCCGCGAGCGCGTCGGCGAACTGCTGCTCCGGCGACGGCGCATCGCCGCCACCGCATCCCGCCAGCACGAGGGCGGACACCGCCGCCAGCGCGGTCAGTGACGTTCGGGGGCGCAACGGCAATCGCAAGGGCAATACGGACATGCCCTGATGATGCCCCAGAAACCGACCTCGTGGACGGTGGCGCACGGCCGTGAACGGAGTAATCATGTAATCAGTGCAGCAAGTGGATCGACCCGAGGAGGACGATCATGAGAAGAGCACACGGCCACGGCGGATACGGACCCGGTGGCCGCAGATTCGGAAGGCCCGGCGGCTGGCAGCAGGCCGACGCCCCGGACGCCTCGGACGCCGTCGACTGGTTTGCCGGACGGCTCCCGGACGACTGGTTCGTCGGACCCGCCACCGTCGAGGTGGACCGGGAGGAGATCGTCGTGACCGGCGAACTGCCACCACCCGAGGAAACCGAGGGTGCGGAGAATCCGGCGGCCACGGCGGAGGGCCGGGTCGCCCGGTTCCGCGAATCCACCCGACCCGAACGCATGCAGATCGCCGACGAGGCGGAGGCCCGCTACGGACGAAAGGTTGCGTGGGGTGTCACGATCGGTGATCAACGAATCCTGTTCACGCACCTGGCCGTTCCGGTGATGACACGACTGCGACAGCCCGAACGCAGGGTCCTCGACACTCTCGTCGACGCGGGGGTCGCGCGCTCCCGCTCCGACGCGCTCGCCTGGACCGTGAAACTCGCGGGCCAGCACAGCGAGGAGTGGCTCGCCGAGCTGCGCGAGGCGATGCGCAAGGTCGACGACCTCAGATCGGAGGGGCCGAAGATCTAGTCGAGGCGCGCTCTCGCGGCCCTCGGAGCCGGATTCGTCGATGTTAGTGTGTCGCTTGATTCGTAACCGGGGGGATTATGAGCGAGCCTTTACAGGTCGACGTCGATGCGCTGCGGGGACTGGCGAAGTCCCTGCGCGACATCTCCGCCGACATCGGCGAGATCAGTGTGCCCGCAACTACCGAGATGCCGGGCTTCCGGATCGAGGCCGTCGCACGCGACGCCCAGGCCGCAGTTCTCGATGCCTACCACGGTCTCGGCGAGAGCATCCACTCCATGGCCGAAGCCGCCGACGTCGACGCGACCGGTTACGAAGCCGCCGAGCACGCCTTCCGTGAGCAGCTCACCCGCTACGAAGCGGGCCGCTGATGCTGATCAGCCAGGTCCGGTCGGCCCGCCCGGAATCCATGGTTGCGTTCGCGGACGCGCTCGGGCGGGCCAACATGACCTTCGTCGACGCGCTGACGGCCGTCGACCGTTCGGTCCACGAGGCCGAGTCCCACTGGAAGGGCGACGCCGCCACCGCCGCAGCGCTGCGCGCCCTGTCCGAACGGATGGTCGGCACCCACATCGAGACGGCCGTCGCGGATCTGGCGGGTCCGTTCGCCGATTTCGGGCTCCGGCTCGAGGACACGAAGGCGAGCCTCCTCGACATCGTCGATCGGGAGGCTCCGGCGGCCGGGATGGCCGTGACCGACGACGGGACGGTCACCGCGCCGACGCTGTACGGAGCGGATGCCGTCGCGGTCGGCATCGCGCAGAGTGCGCTCGACGACGCCGCTCAGTGGTTCCGCTCCCGCATCCGCGAGCTGCTGACACAGGTGGACACGCTGGACGGCGAGGCCACGTCCGCGATCGGCGACGCGGTCGCCGGGCTCGCCCAGCTGCGCCGGTCACCGGAGGGTGGGCCGATCGGCGGCGCCGTGACCGACATCATCTCGGGTGCGTCCCCGCTTCCGACGGATCCATCTCGGCTGCAGGATCTTTGGCAGCAGCTGTCGCCGGCGGAGAAGGATGCGCTCTACGATCACGACCGGTTCATCGGCAACCGGGACGGCATCCCCCACATCGATCGCGATCATTTCAATCGCCAGAACCTCGGGGGGATGCAGGCGGCCGCACAGCGGGACCTCGAACGGATCCTGAGCGCCCACGACGCGTATCCCGACGAGGACCAGTGGAACCAGGCCGTCGACGACGCCCGCTCGAAACTGTCCGGCCTCGAGACTGTCGCCGGACAGGTCGACGCCGATACCGAGCCGCCGCGTTACCTCGCGCTCATCGACGACCGCGGCCATGCCGCCGTCGCGATCAACAACCCGGACACCGCCGACAGCGTGGCCACGTTCGTCCCGGGAACCGGCGCCAATCTGGGCGATCTGCCGAACGGTGTCGAGCGGTCGCGCGCGATGTACGACGCCGCGCTGGCCGCCGACTACACGAAGCAACACTCGGTGATCAGCTGGTACGGATACGACGCGCCGCAGAACGCACTCACCGAGTCGCCCTTCGAGGGGTACGCGGACGCCGCGGCGGAACCGCTCGACCGATTCCAGGACGGGCTGCGTGCCACGCACGAAGGTGCCACCGCGTCGTCCAACACCGTGATCGGACACAGCTACGGCACGACGGTGATCGGGCACGCGGCCAGCGACGGTCACACACTGGACGCCGATCAGCTCCTGCTCGTCGCGAGCCCGGGGATCGGGGTCTTCGAGGCGAGCGAGCTGTCGCTCACCGGCGTCGATCCGAGCGCGACCGGTGACCACGTCTTCGCGACGACCAATGCCCACGATCCCATCCGGTTCACGCCCGACCAGGTGCATTTCACGCAACCGATCGACAACGATTTCGGTGCTCGTGTCTTCACCGCCGACGAGGATTCGAAGGGCCCGTGGTGGGCGCTCGGGATCGATCTGGACCTGCACAGCACCTACTGGGACCGCGACAACCCCGCGTTGAGCAAGATGGGGCAGATCGTCGCCGGGAAGGGAGACGAGGTCGGGTGACACTGCGGATCAGGATCGGCGCTGCCGTCGTGGCGGCAGCTGTCGTGACGACCCTCGCGGCCTGCTCCAGCGACCCCGGGGATGCCGTTGTCGCGCCGCCAACCACCCAGGAGAGGGTCACCATGAGTTCACCACTGACCGAGCGCGAGGCCCGAGCCGCGATCGAGGACCATCTTTCCGGGACCCTCGAGGCCCTGCCCCGACAGATCTCGTTCTCGCTGCAGAATCCCTTCGCCGCGCACGCGAAGTTCACCGGCGGCGGCAGCGTTCCGTGTGACGAGGCGGCCGCCGGGCCCGATGCCGATCTGACGTTCAGCGTCACCTACTGGGTGATCGGGGTTCCGGAGTCCGAGACCGGACGCTATCTGGACGTCTTCCGTGCGGCGTGGCAGCAGCAGGGGTGGAATCCCCTCGCGAACGCCGGCGACGGACCCGAACGGCGTGTCCGGGCCCGGACACCGGACGGTTACGGGTTCACGGTCACCGACAACGGTCAGGGCATTCTGACGATCGCCGCCTCGTCGCCGTGTTTTCCCGGCGGGACCCGCGACGGGGGATCGATGCCCGCCGACATCACCAATCCGTGACGCGATGATCGACAGTGGATTCGAGGAGTTCGGCGCGAAGGTGCGCCGCGCACAAGACGTGGTGGAGCGGCTCCGCGGCCGGGCCGGCCGGGACGGGGTGGCCATCGAGGTCGATGCCGGAAATCGGCTCACCGCAATCGAACTCGCCCCCGAGACGATGCACCTCGGCGCCGATCGCCTCGCCGAGCTGATCCGCAGCACCTTCGCGGGCGCGGTCGCCGACCTGCAACCACGGATGCGACAGGCGCTCGCCGAGGTCACCGATGATCCACAGGTGGCCGGCTTGAACAGATGGATCAGGTCGCAGGGACCCGAAGCCGCCCCACGGCCGTCGTCGTGCCGCGACGACACCGACGAGCCCAGCTACCTGGATCAGCGGGGCGGCAGCATCTTCGAACGCTGATGCACGGAAGCTACGAGCGGTTCTCCCGCTAGCGCTGATGTCGGTCGTGCGACGCCGGTCGAATACCGTCCCGTGCAGTGCCAACGACAGGGGGCCGTCCCACTGTGCTGTCGGCGTGAAGGCCTGTGGCCGCCCACCCCCGGTCAGGTGGGCGGCCACAGGACGTGAGCGGTGATGGTGCTGGCGGATCAGAATGTCCAGCTCGAGGAACCGACACTGCCGAACGAACCGAACGAACCGGCCGCGGGCGGGGTGGTGTCGGTGATGTCGAGAACGATCGGCAACACGGCAGCATCGCCGATGCCGTTGGTGGCGGTGAGAGTCAATTCGAATCGTCCACTGGTGGTGGGGGTTCCGGAGAGCACCCCGCCCTGCGACAGTGTCAGTCCGTCGGGCAGAGTGCCGGCGAGGACGCTCACGGTGGGGGCGGGYTGCCCGGTGACGGTGAAGGTGTGGCTGTAGGGCTGGCCGATGATTCCCGTGGCCGGGGTTCCGGTGAGGGTGGGGGACTCGTCGATCGCGATGACGGACACCGTGCCACTGCCCTGGTTGGTGACGTAGGCGCGGTTGCCGCCGACCGCCACCCCGGACGGATTCGTGCCGACGTCGATGGTGTCGGTGACGGCGGGCGGGCTCGTGGCGGTGTCGATCACCGACACCGTCCCACTGCTCCGGTCAGTGACGTAGGCGCGGTTGCCGTTGACCGCCACCCCGTACGGATTGGCGCCGACCCTGATGGGTGCGCCGATGACGGCGGGCGGGCTCGCCGCGGTGTCGATCACCGACACCGTCCCACTGCCCTGGTTGGCGACGTAGGCGCGCGTGCCGCTGACCGCCACCCCGTACGGATTGGCACCGACCTTGATGGGTGCGCCGATGACGGCGGGCGGGATCGCGGCGGTGTCGATCACCGTCACGGTGCCGTCGCCCCAGTTGGTGACGTAGGCGCGGGTGCCGCTGATCGCCACCCCGGACGGCGACGCGCCGACCTCGATGATGTCGGCGACCGCGGGCGGGGTCGCGGCGGTGTCGATCACCGACACGGTGCCGGCACCCCAGCTGGTGACGTAGGCGCGGGTGCCGCTGATCGCCACCCCGGACGGCGACGCGCCGACCTCGATGATGTCGGCGACCGCGGGCGGGGTCGCGGCGGTGTCGATCACCGACACCGTGCCGTCGCTCTGGTTGGTGATGTAGGCGCGGGTGCCGCTGATCGCCACCCCGACCGGATTCGCGCCGACGTCGATGATGTCGATGACCGCGGGCGGGGTCGCGGCGGTGTCGATCACCGACACCGTGCCGTCGCTCTGGTTGGTGACGTAGGCGCGGGTGCCGCTGATCGCCACCCCGACCGGATTCACGCCGACCTCGATGGAGTCGGTGACGGTGTCCGCGCCGGCCGGGCCGGCAACCGCGGTGGTCAGGACGGCGGCAACAGCGAACCCGCCGACGGCAAGTGCCGCCGCGCTACGAGACAGTCGCCCACGTGGGCGTAGCCGATCAACGATGGCCATAAGAGGATGTTCCCTTCCAGAGTGGTCCGCACCCCGTGCCGGGCACGCGGCAGCCACCGTCCGACAGCCACCCGGGAAAGAACATAACGGACATCCGTCCAGAAACAGCCTGCGCCCGGCCCACATCGGCATCGGCATCGGCATCGGCAACACCCCAACAGGTCAGCCGGTCGACTCGGGTCACATCGCCAAAGCCCTCGGCTTCAGTCGCGCCACCCTCTACGGCTACATCAACACCCACATGCCGGACCATCGCCGAACAGTGCACGACACTTCCGGCACGCAAATGTCAGAAGTCGACAGCACACGACGGTAAAACGCCAGGTGACAGCGCAGTCCACTTCTGAAACTGACAGCCGATCGACTGACTCACCGGATTCCTGCTCGTCCGACTTCCCCGAGGACCCGAACGCACCTGGCCGGCCAGCGGAAGTGATCACCGCGGACGGGTCGACAACGCGCGGGCGCAGTTGCGCGCCAACCGATCAGACACGTGGTTACCACTCCAGCGTCTCACCGCCCACTCGAACACGGCCGAAGAACCGCTTCTCTATGTCTGACCCGTTGCGGTTGTAGCCGTTCATGATTTCCGCAAGCTCGCCGGCGAGGGCTCGTAGCGCAGCGCTGACGGTCTCGACACCACCTTCGCCGTCCCATCCCCAATCCCGGGGGACGCCACGAATCGTGATGTCGATATTGGCATCATGCGGCGTCTCCACAGTGAAGCTGATCCCCCGAGGGGCATCGCCGATTGGATCAATGACGGCGACCTGTTCTGGTGCAGCCGCCGCCGGGAACGTCACTCGCGCAAGCGCAATGTCTTCGCGGATCATGTCTGCGATTCGCGACAGACTGGCATGCCGACCCACCCGATCGTGGCGCGCACCGTATGTACGGTCACCGTAGCCGCACTGGGTGCGTGACTTGTTCAGAACTCGCTCGAGCATTCGTTCTGCTGCTGCCCGTTCACTGTCTCCAGTGCGTGAGTGCTCGATCAGAGCTCGCAGGCGCATGATGCGAAGGCTAGCGTTGTCGGCCACCCACGCAGGGTATCGCGCACCTGCACCTATCTTCTATCTTCGGTGTGCTCAGACCGGATTCCGTGGATCGTATGGGCTTCAACCGCCACCGATCGCAGGCCCGAATGGTGCCCTGTATGACGATCGCCGAACAGAACAACACTATTGGAGCCATCCGGTATGACGCCCGGTGGCAAGTGACGCGGTCTGATCGTTGAACATGGCGAGGCGATCGGGGTGGGGCTCGTGACGTCTCGTCGAGCCCGGGCAGCCGCTAGGGCTGGGGGCTACCGGCCCGCCTGCTGTGCCGGCCGGTCAGCCAGGCTCCCCGGACGAGCATCAGCACGCCCAGAGCGATGCCCCATCCGAGTTCCGAGAGCACGACGCCAACTCCTGACTGGCCGGTGACATCAGTACTGGCGACCGCACTGAACGCGGTCGTGAACCCGGCCGCCGTGCCCGCCGCGGCGGTCAGGCCGCCGGCCATCGTCCAGCGGGACAGGTGTGCCGAGACGAGACACAGCAGCACCACCGTCACTCCGCAGGCAACCACTTGCCAGGTGGGGAACTGATTCGGTGCGGGCAGTCCGGGGCCACGAAACTCTCCTCGGTAGTCGGCGGACCAACTCAACCAGCCCGCACACGACAGGAACCCCAGCGCAAACGCCATCAGGCCGGTCGCCCACAGCCCCAGCCTGCTACCGCCGGTCTGCATTCCGACCAGATCCCCTCTGCCCGGGGAGTACGCCAAGCCGGCCCGCTCCGACCGCCAAGCGGACCGGATGATGCTCGCACCGAACATGGTGGGCACACCCACGAAGATGAATACCATCCAGAGGAACTGCGACCAGGAAAAGTCGAAATCGACTGTCATGGAAGGAGTCTGCACGCGTAGAGACTCCCGACCTCCCTGGCCGGGGCGGACCGCTGGTTTGTTCCAGGTCGGCTCCCGCTAGCGCCAGTCCCCGACCTCGGTGAGCCGACCGGTGGCGACGTCGAACACGAAGCCGCGCAACGACTCGGTGAGCGTGACGAACGGGCTGCTCGCGACGCGGCGCAACGACTGCCGGACGTCTTCCTCCACGTCCGGGAACGCCTCGGCCGACCAGTTCGGCTTGATGCCGGTCTCGTCCTGAATGGCGCGTTTGAACGCGTCGTCGGTGAAGGTGAGCATGCCGCAGTCGGTGTGGTGGATCAGGATGATCTCCCGCGTCCCGAGCAGTCGCTGACTGATCGCGAGCGAGCGGATCTCGTCGTCGGTGACGACGCCGCCCGCATTGCGGATCACGTGCGCCTCGCCGTCACCGAGCCCGAGGATCCGGTACACGTCCAGTCGCGCGTCCATGCAGGCGACCACCGCGACGTGCCTGCTCGGCGGCAGCGGCAGCGGGCCGGAGAAGGTCTCGGCGTAGCGCCTGTTGTTCTCGAGGTATTCGTCGGTGACCGTCATCGATGTCTCCCGGGTTCCTGGGGGTCGCAGGGGTCGAGTACCCGCACACGAGTTCCATGATCGTCGTGGTCACCGGTCTGCGGAACCCTTCCGCTCCCCGCGAGCGGAATAAATGGGTTGCGCGGGCGTTGAACCGCCCATAACGTGTTCGACGTCGATGTTCCCGTTCGATCGGAGAGAGCCCTTGCTCCTGTAGAGGTGACCCCGCGCCAGAGCGCGGCGTGTGCTGCGGCACGCGCCTGCGCACCGCACGCAACCTCTCGGAGTATTCATGGCACATCCTTCCTCGTCCGTCGCCCTGTCCGACCTCACGTTCTCGTGGCCCGACGGCACCCCCGGCCTCGACGGACTCGACGCCGTGTTCGGCTCGGGCCGAACCGGCCTCGTCGGTCTCAACGGTTCCGGCAAGTCGACGCTCCTGAAACTGATCGGCGGACGGTTGCGACCGGACCGTGGTTCCGTCACCGCGCACGGCACCGTCGCGTATCTGGCGCAGGACCTGACACTCGACCCGACTGTTCGGGTGGACGTCGTGCTCGGCATCGCCGACATTCGACAGGCGCTGTCGCGCATCGAATCCGGGGCGGGCACCGAATCCGATTTCGCCACGGTCGGCGACTCGTGGGACATCGAGGAACGCGCCGTGTCGACGCTGCACCGCCTCGGACTGCAGCGCATCGTCACCGGCGTCGGCGATCTCGACCGCACGGTGGGCGAGTTGTCCGGCGGCGAGACCACACTGCTCGGGCTCACCGCGCAACTACTGCTCCAACCGGACGTCCTGCTGCTGGACGAGCCCACCAACAACCTCGACGCCGACAGCCGCGACCTCCTCACCGCCGCGGTCCTCCAGTTCCCCGGCACCGTGCTGACCGTCAGCCACGACCGCGGCCTGCTCGAGACGATGGACTCGATCGCCGAACTGCGGGACGGTCGAATTCGCTTGTTCGGCGGCAACTTCAGCGACTACCAGGCGGCCGTCGAGGCCGAGCAGGAAGCCGCCCGCGCTGCACTGCGCGACGCCCGCAGCGACGTCCGGAAGCAGGGACGCGAGCTCGTCGAGGCGCAGATCAAGCTCGACCGTCGAGCGCGGTACGGCAAGAAGATGTCCGAGAACAAGAGGGAACCGAAGATCGTGATGGGCCTGCGCAAGCGCGCAGCGCAGGAGTCGGCCGGCAAGCTGCGCGGCAATCACATCGAGAAGCTCGACGACGCCAAACGGGTTCTCGCCGATGCGCAGGACCGGGTGCGGGACGATCGCGAGATCCGCGTCGATCTGCCCGACACCGAGGTGTTTCCGGGACAGCAGGTGATCGAGCTGACCGGCACGCGCCTGCGTTCCGGTCAGTCAGTCGACCTCACCGTCACCGGTCCCGAGCGGATCGCGTTGACCGGACCGAACGGGATCGGCAAGACCACGGCGCTGCAGGAGATCGCGCGGAGCGGCACGAAGGTTCCGTTCGCGCTACTCCCCCAGCGTCTCGACATCTTCGACGACGAGAAGTCGGTGGCCGCGAATGTTGCCGTCGCCGCCCCACACGCGTCGGCCGAACAGGTCCGCGGCAGTCTGGCGCGATTCCTGTTCCGGGGAGCCGAATCCGACGCGGCGGTCGCGACGCTGTCGGGCGGCGAGCGGTTGCGCGCCGCGCTCGCGATGCTCCTCGCGGCCGATCCCCCGCCGCGGTTGCTGATCCTCGACGAACCCACCAACAATCTGGACCTGCCGAGCCTTGCCCACCTGGTGCAGGCGATCAACGGGTTCCGCGGGGCGCTGATCGTCGTCAGCCACGATCGGCAGTTCCTCGACGACATCGGTATCACGCGCCGGCTCGAACTGGACGATTCAGGCCTACGGGAAATCGACTGACCCACGAATTGCACGCTGAGCCGGGAGTGACAATTCTCTCCATCTGCGGGCCGATTTCGCCGGCGCTGCCACGAGCGGCCAAGGCGTACCAGTGCCGAAAGACCCCAATGGACTCGGCCGCGTCGAGTCCTGAGAAGAACAGACCATTTTCGTTGAATTCACTGTCGTCAACGAATACGAAAGCGGGTCGGTGGGCCACCCGAATTCCATTAGCATCGAATCCGGCGCAGCGCGAGAAAACCCCTTCCAACCAGCACGATCCCATCGAACACGACGAAGTAGTGCGAGAGCCCCAATGAACAGTCTCGACCATCTCGACCCGCAACTCGACCTGATCGATTCGCGGTCCGACGAAACCGATACTCGACGGCCCGCCCGCCCCTCCAGGCGGATCCCGCTGATTCTCTGCGCGGTCCTCTTCACGATCGGCCCGACCGTCCTCGCCCTTGCCATCGGAGTGAGAGTGGCCGAGTCCCTCAGAATCCTGGTCCTGACCGCGACAACGTTGGGATGCGCATACGTCCTCCTGCGTCCCCGATAGATCGTTGGCAGACACCGGAACCGGACGATTCCGGAAAGCCTGTTCAACTGTTCAGATGACTCGATAGACTGCGGGTACCGATCCCCGGCCCCAGGAGGGCACCGTGGTCATCGAATACTCCGCAATGCACATGAGCGACGGCATCCTCGACGCTCCCACGTCGGCCCTGTTCTGGGCTGTCGCGGCGGTGGGTGTCGGCATCGCGATCTGGCGCGCGCGAACCGAATTGGACGAGCGGACCGCCCCGATGGCGGGACTGGTCGCGGCATTCATCTTCGCGGTGCAGATGATCAATTTCCCGATCCTGCCAGGAGTCAGCGGCCACCTGCTGGGGGGCGGTCTCGCGGCGATCCTGGTGGGGCCGTACACCGGCGCGCTGTGCATCACGATCGTGCTGACCGTGCAGGCGCTCCTGTTCGCCGACGGCGGTCTCACCGCACTCGGCGCGAACATCACGAACATGGCGCTCGTCGGGACGGCGGTCGGGTACGCCGTGGCCGTCGCGTTGCGGCCCTTGCTGGTTCGACGCGGCGATGCCGGGATCGGCATCCTCGCGTTCGTCTCGGCCTGGTGTGCAACGGTTCTCGCAGCATCGATGTTCGTGGTCGAGTACGCGATCGGCGGCGCCGCCGTGACGTCGCTGCACACCGTCGCCGCGTACATGTTCGGCACCCACGCACTGATCGGGGTGGGCGAGGGCATCATCACCGCGTTCACGGTCGTTGCGGTCGCCCGCGCCCGCCCGGACCTGGTGTACCTGCTGCGCGCGCGGCCGGTGCGGGCGGCGGTGACGACATGACCAGGACCGTGCGCACCCGCTCGTGGTTCCTGGTCGGCTTCGCGGTCGCAGCACTGCTGATCGCGGGCGTGCTCTCGTACTTCGCGAGTTCCAGCCCCGACGGCCTGGACGCCACCACGCAGCGCGGGTGCGAGGTGGTCGAGACCGATGGCGCCGAGCAGTTGGTGGGCGACTGCATCGCGCAGAACGCCACCGATCACCACCTGTCCTCGTCGCTGCTGGCCGACTACTCGATCCGCGGCAACTCCGCGCTCACCGGCGTGGCCGGGATACTCGGGGTGGTGGCCGTGTTCGTGGCGGCCGGATTGCTGTTCCGCGTCCTCGCCCGCCGCCGGGGGCCGTGACGTGTCGGGTTCGCACACCCACCCGCTCTATCTCGAGGGCGCATCCCCGGTACACCGACTGCCCGCCGAGGTGAAGATTCTCGCCGCGTTCGTCGGGGTGTTCGCGATCGTCGCCACACCAGCCGAGGCGGTGTGGGCGTTCGCGCTGTACCTCGCGATCCTCGTGGTGGTCTGGTGTATCGCGGGCATCGGATTGCGTTGGCTGGCACCCCGGATGCTCATCGAACTGCCGTTCGTCGTCCTCGCGGTGCTCCTGCCGTTCGCCGAGTCCGGTGACCGGATCACCGTCGTCGGGCTGTCTCTGTCGGTCCCGGGGCTTCTCGCGGCGTGGAACATTCTGGTCAAGGGCACCCTCGGCGTGCTGGTGTCGCTGACGCTGGCGGCCACGACCCCCGTCCGCGCACTGCCGGCCGGGCTGTCCCGGCTGCACGTGCCCGGCATCGTCGTCACGGTCGTGACGCTGATGCTGCGCTACGTCAATATCCTTGCCGGGGAGATCGATCGGATGCGGACCGCGCGGATCGCCCGCGGTGACGACCCCCGCACGCTACATCAGGTGGGAGCCACCGCCCGTGGCGTCGGCGGAGTCTTCCTGCGCGCCTACGAGCGAGGAGAACGCGTGCACCTGGCGATGGCGTCCCGGGGTTTCACCGGCACGGTGCCGCTGTCGAGCGCGCCCGCCGGCCGGGTGGACTGGTGTGTCGGCCTGGCGCCGACCGTATGCGCGGTGGCGATCGCGACGACTGCATGGATGGTGTGAGATGGCTGCTCCGACAGCGATAGACGTCCGGCAGCTCACCTTCGAGTATCCGGACCGGCGCCGCGCGCTGGACGGCATCGATCTCACGGTCACCGAGGGCGAACGGGTCGCGGTGCTGGGACCGAACGGCGCCGGCAAGACCACCCTGATGCTCCAGCTCAACGGCGTCCTCACCCCCACGGCCGGCAGCGTGCGGATCGGCGGGCTCGAACTGGGCCGCGATACCGTCCGCGAGATCCGACGCCGGGTGGGTGTCGTCTTCCAGGATCCCGACGACCAACTGTTCATGCCCACCGTCGCCGAGGACGTCGCGTTCGGCCCCGCCAACTTCGGGGTCCGCGGCAGCGACCTCGAACACCGGGTGGCCGACGCCCTCGAACAGGTGGGGATGACCGAGCACGCGCAGCGCAGCGCCGGGCACCTCTCCGCCGGGCAGCGCCGCCGGGTCGCCCTCGCCA
The DNA here is from genome assembly GCF_052113525.1 of Rhodococcus sp. TAF43. Lineage (NCBI taxonomy): Bacteria > Bacillati > Actinomycetota > Actinomycetes > Mycobacteriales > Nocardiaceae > Rhodococcus > Rhodococcus sp. TAF43. The sequence continues at coordinate 55,223 of NZ_JBFRDL010000031.1, forward strand.
CGGTGCTGGCGTGCCGGCCGGAGGTCCTGGTGCTCGACGAGCCGTCGAGCAACCTCGATCCCGTGGCCCGACGCGAGCTCGCCGAGGTCCTGGGCGGGCTGGACACCACGCTGCTGCTCGTCACGCACGACCTGCCCTACGCGGCGCAGCTGTGCGGGCGGGCCGTCGTACTGGACGACGGGCGCGTGGTCGCCGACGACCGGATAGAGCGGGTCCTCGCCGACGACGCCCTACTCGCGGCGCACCGCCTCGAACTACCGTGGGGCTTCGTGCTTCCGGCGGCTACACCGGGCCCTGGGACGGGGCACTGACGGCCTCGCTCGCGAGCCGCTCGTTGGTCCGCCCCAGCTGCCAGTCGGTCCAGTGCTCCAGGGACGCCGCCTCGCCGGTGTCGAGCCGGTCGCACACCAGGTCCCAGTGCACCGCCACCCGGTCGCCCATCCGCAGGTCCGGTACGAACGAGCCGGCCGGGACGCGTCGGCGCACCGCCCGGTCCTCGAGCGGGCCCAGCATCAGCTTCGTCCCGTCGAACTGCAGTCCCCGCGAACGCACGACGGCGGTGTCCGGCCGCAACTCCAGGACGACGCCGTTGCGGATCCGGCACGAGTCCAGCACGTGCAGCGGCTGCGGCATCCCGGTGCCGAGCAGTCGGGTCCACGGGTACACCCCGAACACGTGGAAGGCGTGGGTGGGCGCGGCCTCGGGCAACAGGTCGTCGGTGAGGTACTTCCAGTAGTGTCCGGCCCGCTCCCCCAACCGGACCAGCAACTCCCGGCCGAACCGTTCCCGGTCCACGGCGGCAGTCAGTTCGTTGCCGGTCCAGTAGCCGCGCACCACCCTCTCGTCCAGCGGGTCGTCCATCCCCGCCAGCTCGGCGAGCAACTGCTGGTACGGCCACGCACCACTGAACTGCCGGGCCGCGGCACCGACGTCGACGCCCGATCCGGTCCCGCACGCCACCGCCTCGAGGCCCGCGGCGCCGGCCGGACCGCAGTAGCCCAGCGCGTTCGGCGCATAGGCGTACCGCGCGAACAGGATCCGTCCGGAATCGATGCCGGTGGTCACTCCGGTCTCCGCCCCACCAGCAGCGCCGTCTCGCGGTGCAGCCTGCCGAAGTTGTAGTACGCCGCACACGCGCCCTCCGGCGACACCATGCACGTGCCGATCGGGGTCTCCGGTGTGCACGCGGTACCGAACACCTTGCACTCCCACGGCTTGATGACACCCTTGAGGACCTCTCCGCACTGGCAGGCCTTGGGATCGGCCACCCGCACGCCCGGCATCGAGAACCGTTCCTCCGCATCGAATTCGGCGTAGTCGGGGTGGATCTTCAGGGCGCTCTGCGAGATGAATCCCAGCCCCCGCCACTCGAAGTGCGGTCGCAGCGCGAACGTCTCGCTCATCAGCTTCAGCGCCTGCGTGTTCCCCTCCGGGCGCACCACACGGATGTACTGGTTCTCCACCTCGCAGCGACCGTCCCGGATCTGCTGCAGCAGCAAGCAGACCGACGCCAGGATGTCGAGGGGTTCGAACCCGGCCACCACCATCGGCTTGCCGTACACCTCGGGGACGAACCGGTAGGGCCGCAGGCCCACCACCGTCGACACGTGTCCCGGGCCGAGGAACCCGGACAGTCGCAGATCCGGCGACTCGAGGATCGCCTTGATCGGAGGCACGATCGTCACGTGGTTGCAGAAGATGCTGAAGTTGGTCACCCCCATCTGCCGGGCCCGCACCAGGGTCACCGCGGTGGACGGTGCGGTGGTCTCGAATCCGACCGCGAAGAACACCACCTGCTTGTCCGGGTTGTCGACGGCGATCTTGAGGGCGTCGAGCGGTGAGTACACGAACCGCACGTCGGCACCGCGGGCCTTGGCCTCGATCAGGTTGCCGTGCGATCCCGGCACCCGCATCATGTCGCCGAAGGTCGTGAAGATGACGTCCGGCTGCTCCGCGAGGTACATCGCGTCGTCGACGCGGCCCATCGGGATCACGCACACCGGGCAGCCGGGTCCGTGCACCAGTTCCACGGACTGCGGGAGCAGGTGCTCGATGCCGTGCCGGTAGATGGTGTGGGTGTGGCCGCCGCACACCTCCATGAACTTGAACTCGTCGTCGCCGGCGAGTTCGGTGATGGACCGGACCAGCGCGCGAGCAGCCGCCGGGTCGCGGAATTCGTCCACGAATTTCATGCTGCAACCTCCTCGTACCGGTGCCGCTTCAGTTGATGCGCGACGAGTTGAAGGCATCGATCTCGTTGACGTAGTCGGCGCCCATCTTCTGGACCTGGTCGAGCGTGAGCGCGGCCTCGGCCTCGTCGATCTTCGCCATCGCGAAACCCACGTGGACCAGCACCCAGTCGCCCACCATCAGTCCGTCGTCGGCCAGCAGTCGCACACTGATCGTCCGTTGGACACCGCTGACATCGACCTTCGCGAGGTGTTGCTCGGTGTCCACCATCTGCACCACCTGGCCCGGGATACCCAGACACATGATCGTTTCCTCCTCTCGAACCGCTCGTCCGCTCAACAGATGCGGGGCAACGGATCTCCCACCAGCATGTCCACGATCCGACTGCCGCCGAACGCCGTCCGCAGCGCGACGATGCCCTCGGGCTCGGCGAGCACCTCCCCGACGACGGCGGCGTTCTCGCCACCCGGACAACTGCGCAGCGCCGTGACCGCTGCCTCCGTCTCGGCTTCCGCGACCACCGCCACGAACTTGCCCTCGTTCGCGACGTACAGCGGATCGATGCCGAGCAGGTCGCACGCGCCCAGGACCTGCGGCTGCACCGGCAGCGCCTCCTCGTCGAGGACGACGGCGAACCCGGTGGACTGGGCCAGCTCGTTGCACACCGTGCCGACGCCGCCACGCGTCGCGTCGCGCATCCATCGGGTCGACGGGGCCGCCTCGAGCAGCGCGTGCACCAGACCGTTGACCGGGGCGGTGTCGGAACGGATGTCGGCCTCGATCGCGAGTTCGCCGCGGGCCAGCATCACCGCCATGCCGTGCTCGCCCATGGTGCCGGAGATCAGCAACCGGTCCCCGGGACGGACGTACTCCGGCCCCAGCTTCCGGTCGACGGGCAGTGAGCCGACGCCGGCGGTACAGATGTAAACGCCGTCCGCCGCACCCTTGCCGACCACCTTGGTGTCCCCGGTGACCACGTGGACACCGGCCTGCGCCGCCGAATCGGCGATGTCCCGGACGATCTCGCGCAGCAGCGCGATGGGGAAGCCCTCCTCGATGACGAACGCCGCCGACAGCCACAGCGGCCGGGCACCCGAGACCGCGAGGTCGTTGACGGTGCCGTGGACGGCGAGGTTGCCGATCGATCCTCCCGGGAACTGCAACGGCTGCACCACGAACGAGTCCGTGGAGAACGCGATCCGCTCCCCCGCGGGGAGGGTGAGGGCGGCCGCGTCCCCCAACTGCTCGAGCTGGGGATTGCGCAGCGCCTCGACGAACACCGAGTCCACCAGCGCGGCGGACGATTTCCCGCCTGCTCCGTGCGCCAGCGTCACCACGTCCTCGAGCAGCCGGGGCCGGCGCTTACGGAAGGATGCGATGCGGTCCAGCACCCGGTCCTCACGCTCGGCGGCCGTCGTGGGTTCTGTTGCCATGGCTAACCCTCCTGTCCCGTTGTCGCGGTCGAATGTTCGTGTGACGTGTGTTGCCGTGACATGTGTTGCCGTGACATGTGTTGCCGTGACATGTGTTCCTGGGCCGCCGACCACAGCCGGTAGCCGACGAGGGCGTGGCTCTCCTGGATGCGGTGGATGCTCTGCGACCGGATGGTGAAGCAGTAGTCCAGGTCGTCGCTGACGGCCATGCGGCCGCCGTCGTGCCCGGCGAAACCGATCGTGAGGAGCCCGCGCCGCCGCGCCTCCGCGARGGCGATCATCAGGTCGTCCGAGTTGCCGGACGTCGACAACGCGATCGCCATGTCCTGCGAGCGGGCGTGCGCGATGATCTGCCGCGAGAAGATCAGATCGAACCCGACATCGTTGCCGAGCGCGGTGACCACCGCCTGGTCCGCGGCCAGCGACCACGCCGCGACGGGCCGCCCCAGGGCCGGTCGGCTGAAGAGCGACGCGAGCGTGGCGGCGTCCGTGGAACTCCCGCCGTTGCCGAAGGTGTAGAGCCGACCGCCGTCGGCGAACCGATCGGCCATCCGGGCACCGGCCTCCCGGATCTGCTCGCCCCACTCGGAGATCGAGTCCCGCTGCAGCCGGGCACTTTCCGCGGCCTTGCCCCGGGCCGATGCGGCGAGGTCGTCCAGTAGCGCGTCGGCGCCCTCCTCGTGGGCGTCGATGAAGGGGTACAGGAAGTCCGTGCCCTGCGAGCCGGATTCCGGTGTCGTGCCGGTCATGACCGCGCCTCCTCGTCGGGATGTACCCGGGTGATCGCCGCGCCGCCGTGGATCAGCAGCAGATCCCGTTCGGCGACGTCACCGATCAACGTTGCGTCCACCCGCTCCTCCCCCGCCGCGGTGCGAACGAGTACCTCGTCGAACGAATTCACCGGCACCATCACCACTTCCGCGAGCCTGCCCTCGTCGCTGCACGTGACGCACACGTCGTCGGCACAGTCGGAGGCGTCGGTGCCGTCGGAGGCACGGAGCAGTCCCGGATGCTCGAAGCACACGTGAGTGAGCTCCCACAGCAGGTGGTACATCAGCACGAACCGTCCGGTAGCGGGAACCATCGGGTCGTCGGAGTCCACCCACAGGATGTGGGTGGCCGCGCCTGCGTCGGGTCGTGGTCCCGAGCCGATCCAGATCGTGTCGGTGCCCCACGCCGGAGCGCGGCGCATGATGTCGCGGACCTGYGGCTGGTCCGCGGACGCCACCGCGAGGATCACGTCGCCGGGCCGAGCCGCGACGCGGCACTGCGCCACCGGATCCGGTTCCACGAGTGACACCGACGGCAGCGCACGTTTACCCATGATCACCGGGTGCACGAACTCGACCGCCACGTGGTGTGCGTGCGGTTCCCACTGCGGCGAGACCACCCACAACGTCGCGCCGTTCTGGAACCTGCGGGCCAGCGACAGCGCCGCCGACGCCAGATCCGCGGACAGTTCGCGGTCGATCAGTTCGCCCCTGGTGTCGCTCGTCGTCATGGTTGCACCCCATCGATCGCTTCGGTCCTTGTCCGGCGCTCCGCCCCGAGTACCGCGAGCCCCAGCACCGCCTGCCCCAGCGAGAGTCCGCCGTCGTTGGGCGGCACCACGTGGTGGGTCAGCACCGTCAGGCCCGCCAGCTCCAACCGGCGCCGCAGCAGCGACGTCAGCAGCCGGTTCTGGAACACTCCGCCCGTCAGTCCCACCGTGTCCATTCCTGCCTCCCGCACGAGGGCGACGGCGAGCCCGGCGGTGGCCTCGGCCAGTGCGCGGTGGAATCCGAGCGCCAACTCCGGAACCGGCACTCCTGCACGGAAACCCGTCACGAGCCCATCGAGCAGGTCCCCGAGGAGCAACTGCCCGTCGGCGACCCGCATCTCGATCGGCGCCGGGGTGCGGGCGGTGCGGGCCAGCGCCTCGAGTTCGATCGCGGCCTGCGCCTCGTAGCTGACCCGGTGCCGGACCCCGAGCAACGACGCGACGCCGTCGAACAGCCGACCGACGCTCGTGGTCCGGACGCACCCCCGTCCGGACGCCAATTGGGCGGTGACCACGGCTCGTTCGTTCGCCTGCAGCGCGCGTACGCACGGCAGATCACCCCTGTCCGTCGTGTCGGTGATGTCGATACCGACCTCGTGCAGCAGCGCCAGCGCCACCCGGGCCGGGTTGCGGACCGCGACGTCGCCGCCCGGCAGCGAGAACGACTGCAGGTGCCCCACGCGGTCGGTGTCGAGGAGGTCGGCACCCACCCGGATCAGCTCACCGCCCCACACGGTGCGGTCGCAGCCGTAGCCGGTGCCGTCGAAGGCGATGCCCAGCAACGGCGATCCGATCAGCCGGTGCTCGGCCGCCAGCGCCGCGACGTGCGCGTGATGGTGCTGGACGGTGCACAGGTCCACGCCGGTCCGGGCACTGAAGTCCTCCGCCCAGCTCCGGGTCGAGTACCCGGGATGGTCGTCGGCCACCACCAGTGCGGGCCGGACGTCGTGCAGCGCCGACAGCAGCGTCACCGTCGCGTCGAAGGCGCGTCGGCTCTCCAGGCTGCCCATGTCGCCGAGATGCCCCGAGCAGAAGGCGAAGTCCTGCCGGGTGAGGCAGAAGGTGTTCTTCACCTCGGCGCCCACGGCCAGCACGGTCGGACCGGCCCGGTCCAGCAGCACCGGCAGCGGCGCGTAGCCGCGGGACCGCCGGATCGGCGCCGCGTCGCCGTCCACGACCGTCAGCACCGAGTCCTCGCACGGGACCGCGATGTCCCGGTCGTGCATGAGGAAGACGTCGGCGATGCCGCCGAGCCGGTGCCGCGCATCGTCGTTGTCGAAGCACAGCGGCTCGCCGCCGCGGTTGCCGGACGTCATCACCAGCAGCCGCGGCGGCCGGACGTCGCTGCCCGGCACCGGGGCGAACAGCAGGTGGTGCAGCGGCGCGTACGGCAGCAGGACGCCCAGCTCGTCCAGGCCCGGCGCCACCTCCGGCACTCCTGCGGTTCCGGCCGCCTTCCGCAGCAACACGATCGGCCGCGCCGGACTCCGCAGAACCTCGCGCTCGGCGGTGCTCACGGTGCACACCTCCTGCGCCACCGACGGGTCCGCCGCCATCACCGCGAACGGCTTGGCGGGACGGTGCTTGCGCTGTCGCAGTCGGCGCACCGCCCCCGGATTGCCGGCATCGCACACCAGGTGGAAACCACCGATCCCCTTGACCGCGACGATGCCGCCCGCCGCGAGCTCCCGGTGCACCCGCTCGAGCACCGCGTCGTCGCCGTCGATCCGGCAGCCGTCCGTCTCGAGGAAGATCCGCGGTCCGCAGTCCGGGCAGCAGATCGGTTGCGCGTGATACCGGCGGTCGGTGGGGTCGCGGTACTCGCGGGCGCACGGCGGGCACATCGGGAACACCGCCATCGTGGTTGCGGGCCGGTCGTACGGCAGGTCGGTGACGACGGTGAATCGGGGACCGCAGTTGGTGCAGTTCACGAACGGGTGCCGGTACCGACGGTCGGCGGGGTCGGCCATCTCGCGCGCACAGTCCACGCAGATCCCCACGTCGGGCGGGACGAGGGTGCGCGCACCGACGGTGTGCACGCTGGGCACGATCCGGAACTCCCGGGCACCGTCTCCGTGTGCCGGTATCTCCTCGACCGTCACGCCCAGCACCACGGCCAGCGGCGGCGCGTCACATCTGAGGCGCCGCGCGAACTCGGTCAGTGCACCGGACGGACCCTCGGCCTCGACGAACACGGACACCTCGTCGTTGCCGCAGTGCCCGGCGAGGCCGAGGTCCTCGGCGAGGCGCGCGACGAACGGGCGGAACCCCACCCCCTGCACCACCCCGCGCACGGTCAACCGGTGCCGCACCACGGCGGCCCGGCCCGCGACCACCGCAGTGTCGGCGGCCTCGGCCGTCACGGCGGACCGCCGCGGTCGCCCTGCGGTTCCCGGGGGCGCCCCATCAGTTCCAGACCCGCCATCGCCTGCTCGGCACCGGCCTGGTCGACGCGTTCCACCGCGAAACCCATGTGGATCACCACCCAGTCGCCGGGGGCCAGGCTCGCATCGTCGAGCATGCCGATGTTGACCTTGCGTTCGCTGCCCTCCACGTCCACGAGTGCCAGTTGACCGCCGTAGCCCTCGAGCATGCGGACCACCCGCCCCGGGATTCCCAGACACATCGCTCAGCCCTCCACTCCGACACCGGCGCCGAGGTCGGCGAGGACCGCACGAACCACGTCCGCGGCGGCAGGCACCGCCCGCGCGACCGGTGCGGACAAGCCGATCCCCTCGTCGACGTCGCGCACCTGACACCCGACGACGACGGTCCGCGGCAAGGTGCCGCCCAGGGCCGCGAGGCTCGCGAACACCGACGCCGGGTCCATCCCGTGCGCGTCGAGTTGCGGTGCCGTGTCGGGATGCTCGCGGCCCACCTCGAACGCGCGGACCGCGCCGGGCGTACCCCGGTCCGGCACCGCGTCCACCAAGATCAGGCCGTCCCAGCCATCCAGAAGGTCGTACGCCAGGTGCATGCCCCGGATCCCGTAGTCCACCGCGCGCACACCGGCCGGGAGCGGGCCGCCCGCCACCGCCTTCAGCACCGCCGGCCCGAAACCGTCGTCGCCGAGAAAAATGTTGCCGATGCCCGCGAGAAGGACACGCGGCGGGGCGGACGTCATGTCGTCACATCCGACGCATCCGCAGATACCGCTGCATGTCCGGGATCGAGCGCACGGCGATCCACGCACCCGCCGCCGCCACCGCCGCGAACAGCACGGTGGAGAACATTCCTACTGCCCTCATGACTCATTCTCCTCTCGCTCGTTCGCCGAAATGCCCTGCGAATCGAGTGGTTCCACTTCGTCAGGCGCGAAGTACAGGTAGCGGCCGTACCAGTCGTGCAGTTCGGCCGCGGGATCGTCCACGAGCACCACCCCGACGTGTGTTCCGCCGTCCACATCCGCGTGCACGGTCGCCACCCGGGCCACCTGGCCCGCGAAGAACAGGTCCTGCGCGTCGGCGCGCCGCGACGGCCGCAGCCGCACCAGACTCCCCTTCGCGACCCGCACCCCGCCGACGAGGACACCGTCGACGCCGGGCCGAACGGTGGTGTCGGCGGCGGGATCCCACCACGGGACGTCGTCGGGCACCTCGGGAACGAGGCCACCGGGGGTGACGAACGTCGGGGGCTCGGCGAGCCCGGATCCGAAGGCGCGCGGATCGCGGAGCGCACCGTGCAACTGCTGCATCTCGGCGGGCGTCATGCTGTCGCACCGATCGATGATCTGCGCCGCCCGTGGATCGGTCGCGCGGGCCTGCGCCTTCTCCGCGTCGGTCATCGTCATGACGCGCAGGGTGAGGATCTCGTCGATCTCGGTGGCGTCGAACAGGTCTCCGCCGCTCTCCTGCGCCACCTCCGGGTGGTCGTACAGGATGATCGGCGACGCCAGGACGATGTCGCTGGTCCCCGGTGCGAGCGGATCCTGATCGCCCGCGAGCACCGGGTAGCACCGGAACTGGCGGCAGCCGGCCACCGCGTCGGCGAACCTCGCGGGCGGGTCGAGCAGCGACACGAAACGCACACCGCCGGCCGAGAGGACCAGGTGCGCGCCGATGAACGAATGCCGGATCGCGGTGTCCTTGTCCGTCACCCCCGACCGCACCAGGTCGTCCAGCCGCCCGTCGTTCGTGACGTCGACGCCCAGCCGGACCGCGCCGTCCACGTCCACCGCACGCAGATCGACCCTGCCCCGCAACGGGAACCGCTCGCGGACCAGACGTCCCGCGGCGCCGAGCTGTTCGGTGTCGGTTCCGCCCGGCACCCGGATCTCGCTGCCGGCGCCGACGAGCAGTTCGGGCAGCGTGAACGCGCCGAGCGGGATCTCCACCTCCACGGCCTCGTCCCAGTTCACCCACGTCTGCCCGGCCGACACGAGTTCGGGAACGGGCGTGTAGCCGCCCCCCTCTGCCGCCTCTGCTGCCTCGGCCGTGCGGACCTGCAGCTGCAGGAACCGCAGCACCGGCTCGAGCACGACGTCGTCGGATGCTCGGTCCAGCACGCAGTCGACGTGCATCCACGAGTCCTCGCCGATGCCCCGCTCGCCGGCACCGACGGGACCCACTACACCGAACTGCCAGCGCGACTGGTTCTTTCCCGATGTGGACCGATAGGGGTAGAGCAGGTAGCCCTCGTAGAGGACGGCGTCGGCCACCGCCCGCAGCCGCGCCAGATCGCCGACCCCCGTCATGTCGCCACCTCCCCGGCACCGTCGAGCAGTTCGGTCACGGCCTGATCGATCCCGAGCAGGCCCCGGGCCGCCTTGAACCGCGCCAGCGCCGCGATCGTGTCGTGGTCCAGCCGCACCCATCCGTTCGACGGGAAGTTCTGCCGCACCACGTCGCGCCACACCTCGACCGGCATGTCGAACTGCGCCTCGCGATCCCACGGGACCTGCTCCACCGAGAACCCGCCGGCTCCCTTCGTGAAGACAGTGCCGCTGAACAGGAAACTGAGGGGGACCGTGTCACCCTCGAGTGCGTGCAGATACTTCGACGCGGTCACCTCGAAGTCGTACGTGCACGGCATCACCAGTTCGGTCACACATTCACCCGTGAACCCGGGCACCACCGCCGTGGTGTGCAGCCACGGGAAGGTCGACAGCGTCGACCCCCAGCGCTCCCGCGGCCCGAACAGGTCCAGCAGACCCGCCTCCTCGGCGTCCGAATAGCGACGGCGCCGCGGCTCTATCCGGATCTGGCAGCGCAGCACCAGCGCGTGCACGGTCGCGCCCGTGCTCTCGGCGATCCGCACCCGCGCAATCAGGTTGGGGGTCACCGAGAACGGCTCCGGCCCGATCGACAGCACCGAGAAATCCACCGACGTCACGGCGCACCTCCCTCGCCGGCGGCGACACTGCGGCGTTCGATCCGCGCGAAGAAGTCGTCGAGTTCGCGGCGGGCGTCCTGCCCGCCGTCGAAGCCGCGCCAGCAGCGCCGCAGCCGGCCGACCAGTTCGTAGCACGCGTCGATCGGCAGCAGGTGGCACTCGGCGCCACCGGGTCCGGTGGTCGGGACCCGGATCAGCAACGCCTCCACGTCGGCGACCACGGTGCGGAGCGCGGGATTGGCCGCCACCACCGAATCCCAGGCGGCGATCGGCAGATCGGATTCCGTCGCACCGGCGGGTCCGGGGTAGAACGCGACCGTGCGATCCTGCTCGGAGTTGCGGAAGAAGAAGGCCAGGCCCACCGGGATCTCCAGCCCGTCCCATTCGCCCGGCCCCAGCCGGAAGTCCGGGAACGACAGGTACCGGTCGGGCACGGCCCGATACTTCAGCGCCGCATCGGGTTCGGTGAACAGCAGGTAGCACGGACGGCACACGCACATCAGCTGACGTCCGGCCATGTTCACGACGTGCGAGTGCTCGTCGGCGATCGGGGCCGCGCACATCTCGCACCGCTCGCCCACCGGCGCGTCCGGTCTGGTCACCGCGATACGACGCAGCACCCCCAGGGCCGGTCCGGTGGGGGTGCCTGGGCCACGCGGCGCGGTCACCCGGTCACCGCCGTGGGCACGGCCACCGAGAGCACGCCGTCACGCACCAGGACCGGTAGCGGGTCGAGGTGATCGTCCGGCACCTCCACCCCGGCGCCGGCCCGGCGGACGTCGTAGTGGGCGCGACAGCTCGGGCACCGCAGGACCGCATCGTTCACCGGCCCACCGGCGCGGCGCGCCATCGTGGTGCCCGCCATCGAGTTCCCGCACGCGGGGCATCGGTCCCGGTACGCGAAGAGATCGTCGCCCACGCGACAGACGAGCATCGTGAGTCCCCCGACGGTGAACCCGCCGACCTCCCCCGGAGCGAGCTCGGCGAATTCCGGTACCGCCAGCCAGTTTCCGTTCTGCGGAGTGGTCTCACGCACGTGCGAGAGCAGCGAATCGGCGGTGAACACGCCCGGCGTGGGTGCGGTCTCGCGCTCGTCGGTCTCCACCTCGATCGTCGTGGTCTCCGGGGCCGCGGCCTGCACGGCGCCCTCCACCGCGAGCTGTAGCGTCACCGCCGACGACGGACAGCCGTGACAGCTGCCGAGCAGGCGCAGGCGCACGACGCCGTCCGACACATCCACCAGTTCGACGTCGCCGCCGTGCGAACCCAGGTAGGGGCGGACGCTGTCGAGCGCCGTCCGCACCCGTGTCTCGACGTCGTGCGGATGCAGACCGCTCACCAGCAGCACGCTCGACACCAACTCGTCCCGCGCCAGCTCGTCCACCAGCCCGGGGGTGCAGCCGGCGGCGGTCAGGATCCGGTCCAACGCCTCGCCGTACAGGTCCACCACCTCGCGGACGAGCTGCTCGGCCCGTTCACGCGCGACCGGACCTCCCACCGCGGAGGCGTCGAGCAGCGCCTCGATCCGATCGCCGGCTCCCCGCCAGCGATCGGATTCGTGCGGCTGGATCCGTGTCTCGTCGTCTATCGGCCCCATTCCTCACCTCATTCCCCGGTCATGGACTGCGTCGGAGAATGGAGCTTGTCGAGACTCTTCCCGTCGCCGAGGTACATGTGCACACCGCACGGCAGGCAGGGATCGAAGCTGCGCACGGTACGCATGATGTCGATGCCCTTGAAGTCGTCACGGCCGTTCTCCTCGTAGATCGGAAGATCCGTGACCGCGTCCTCGTACGGACCCGGGATCCCTTCGGCATCACGCGGACTCGCGTTCCAGGGCGTGGGCGGGTACGGGTGGTAGTTCGCGATCTTGCCGTCCCGGATCACCATGTGGTGCGACAGCACCCCGCGCACCGCCTCGGTGAAGCCGCAGCCGATGCCCTCGTCGGGCACCTCGAACGACTCCCACGTCTTGGTGCGGCCGGCGTTGATCTCGACGAGCGCCTTGCGCGCGAAGTGCAGGGCCATCGCGGCCGCGTACGCCTGGAAGTAGGTGCGCGCCCGGTTGCGCTCGATCGTGTTGCTCCACTGCGGGATCCGCCACTCGAAGCTGGCCGGGCCCTTCAGCGCCGTCTTCGGGAAGTCGATCTTGACGCTGTGCCCGGTGGCCATGACCTCGTCGGTCTCGACCATCCCGGCCAGCGCGGTGGACCACATCCGGGCCAGGGCACCGCCGCCGGTGTCGAGCGCGAGATTGCTCTTGCCGTCGAACCACCGCGGCGACATCACCCAGCTGTACTTGTCCTCGAGGTCGCGCTTCTGCGGCTTGGGATTGGTGTGCTGGTTCCACGGGTGGCGACGGTCCACGGGATTGCCCAGCGGATCGGTACTGACGAACATCTCCTGGTCGGACCAGTCGTCGTAGTACGACGACCCCAGCATGATGCGGATGCCCAGGTTGATGTCGACGAGGTCCGTCGTCACCAGCTTGTTGTCCACGACCACGCCCGGGGTGACGAACATCTTCCGACCCCAGTCCGTCATGTCCTTGTACGCGAAATTGCACACCTCGGGATCCTGGAAGGCACCCCAGCACCCGAGCATCACCCGACGCTCGCCGACGTGCTCGTAACCCGGCAGCGCCTCGTAGAAGAAGTCGAACAGGTCGTCGTGCATGGGCACGACCTTCTTCATGAACTCGATATAGCGCATCAGGCGCGTGGTGTAGTCGGTGATCAACTGCACCGTCGCGACCGTCCCCACTCCACCGGGATACAGCGTCGACGGGTGGACGTGCCGACCCTCCATGAGGCAGAACATCTCTCGGGTCAGTCGACTGACCTGGAGCGCCTCCCGGTAGAAGTCGCCGGTGAACGGGTTCAGTGCCCGCATGATGTCGGCGATGCTCCGGTAGCCGTGCTCGTCGGCGTGCGGCGCCGGGGTGTTCTCGGCCTGGGCGAGCACACCGGGATTGGTCTCGGACACCATCTTCTCGCAGTAGTCCACCGCGACCAGGTTCTCCTGGAAGATGTTGTGGTCGAACATATACTCCGCGGCCTCGCCGAGATTGGCGATCCACTCCCCCAGATGCGGCGGCTGGACCCCGTACGCCATGTTCTGGGCGTAACACGAGCAGGTCGCGTGATTGTCGCCGCAGATCCCGCAGATCCGGCTGGTGATGAAGTGCGCGTCGCGCGGATCCTTACCCTTCATGAACAGCGAGTAGCCGCGGAAGATCGACGACGTGCTGTGGCACTCGGCGACGGTCTTGTTCTTGAAGTCGACCTTGGTGTAGATCCCGAGACTGCCGACGATGCGGGTGATGGGATCCCAGGCCATCTCGACGAGGCCCTTGTCGTCGGTCGCCCCCTGTTTCGGCTCGGGCACGGTTGAAGTCATCGAGATGCCTCTTTTCCCTCGGCGATCGCGTGTGTTCGCGCTACCAGGTGCGGACGGCCCCCGTCCTGAGCAGGCGCCCTGGCGCGCGCCAATGCGGTTCCTTCTCGAGCGTCCTGCCGGTGACGTTCCGCAGCGTGCGGATCACCGATCCGTACACCTCGGACACCGAACTCGAGAGAATGCCGCCTGGGGGTTCGTCCATGAACGGCATGAACTTGTCCGGGAAGCCCGGCATCGTGCATCCGATGCAGATGCCGCCCACGTTGGGACAGCCACCGATGCCGGCCATCCAACCACGCTTGGGCACATTGCATTTCACGACCGGACCCCAGCATCCGAGCTTGACGATGCATTTGGGTGAGCCGTACTCGGTCGCGAAATCGCCTTGTTCGTAGTAGCCGGCGCGATCACAGCCCTCGTGCACCGTCTGCCCGAACAGCCACTGCGGCCGGAGCTGTTCGTCGAGCGGGATCATCGGTGCCTGCTCGGTCACCTGGTACAGCAGGTAGGTCAGGGTCTCGGACAGGTTGTCCGGCTGGATCGGGCAGCCCGGCACGCACACGATCGGCAGGCCCGCCTTGGACTTCCAGTCCCATCCGAGGTAGTCGGGTACGCCCATCGCCCCGGTCGGATTGCCGGCCATCGCATGGATACCGCCGTAGCAGGCGCACGTGCCGGCCGCGACGATCGCCGTCGCCTTCGGCGCGAGCCGGTCGAGCCACTCGCTCGTCGTGACGGGCTGCCCGGTCTCCGGGTTGTTGCCGAATCCGCACCAGTAGCCCTCGTCGTGCAGGTTCTCGTTCGGGATCGAACCCTCGACGACGAGCACGAACGGCTCCAACTCTCCGCGGTCGGCCTTCCAGAACCATTCGAGGAAGTCGTCGGCGCCGCCCTCGGGCCCGCACTCGAAGTCGATCAACGGCCAGTGCACGGCGATCTTGGGCAGTCCCGGCAGTGCGCCGAAGACGATCTCCTCGACGCTCGGCTGGGTGGCGGCGGTGAGCGCGACGGAGTCACCGTCGCAGCTGAGCCCCGCATTGATCCACAGGATGTGGATGAGCCCCTCGTCCGTMTCGTCGGCCTTGGCGTGCTCTGGCTTCTTCGCAGCTTTGGTCGGTGTCGACATGTCGGCCACTCCCCGGGGCTCACCCGCCCCTGCGTCACCGGAGTCGACCCTCGGCCCACTTGCGTGACGCCCACCACAATTAAGGCGCGGACCGGGAGATATGTCAACGGCAGATGGTCATCCCAGCCGACGCTCGGCGATCCACCGGTACCACCGGTCCATCCCCTCGCCGCTGGTCGCGGACAGATTCACAACCTGCACACCGGGATTCACCGATCTTGCGTTCCGTTCGCACACCGCAGGGTCGAACGAGACATACGGGAGCAGGTCGGTCTTGTTGACGATCACGAGGTCGGCGACCGCGAAGATGTGCGGGTACTTCAACGGCTTGTCGTCGCCCTCCGTCACCGATATTAGGACAACCTTACCTTGCTCGCCAAGGTCGAACAGGGCGGGGCACACCAGATTTCCGACATTCTCCACGAACACCAGCGACTCGTTCGCGGGACGCAGCGTGTCGAGCGCGCCGCGCATCATCTCGGCGTCGAGGTGGCATCCCGAGCCCGTATTCACCTGTACCACAGAACATCCCGTGGCTCGAATGCGTTCGGCGTCGAGCAGTGTCTCCTGATCGCCCTCGATCACCGAGATCGGACCGGTATCCGACAGGTCTCGCACTGTGCGCTCGAGCAGCGTGGTCTTTCCCGAGCCGGGCGAGCTCATCAGATTGAACGCGAGCACCCCGCGCTCGGTGAGCCACGCGCGGTTCTCCTCCGCGAGGACGTCGTTCTTGGCCAGGATCTTCTCTTCGAGCGTGATCGTCTCGGTCCCGGTCGGCTCGTGCGAGTGGCCGTGCCCGTGCGCATGGCCGTGACCGTGTTCGTGTTCGTGTTCGTGTTCGTGTTCGTGCTCGCGAGGGTCCACGCCGGGGACACTGATCCGGGTTCCGGCCGTCCCGCCGGCCTCGTCGACCTTGCCGCAGCCACACGTTGCACACATGGTTCAACCCACTTCCATCGACATGATCCGCAGTTCACGGCCCGAGAGGACCTCGACGTCGGCGCTGCCGCACGGACACAGCAGAACCAGATCGCGTAGGGGGAAGTCCGTGTCACAGCCGCGGCAGTGCGCCAGTCCGGGAGGCTCCTCGATATCGAGGCGGGYGCCCTCGGCGACCGTCCCCTCCGTGACCAGTTCGAAGCAGAACTGCATCGCATCGGGCACCACCGCGCACAGGCAACCGACCTGCAGTCGGATGCTGCGCACGTTGCGGTCGCCGGCGCGCTCGCACACCGCGTCGACGACACTCTGGGTGATCGCCATCTCGTGCATCACGGGTCCCCTCCGGACGGAGGCTGTCCGAAGTCACGATAGGCCGCACCCGCGACCGGCAACAGGGGATTCGGTGAAGCGACGTCAGCTCGCGTCGTGCTCGTGGAAGTGGGTGGCCCCGATGGTGTGCAGCAGCTCGTGCACGGTGTCGTCGACCAGGCGGTAGCGGACGGTGCGGCCGGACCGCTCGGCCGACACCCAGCCCTGTTGCCGCAACAGACGCAGCGCGTGGGACACCGCGGTGCCCGTCATCCCAAGGGCCACCGCGAGATCGGTGACGCAGATGTCGGGGGCGTGGTGCAGGCACAGCAGCAGCCGCAGCCGGTTGGGGTCGGAGAGCAGCTCGAAGCGGTTGGCCCACGCTCCGATGTCCGGCGTCTCGAGCGCCAGCGCCGCGCGGCGGGCGTGATCCGGGTCGATAGCGGGAATCTCGGGCACGGCCTCAGTGTAGGTCTGCTGATCCCGATCGCGACCTAACGTAGAGGGGTGGTCATGCAGCAGGCAGTCAACCCCGTCGACGGTGTCGGGATCGCGTATCGGGTGATCGGCGACGGGCCACCGTTGGTGCTGGCGCACGGCACCGCGCTGTCCAGTGCGATCTGGCGCGCGTTCGGGTACGTCAAGGCCCTGCGCGATCAGTACCAGTTGATCCTGCCGGACATGCGCGGCCACGGCCGCAGCGATACGCCGTACGACGCGGACTCGTACGCGATGGACCTGGTGGTGGGCGACATCGTCGCGGTGCTCGGCGCGTTGGGTCACGACCGGGCCCATTACCTGGGCTACTCGTTCGGCGGACGCGTCGGGCTCTCGCTCGCGGTGAGCGCCCCCGAACGCCTGCGCACCCTCACCGTCGGCGGCGGCAGTTCCCGTCCACAGGCCGGTTCGTTCGACAAACTGTTCTTCCCTGGTTGCATCGATGTCCTCGACCACGAGGGCATGACGGCCTTCCTCGACCGGTGGAACGCGTACCGCCCCTGGCCACTCGACGCCGCCACCCGGGCCGCGTTCGACGCCAACGACACCCGCGCCCTGGTCGCGTACCTCCGCCGGTCCGAGACCGAGCCCGGAGTGCCCGACGCGGCACTCGAAACACTCGACCTGCCGACACTGCTGTTCGTCGGGTCGGAGGACCGTCCGCGGCTGTCCGACACGAAGAAGCTGGCGTCGCTCATTCCGGGGTCGCGGCTGGCGGTCATTCCCGGCTTCGACCACGCCACCACGGTCGCGGCGTCCCCCGAGGTCCTGGCGGTCGTGAAGCCATTCCTGGAGGAGCACTGATGGTCAAGGATTTCCGACGGTATCCGTCTGAGATCCTTCACCATCAATGCCTCCTCAGCGAGCGAAGGCACCCTCGAGCCGGTTGTGCGATCCCGGGTGGATCAGCCGCGCCGTACTCACCAACCCGTGCTCGGACCAGGTCCGGCGCCGGATCAGCAGGCACGGCTCACCGCGGTCGATCTGCAGCAGGCGGCATTCCTCCGGGCTGGCCAGGACGGCTTCGACCACGTGTTCGCCCCGCACGAGCGGCGCGACACGACTGAGGTAGTCGTTGGGCGTGATCGTGGTGAAGTCCTGGTCGAGGTAGTCCGGCGCCTCGGCCGGGTTCACCAGACGGTCCTCCACCTGGATCGGCTTGTCGTCCTCGTAGTGCACGAGAACCGAGTGAAACACCTTGGCACCGACCGCATCCCGGAGGAATGCCTGCGAGTGGTCGGCCTCCTCTTCGCGCACGAAGATCACCTCGGTGCGGTGCCGGTGACCCCGCTCCTGGATCTCGTCGGCGATGTTCTTGACCTCGAACAGCGGTGACGGGGTCTTGGTGCTCGCGACGAACGTGCCGATACCCATCATCCGGACGATCAGGCCGTCACTGGTCAGTTCGCGCAGCGCGCGGTTGATCGTCATCCGGGACAGACCGAGCGCGCCTACGAACTGGTTCTCGGACGGCAACTGGTCGCCCTCCGACCAACGGCCCGAACGGATCTGCTCGGCCACCAGCTTCTTGACCCGTTCGTAGGCGGGCACGGACTCGCCGCCGACCTCGCCGAACAGCGCGGCAAGTTCCGCGTCGACGTCAACAACTGCCATAACCTGCACCCACTCCTCGCGACGAGGTCTCACCGCCCCGTTCGTCGACTCGGTCCACGAAGTCTACCGACCAACTCGACCCACCATCCGCCGCAACGGGCCGAACGCTGCGATCTCCGCCAGCGCCGTTCGAGCCGGCCGGAGCCTCGGCTCGTTGCGCCTGTCCGCGAGCAAAGACGCTGCTCGGTGGCGTCCGCGTCGCCAGAACCTCGGCCCCGAGGTGCTCGACGATGCTGCGGGCCCCTTGACACAAGCTTGTATAGGCAGGAATATACAAGTCATGGTTGCGGAACGTGAGCCAGCGCACAACAGCTACGCCCACGCGGGTGCGGACGACACCAGAGTCGGCCCACAGACGCGTGAGCCGGCCGCGTCCTCACCGCCCGGCCACTAGGAGTCACCCGATCGACATCACCTCACCCGGCCACGAGCTGCACTGCTTCTTCAGCCCGCCTGGGCAGCGAATCAAAGTCTGGGCAACAAGCGTGTTCACCCGATCAGAACCCGTTGTCGAGCACGACCGCCATCCCGGCGGGTTGAAGGTTCGTCTGCCACCGACGGATTCCGCGGCCGACCATCGAGAGCCCACCCCCGAACAAGAGCCTCCGCTACCGCCGGCCACCGATGACTTACGCCAGCTACCGACGACCTGGGCTGCCGCAGGCCGACACGGCCGCCTGAATCGACACACCACCGACAGCGACGAGCAAGAACGGTTTTGAGCAGAATGACCCACCAACCCCCGATCACCCACCGCCACCACCTCGACGCCTCCCACGCTCGATCGTGGCTTCTCGTCCCTGCCGACAAGCCTGAGCGCTTCGCCGAAGCCTTCGAGTCCGCCGCCGACGCCGTGATCCTGGATCTCGAAGACGCCGTCATCGCGTCCAACAAGGACAAAGCTCGTGCAGAACTGACACGGTGGACGCGGTCCGGCGGCCGAGCATGGGTCCGCATCAACGACGCGACCACAGAGCACTGGAACAACGACCTCGCAGCTATCGCAGCACTCGACAACATCGAAGGCGTGATGCTGGCGAAGACCGAAACAGCGGAACAAGTCGACGCAACCGCGCAGCGACTCCATCCCGGAACACGAGTCATCGCACTGGTAGAGACCGCGGCCGGCATGGTCGCGGCCACCTCGATCGCGCAGTCGCCCGCGACTTTCCGACTGGCATTCGGAAGTGGGGACTACCGCCGCGATACAGGCATGGATCAATCACCGCTTGCCATGGCATACCCGCGATCGCACCTGACGGCCGCCAGTCGCGCGGCAGGACTTCCCGGACCGATCGACGGGCCGACCGTGTCCTTCAGACAGTCCGTTCTGGAAGATGAGACCACGAATGCTGCTTCACTCGGCGCGACGGGCCGGCTGTGTATGCGACCCGAGCAGACCTCGACGGTGAACAAGCTCCTCTCGCCCACCGACCACGATGTGCGCTGGGCTCGCAAGGTGATCGATACGCTCGGCGAGGACGGTGAACGCGTCAACGACGGCAGCGACCTGCCGCGTCTGGCTCGCGCCCGGCGCATCACTCGCCTGGAGAGGCTCTTCGCCGCATACGGTCTTCCGTCCGACCTGACATCGACGTCGTGAACCATGACGGCAACGACGAACCTCGCCCCTCGAATCCACTGTGGCAGCGGTGACTTCAGCATGAACGACCAGAACTACAACTACATGGTCACCTTCGCCAGGAAGCGGCGCCATCGGGGCGGCGGTTCCGGTGAGGACATTCTGGTGGAATTCGGGCTCTCACAGTCCGAGTACTTTCGCCAACTACAGAGCCTGCTCCGTCAACGTATCGGCGCCGCTGCCGATCTTCCCGAGGACCTCCGCGAAGAACTCACAGCTATCTGTCGGCAGCGGCTGGGTCGTCTGCCAGTTCCAGCAGTGGACCGCAGATCTCCCGCTCGAGCAAGGTCGCACCGAATCTGATTGCGGAAGGATACCGATGCCGACCTCCACCGAAAGTGTGTACCCACCAATCGCTTTCACCGAACGCGGGGGCGAGCAGCAGGTGATGCCGGATCAGCGACCCACGTCCCTGTCGATGACCGTATCGCGGACCGCGCGGGTGTGCGATCGGATGAGCGCGAGCGGGAAGCCTCATCCACCGCATCGTCACCGGGCACGTTCCACCGGCGCGCTGAATCGACAACGGCGCCGTACATCCCGACGACGTCGTCGAGGAGCGAGTCGAGGACGACGTCGGGGAACTCGTCGAAGCGCCCACCGTTCCCGAGGTCGACCGTGTGGATCCACACCTCGCGGCTGCGCATCCATGCGGTCTCCGACGCCGGCACCATCCGCCCCTGCGCGGTCCGCACCTGCGCGGCCCACGCCTCCCGAGGGACGGTGCGCCACTGCTCGTCGAGCCGGGCGGCTGTGTGGGTGAAGAGGTTTCGCAAGGACCCGACACTCAGCGTGGCGCCCTCGTCGATCTCCCGGGCCCGCTGCTGCATCGATTCGTACATGGGCGTCTCCACACCCGTCGCAGCCCAGTCGAGGATCCGGCACAGCGCGGCGGCGTTGTAGCCGACGTGCGCGACGAGGTGCTTTCGCGTCCACCCTTCGAGCAGGCTCGGACCCGACAGGTCCGCGTCGGACACCGCCGCGAGCCGCTGCGCGAAGTACGCGGTCCCCTCACGCGCGAGGTCCAGCCGCTCGGACAGATCCAGATCGTTGAAGGCCACGAACGCTCCTACCTGACGACGGTCTTGTTGCGCACCGAGCCCAGTCCCTCGATGCTCACCTCGACCGTATCCCCGTCACCGATGTAGCGCGCGGGCTTGCGGGCATGGCCGACACCCCCGGTGGTACCGGTGATGATCACATCACCGGGCTGCAGCGTGACGATGTGCGAGATGTAATCGACGAGCCCAGCCGGGGTGAACACCAGGTCGTCGGTGGTGGCCGACTGCATCACCTCGCCCTCGAGCCGGGTCTCGATGCGGGTGCCGAGCTGGTAGTCGGTGACCAGGTGCGGGCCGAAGCCGCTGGTCTTCTCGAACGTCTTGCCCTGGTCCCACTGCAGCGTGCGGTACTGGTAGTCGCGCATCGTGTAGTCGTTGATCACCGAGTAGCCGGCGATGTACGCATCCGCGTCGGCCTCGGCCACCTGATACGCCGGCTTGCCGATCACCACCGCGAGCTCGGCCTCCCAGTCCAGCTGCGACGCCGCGTACGCGGGCACGATCACATCGTCGTACGGGCCGGTGAGTGCTTCCTTGAACTTCGAGAACAGCGTCGGGTACGCGGGCAGCTCGCGGCCCATCTCCTTGATGTGAGTGCCGTAGTTCAGGCCCACGCACACGATCTTCCCGGGACTCGGAACCACCGGCGCGTAGTCGGCGCCGGCCAGATCGACGACCGCTCCGGACGCGTTCTCGGCGACGGTCTGCCAGTCCGGATCGTTCAGCAGCGCCGACAGGTCCGCGTACCCGTCGACGACGGTGGCGGACGTGTCGGAATCGACGCGGACGGCTGCGGTACCACCGTCGAGACGGAGAGTGGCGAGACGCATGAGGATCAGGCTCCTTCGGAAATATGAGTGCGATGGAAGTGCAGACGCTCCACGATCGGTGCGTCCGAGAACGCGAACAGGTCTATCCCGCCGTCGGTTTCGAGATCCCACGGCACCCACGACGGAACGACGATCATGTCGCCCTTCGCGACATCGTGGGCCTGGTCGCCGAGCCGGAAACGGCCCTCGCCCTCGAAAACCTGGAACACCACCGAGCCGACGTCCCGGCGGGTGCGGGTCGCAGCACCCGGACGCAGCCGATGGAACTCGGCGCGGATCGTCGGCATCACATCACCACCCGTAGTCGGGTTCGTGTACCGCACGGCGGCGTGACCGGGCTCGGACGTGGCCAGGTATCCCTCGCCCTCGAGCGCAAGCTGCTCCCGCAGTGCGGCATCGGTGTGTTCCCACCGGTAGCACGCGATCGGCGAGCTGGTCCTCGCATCGACGCCGACCAGCGGCCGCAGACCCGGATGCGCCCAGAGTCGCTCCGAGCGTGAGACGTCCGGGGTCGAGGTGTCGGTGACTCCGTCTGCTCCGAACTCGAAGAACCCGGTGTCGGTGTAGTTCACGAACGGAATGTCGAGTCCGTCGATCCACGCCATCGGATGGTCCGTCTCATTGTGGTGGCCGTGGAAGGCCCAGCCCGGCGTCAACAGGAAATCACCGCGGCGCATCGCCACCGGATCCCCGTTCACGACCGTCCACACCCCCTCGCCCTCGACGACGAATCGGAAAGCGTTCTGCGAGTGACGATGTTCCGGAGCGGTCTCGCGCGGTCCGAGATATTGGATCGCCGCCCACAACGTGGGCGTGACGTACGGAACGCCACCCAGACCCGGGTTGGCGAGCGCGATCGCACGACGCTCACCACCCCGTCCGACCGGGACCAGATCCCCCGCCCGCTGTGCGAGCGGATACAACGTGGACCACTTCCACACGGACGGAACAGCTTTCGATGTCGGCACCATCGGCATCAAATCGCCCAGCTGCGTCCACAGCGGGTTGAGATTCTCGGCGGCGAAATCGGCGTACAGCTGATCCAGCTCGGGTTCGTGGGTTTCGGCGGCAGTCATGCACCCTCCTCGTGAGCACTCACGTGCGACATCCGCATCAACGTACGTAGGAGACCCACGGAAAGCCCATGCAATTCTTCTATGCGGAACTTCGCCCGGCCGCTGCGCAAATCGGCCGGGCCACTTGCGTTTCGTGCATAGTTCCGGCGTCTTTCCCCTGCCTACCTTGCCTGCACACGACACGGACCGACGTGGAAACCTCCCGTTCGATGGCGTGTCCCGTGCAGAGGAGAACGGTATGACCACCCCGAGAATGTCCTATGACGAACTGCTCGAGGCCCGCCGTGCGAGCGGTGTGGCGATGTTCAACGACAACCGTATGAAGCTCGGCATCTTCGGCTCGAACGTGAGCCACGGGCTCATGGCCACCCATGCCGAGACCACGTACGAGCTGACATGGGAACACGGTAAGAAGATCGCGCAACTGGCCGACCGCCTCGGCTTCGAGGCGATGCTCCCCGTGGCGCGCTACCGCGGCATGGGCGGGGAGACGAACTTCAACGGCTCCAACTACGAGACCCACGCGTGGGCTGCCGGCATCGCCGAGGCCACCGAGAACATCATGGTGTTCACCACGATTCACGTGCCGACCAAGCACCCGATCGTGGCCGCGAAGGAGTCGGTCACGGTCGACCACATCTCGGGTGGCCGGCACGGCCTGAACATGACCATGGGCTGGTACAAGGCCGAGATGGAGATGTTCGGCGGCACCCAGCGCGAACACGATGTCCGCTACCGCTTCGGCTCCGAATGGATCGAGATCGTCAAGCGCATGTGGACCGAGGGCGAGGGAGTGAACTTCACCGGAGAGTTCTTCGAGATCAAGGACGCGTTCTCGTCCCCCAAGCCGATCCAGCAGCCGTACCCGGTACTGGTGAACGCCGGCAACTCTCCGGCCGGACTCGAATTCTGCGCTCGTGAATGCGATTTCAACTTCATCGCGTTCTCCGACCCCGCAGAGGCGAAGGACACCGCGTCACGCGTGCGCGGCATCGCCCAGCAGCAGGGTAGCGACCTCGGCATCCTCAGCTACGGGAACATCATCTGCCGCGACACCGAGAAGGAGACCAAGCAACTTCTCGACCACATTCTCGAGCAGGGCGACTGGGACGTCGCGCGCCAGGTGTCCGGCGGACTGGGTTCCGAGAGCGGGTCCTTCGACAAGATCCAGGCGATGCAGGAGCGGTTCATCCTCGGCTACGGCGGCTACCCGCTCATCGGCACCCCGGAGCAGATCGTCGACCAGCTCCTCGAGCTGGAGCAGGCCGGCGTCGGCGGGATGATGGTCGGATTCCTCGACTACGTCCAGGAACTCGAGTACTTCGGTGAGCGAGTGCTGCCGCTCATGCGCGAAGCCGGCCTGCGTCAGTGACCCGGAAGCGGTTGTGACATGAAACTTCTCACCGTCTACGGGAGCCCGACACCCCCGGGCAAGCTCGCTCGCGCGCTCGGCCTGATCGAGGACGACGTACGGGCCCGGTATCCGGGTTGGATCGTCGATCGTCTGTGCCCCGAACCCACTGCGGATCCCGTCGTAGGGCTGTGGGGCGACGATGCCGTCGACCGCGTGCGTGCCGCGGACGCAGTGGTACTCGCCTCCCCGGTGTTCCGCGGGTCGTTCACCGGCACGCTGAAGCTGCTCGTCGACGCTCTGCCCAACGAGGCACTGCGCAACAAACCCGTCGGGATCCTCACCGTGGCGGCCGCCCCGCACCACTTCCTGTCCGCGGAGCGGCACCTGCGTGACGTCCTGGCCTGGTTCGGCGCGCTCACCGCCCCGAACGGCGCGTTCTTCGTGGACCGCACGTTCGCGTCCGACGACGTTCCCGCCGACGCTCGCGCCGACCTGCGCGAATTCGTCGAGCAGGTGACGGTGCTGGCCGAGCGCCTTCCCGGACACCACTTCGGTCCCGACCCCCTCCATGTGCGATTCACCCGGTCGCAGGCGTCCGACGCCTCGACCCCGGCGACAAGGAAGACGACATGACCACGATCGAGTCGGCGCTGCGAGCCGATACGGCCCGCAACTACATCGGCGGCCGCTGGGTGCCGTCGGAGACGACCGGCACCTCGTACTCACCGGCGACCGGCGAACCCCTCGGCACCTACTACGAGGCCGACGCCGAGCAGGTGCACGACGCGATCCGGATCGCCAAGGACACCTTCGCCACCCACGCGTGGCGCCGTGACCGCCACCTGCGGGCCCGGGTACTCGAGGAAATGGCGGACCGCATCGAGGCCGCCTCCGGCGAACTCGCGATGCTGCTCGCTCGCGAGAACGGAAAGATCCTGCCGGAAGCCGACTTCGAGCTGAGCCTCACGCCGTCGAAGCTGCGGTACTACGCCGCGCAGGCACTCACCGATTCCGGCCGGGGCGGTCGGGTACGGGACGGCGTGTACTCGATGCTGCTGTCCGAACCGATCGGGGTCGCCGGCGTGATCGTGCCGTGGAACTCGCCGGTCGTGCTGTCGGTGCGATCGTTCGCGCCCGCGCTCGCCGCCGGATGCACGGTCGTCATGAAAATGGCGGCACAGACTGCACTCGTCAACGCCCGACTCGCCGAGCTTCTCGCCGACTGCCCGTCCCTGCCGGACGGCGTGCTCAGCATCTTCACCGAATCCGGCAACGACGGAGCGAGACTGCTCGTGTCGTCGCCGGATGTGAACGCCCTGAGCTATACCGGGAGCACAGCCGTCGGCCGGCAGATCATGGCCGACGGGGCGGCCACCCTCAAGCGGCTGTCACTCGAACTGGGTGGCAAGACACCGATGATCGTGTTCGACGACGCCGACCTCGGTGCCGCGATCGGCACGATCGTCGCCGGTATCACCACGTTCACGGGACAGTTCTGTATGACCGGAAGTCGCATTCTCGTCCAGCGGTCGGTCGCGGACCGAGTACGGGAGGCACTCGTCGAGGCACTCGAGCGGGTGAAGGTGGGTCCGGGCGACGAGGACACCTCCCACATGGGCCCGATGATCGACGTCGCGGCGCGGGACCGACTGGAAGCACTCCTCGCCGAGCACGCCGACGACGCCCGGGTCCTGGTCCGGGGTGGACGTCCCGACGATTCCGATCTGGACCGGGGCGCCTACTTCCGTCCTGCACTGCTGGCCGTCGACGACGTGGACTCGCCCCTCGTCCAGCGCGAACTGTTCGGTCCGGTTGCGACGTTCGAGGTGTTCGACACCGAGGACGACGCCGTTCGGATGGCGAACGCCACCGAGTACGGGCTGGCTGCCTCGGTGTGGACACGCGACGGTGCGCGTGGACTGCGTATGGCGGACACTCTGGACGCCGGCACTGTCTGGACCAACGGATGGGCGGTCGTGCTCGATCAGTTCGAGGAGGGCGGCTACAAGCAGAGCGGGCTCGGACGTCTCAACGGCCACCGGGGGCTCGAGGAGTTCCAGGAGTACAAGCACGTGGTTCAGGTGATCTGAGCCGCACGGGGGTGGGGCGTCGACGCACCGGACGACGCCCCCAACCCGCCGGCATCACGAGCGGCACCGCCGCAGAGTCTCCGACGGGGACTCCCCGTACGCCTCCCGGTACAGCGACGAGAACCGTCCCAGGTTGTAGAACCCCCACGCCGTGGCGACGTCGGTGACCGTCACCTCCGGCGCGGACGGATGCAGCAAGTCGTCGCGCACGCCGCGCAGCCGCACGTCGCGGATGTATTGGAGCGGCGAGCGGTCGAAGTGACGCAGGAACTGGTTCTGCAGGGTGCGGGCACTCGCGCCGGCCGCCACCGTCAGGTCCGCCAGCGTCGGCAGGGTCCGCGCGTGGTCGTGGACATAGTCGACCGCGCGCTGCAGTGCCTCGGGCACGTCCGGTGCGAACGGTTGGTCCAGCAGCTCGCGATGCGGTCCGCCCGCGGCCAACACGAGATTCGTGAGCGTCAACGATTCCAGATGCCGACGGGAATTGTCGTACCTCGTGAGAATTCCTTCGTCGTCCCATTCGGAACGAATGAACTCTATACAGCGAATCAATCCGCGGCCCGCCGCCGAATTCAAATCAACCACTAGGTCGAAATCAACGGGATCGACAATTCGCGTCCGGGTCAAATTCCCGAGATGACCCTCCAGGTCTACTCTCGGCACCCGAAGTGCGAACTGCGCGGTGTCGGAATCCCATTCGATCGTCTGGAGATGATGTGGCACCAACATCGCCGCGCCTGCCATTGCGGTGGTCTCGCCCCGAACCGAATCTCCGCGAGAGACGCGACTGCCGCCCAACAGAGTGATGTTGACGTGATACCAGTGCTCGCTCGGCGGCAGCGTAATTGTCGCTCCCACACCATAAGTCAGATAACCTAACGTGAGCGACCCGTTCTGCACGGCGTTCAGTCGCGCATCGAGGCGACGCTCCCCCCGAGGTTCCAGAACGTGCGGTTCGTATACCTCCGACACGACCGCCTGGGCCAGGTCGACGTCGTCGGTACGTAATCGCCCGTGCTGATGGAGCGGTTCGAACGCCGAGGATGGCAGCGACATTCCGACCTCCGCGAGAATGGTTTCCGGACAGGGGATTCCCGACAATCCCCGGCAATATCGTCGATGATAGCCAGGAGAACGACGGAGATCGACCCCTCGGAACAATTCGCGGGAATCACCGCGGTGCGGAAAACGTCCGCCTCAGCCGACGTGCGCGATCTCGACTTCGATGTCGCGCACGGTGCTGCGCAGTTGCGCGACCAGACGCCCGTCGACGTGCTGCCGGTACCGAGCCGTCGGAACCGCTGCGGTGAGCGCGGCGATCGCCTGTCCCCGACCGTTGCGCAGTGCCAGGCCGAACGCGGCGACACCCGCCTCGGTCTGTTCGACGTTGACCGCGAAGCCCACGGCTCGTGCCGCCTCGAGTTCTGTACGGAAGATCTGGAACGCGCCCCTCTCGAGCCGACGGTCCACGTCGTAGCCCGGCGTCGACATCGGGTCGACGTCCGGCTCCTCCGGCTGCCGCAGGTACAGCTGTTCGAGCGTCTCCGGCGACAGCTCGGCCAACAGGATCCGTCCGCCCGCGGTGCGTTCGGCGGGCAGTACCTGCCCCTGTCGATCACCCACCCGCAGCGTGGAATCCGTCTCGGCCGAGTAGAGGAAACGTACCTGCGAGCCCACGCGGACGAGGAGGTTGACCGTCTCACCGCTCAGCTCGGCCAGGGCGTCCAGATGTGGGCGACACACATCCGTCAGCTCTCGGGTCCACCCGTGCTGTGCGGGGCCCACTCCCATCGCCGGCCCAGGGTGGTAGACACGCTGCTCGTCCTGAACGGCGAACCCGCGGTACATCAGCATCGCGAGCAGTCTGTGCGCGGTGGACGGCGCGGTCCCGAGTTCCTCGGCGGCCTCCTTCAGCCGGAGGGCGCCCACGTCACGCAGCATCTGCAGCAGACGCAGCGCGTTGTCGACCGATCCGAGCGCGTACGGCGGCCGAGTGATCGTCGTCGATGCCTTGGTGGTCGACGGTTTCTTCTGCATGACCGAACTCTATGGCTCCCGGATCCTCGGACGCACGTGCCGCAACCCTCGAAAACAGCTCGGGCGCTGTGACCGGAGAAGGTCACAGCGCCCGAGAGGGAGATGCCCGAGATCAGGCGCTCTGGCCCTCGCGCTCGGCGACGAGCGTCAGCGCGATGTCGACGAGCATGTCCTCCTGGCCACCGACGAGGCGACGCTTGCCGGCCTCGAGGAGCAGCGTGCGGACGTCGACGCCATAGCGGGCCGACGCGGCCTCGGCGTGACGCAGGAAGCTCGAGTACACGCCGGCGTAGCCGAGGGTGAGAGTCTCGCGGTCGACGCGGACCGGGCGGTCCTGCAGCGGGCGGACGATGTCGTCGGCGGCGTCCTGCAGCGCGAAGACGTCGCAGCCGTGCTTCCACTCGTGCAGGTCTGCGACGGCGATGAAGGGCTCGATGGGGCAGTTGCCCGCACCGGCGCCGTGCCCGGCGAGCGATGCGTCGACGCGGTAGACGCCTTCCTCGACGGCGACGACGCTGTTCGCGACCGACAGCGAGAGGTTCTCGTGCGCGTGGATGCCGATCTCGGTGCCCTCGTTGAGGACCTCCTTGTAGGCGCGGACGCGGTCACGGACACCGTTCATGGTCAGGCGTCCGCCCGAGTCGGTGACGTACACGCAGTGCGCGCCGTACGACTCCATGAGCTTGGCCTGCTTCGCGAGCTCCTCGGCGGGCGCCATGTGGCTCATCATCAGGAAGCCGGAGACGTCCATGCCGATCTCGCGGGCCGTCTCGATGTGCTGCGCGGAGACGTCGGCCTCGGTGCAGTGCGTCGCGATGCGGACCGAGCGCACACCCAGCTTGTAGGCGTGCTTGAGCTCCTCGATGGTGCCGACACCCGGCAGCAGCAGGGTGGTCAGGCGGGCGTTCTCGAGGACGTCGGCCGCAGCCTCGATCCACTCCCAGTCCGTGTTGGAACCCGGGCCGTAGTTCACGGAACCGCCGGCGAGCCCGTCACCGTGCGCGACCTCGATCGCGTCGACACCGGCAGCGTCGAGAGCCTTGACGATGCGCTTGACGTCCTCCGGCGAGATGCGGTGACGCACGGCGTGCATGCCGTCGCGCAACGTGACGTCCTGGACGAAGATGGTGGGGTTCGTGCTCATCGGGTGGCTTCCTTCTTCTGGGCGATCCGCTCAGCGATCTGCAGTCCGGCAGAGGTCATGATGTCGAGGTTGCCTGCGTAGGCGGGCAGGTAGTGCCCTGCGCCCTCGACCTCGAGAAAAATCGACACCTGGTGGGTCGGGCGATTGCCGCCGTCGATCAGGGTCTCGACCGGCTGATCGGCGGGGATCTCCGAGATCTGGACCTGCTGCTTGAGACGGTAGCCGGGCACGTACGCCGAGACGTCGCCGACCATCTTCGCGACCGACTCGCGGATCTGGTCGTGGGTGGCCGGGTCCGACGCGTCCACGAGGCAGAAGACCGTGTCGCGCATCATCAGCGGCGGCTCGGCCGGGTTCAGGATGATGATCGCCTTGCCGCGCTTGGCGCCACCGACGGACACGATCGCACTGGACGTGGTCTCGGTGAACTCGTCGATGTTGGCGCGGGTGCCCGGGCCGGCGGACTTCGACGCGATCGACGCGACGATCTCGGCGTAGGCAACCGGGACGACCCGGGAGACGGCCGCGACCATCGGGATCGTGGCCTGGCCACCGCAGGTCACCATGTTGACGTTCGTGGCGTCGAGGTGCTCGTCACCGTTGACGGCGGGCACGACGAACGGGCCGATCGCGGCGGGGGTGAGGTCGATCATGCGCTTGCCCAGCGGGCGCAGACGCTCGTCGTTGACGACGTGAGCCTTCGCCGACGTGGCGTCGAAGACGATGTCGATCTCGTCGAAGTTGGGAAGGCCGACGAGACCCTCGACGCCCTCGGCGGTGATCGGCACGCCCATGGACGCGGCGCGCGCGAGACCGTCGGATGCGGGGTCGATGCCGACCATCGCGCCCATCTCCAGGTGCTCCGAATGGTTCAGCACCTTGATCATCAGATCGGTGCCGATGTTGCCCGATCCGATGATCGCGACCTTGACCTTGCTCATGCCTCGGTTCCTTCCTTGAAACGGGTGGTCACGACACCGAGTCCGGACACGGAGACGGTGACGACGTTGCCGGCCTGGACCGGTGCCATCGGGCCGAGCGCACCGGACAGGATGACCTGACCGGCCCGCAGCGGCTGACCCAGCTCGCGCGCCGTGCGGGCGAGCCACACGACGGCCTCGATCGGGTCGCCGAGGCAGGCTGCACCGTTGCCGCTGGACACCTCACGACCGTCGACGGCCATCGACATGACGACGTCCACGGGCTCGAACTCGTCGAGGGTGCGGCGCTGCGTGCCGAGGACGTAGACGCCGGACGACGCGTTGTCGGCGACGGTGTCGCCGAAGCGGATGTCCCAGTTCTCGATGCGGCTGTCGCAGATCTCCAGCGCTGCGACGGCGTACTCGATCGCGTCGCGCACCTGGGCGGCGTCGAGCGGGCCGTCGATGAGATCGGCGCCGAGCACGAAGCCGACCTCGCCCTCGATCTTGGGCTGGATCAGCACGTTCATCGGGATGTCTTCACCGTCGGCGAACTGCATGTCGTCGAACAGGACGCCGAGATCGGGCTGGTTGACGCCGAGCTGCTGCTGGACAGCCTCCGACGTGAGGCCGATCTTGCGGCCGACGACGACGGCGCCCGCCTGCATGCGCAGGTCGTTGACGCGGTTCTGCACGGCATACGCGGCCGCGAGGTCGTCGGCGCCGATCAGGTCGCGGATGGGCGCACAGGGCACACCGGCCGCAGCGGCCGACGCGAGGCGTTCCCCGGCAGCGGCGATAGCGGACTCGCTCACCGCGGTGGAGTTCGTGGGCTGGCTCATGACGCCTACTGTGCTGGGCGGAAGCCCCGCAGGCCAACCTTTCGTCTCACTCAGCGATACGCTCGATGCATGACCGGAGCCACCAACCTCGACACGGTCCTCGGCAAGGCGGTGACGATCCTGCGTGCCTTCCGCCCCGAGGACCACGTGGTCTCCCTCGCCGAGCTGGTCCGCCGGACCGGACTGCACAAGGCGACCGTGCACCGCCTCGCGAAGGAACTGGTCGCGAACCGACTGCTCGACCGCGTGGACGACGGCTACCGCCTCAGCGGCGGCCTGTTCGAACTCGGCATGCTCGCCTCGCTCGAGCGCAGCCTGCTCGAGATGGCGATGCCGTTCCTGCAGGACCTGTACGAGCGCACCCACGAGACCGTGCACCTCGGGGTGCGCGACGGCCACGACGTGGTCTACGTCGCGAAGATCGGCGGCCACCGCCAGGCGAACGCCCCGTCACGCACCGGCGGACGGATCCCCCTGCACTGCTCCGCAATCGGCAAGGCACTGCTCGCGAACTCCGATCCGGAGCTGCGCCGCGAGGTCCTCTCCTCCCCGATGGTCCGAAGGACCCCGCACACCGTCGTGGCGCCGGGAATCCTGCGCGGCCAGCTCGACAAGGTGGTGGAGACCGGGGTGGCCTTCGAGCGCGAGGAGTCGGCGCTGGGCATCGCGTGCGTGGCCGCACCGGTCTTCGGACCCGACGACCGCATCGTCGCGGCGATCAGCGTCACCGGGCCCACCACCCGCTACCGGCCCGAGAGCCAGGTCGATGCCGTCCGGGCGGCCGCCGAGGGGCTGCGCAGCACCATGTCCCGCCGCGAGCGGCTCCGCTGACGTCAGCCCCGCGCCGCCTCCACCGGATCCGACCAGACGTCCATGGGAACGCACTCGACGCTGCGCCCGACGTCGTCGAGGATGCGCCCCATCCGCTCGAAGAACCGGAGGGTGATGGAGCGGTCGAGAATCTCGAGCGACGGCACCGCCCGCCGCAGCAGTTGCTCCACGCGGTGCACGTCCTCGAGCGAACGGACCCAAAAGTCGGCGGCGTGCGGTACTGACACTGCAGTCGACTTCCGCCGCGATGTCGGTGAGGGGCGTGCGGCCGTCCTGGAACAGGGCCCGGATCAGCGCCCGGTCCGCCTCGCCGAGCGGGCGCGGCGGCGACGCGGCCCGCTGCCCGCGGGCGTCCATCTGTGCACGCTGGTCCGCATCGAGGGCCTGCAACTGCCAGTCGCCGCCCATCGCGTACGGACGGATCACGAGATGCGTTCGGGTCGATCGGATTCCGGGAAGCGACTCGACGGAGGTCAGCAGCATGTCCGATAGCGACGCCAGGTCGGGCACACTGACGGTGAGTAGCAGATCCCTTGAGCCACTGGTGTGTTCGACGGTCAGCACGTGCGGCCACCGCACCAGGGCCTCGGCGGTCGCGAGCACCTGTCCGGCCTCGCACTCGATCTCGACGAGTGCGGCCGTCTGCGGCCCTGCGGGATGCGCCGTGACCCAGGCCGACGCTCCCGGTGGGTGAGCGCGTGAACATCGACTACGCCTCGACGGTCCCGGGACACATGCACGCATGCGGACACGACCTGCACACGTCGATGCTGGTGGGCGCCGCGCACCTGCTGTCGGCGCGGCGCGAGAACCTCGCCGGCGACATCGTGTTCATGTTCCAGCCGGGCGAGGAGGGATACGACGGTGCCGGACACATGCTGGCAGAAGGAGTCCTCGAGGCGTCCGGCACGCGTCCGGTGGCCCCGTACGGTCTGCACGTGAGGCCTGCGCGTGGACGTCGACTACTCCGAGCAGTATCCGGTGACCGTCAACGACGACACCGAGGCCGAGTTCGTCGCCGATGTCGTCTCGCAGGTGCACGGCCCGGAACGGTTCGCGTGGCGACCGGACCCGGCGAGCGGGTCCGAGGATTTCTCGCGGGTGCTGACCGAGATTCCGGGCGCGTTCGTGTTCCTCGGCGAGTGCCCCACGAACCGGGATCCGACGGCGGCCGCGTACAACCATTCGCCGCTCGCGGAGTTCGATGACAGCGGCCTCGGCGACGGCGCCGCCCTCTACAGCGAACTGGCGCTGCGCCGACTGGCTGTGGCGGCCCCGGAACAGGCAGCCTGATCCGGTCCCCGGTCCGCACGTTTTCCCCACGCGGGCCGGGGACGGGATCACGTGGCCAGTAGTCCCTTCGAGATGCATCACCTGAATCTCGTTGCTGCCAAGACTTTCAGCCCACCCGTTGGTCGTGCCGCGCCTACCCCGAGACCTCGGGCATGTCCGGTACCCGGGTCGCACCGACCATCCTGAGAGCGATCACGACGTACTTCCGGGCGACTACCTCCGGGCTGTGTATGCCCTCCGCGTGGTACCACCGGGGAATCACCTGGCACATACCGAGAATCGCCCGGGTGGTCTCGGCGGGATCGTCCACGTCGAACTCCCCGGTCCCGTTTCCGTCAATCACGATGTCGAGCACCAGGCCCTCGACACCCTTCCGGACCGCGCGGTAGCGCTCCCAGTTCTCCGGCCCCAGGTACCGCGCTTCGCCCTCGAGGGCAGCCAGCAGTGCACGGTTGGTCATCTGCAATACGATCGTGAAGATCACGTTGGCCAAGCGCTGTACCGGATCGTCGTCGCCTGCGGCGTTCGCAGCGAGCGACCGGGAATGCAGGTCCCCGATGCTGCGCTCGAGAAGCGCGATGAGCAATCCTTCCTTGCTCTGGTGGTGGTAGTACAGGGACGGGACGGTGACGCCGACCCGACGAGCAATCTCCCGCACCGATGCCCCGTGGAAGCCCGACTCGTAGAAGGCGTCGAGCGACGCCGACAGAATGGGCGTCAGCTCCAACCGCTCCAGGCTGCACCAGTCACCCGGATCATCTGCATCTTCAGCCACGTCTGTCGACAACTTCGCCACCTGACCACACCTATCGTTCACGTTGTGCTGATGATCCGAGATTACTCGAGCGTCCTTCGATTTCCGATCGGCTCCGGTACCGCCGGCCGACCCGGACACCGGAGAGTCAGTGCCCCAACCACTCCCGCAAAACTTCGGGGCCGTCTGCCCCCACCGGCCGCGGCGGGGTCGGCATTCCCGGCGAGCTCCGCGAGAACCGCGGTGCCGGCGCGGCCTGGGTGACGCCGTCGACATCCACGAGTGTGCCGCGCTCTCGGAGATAAGAGTCCTCGGCGACCTCGTCGAAGGACAGCACCGGTGTCACGCACGCATCGGTGCCGTCGAACACGTCGATCCAGTGTTCGCAGCCCTTCGAGGCGATGACCTCGGAGAACCTCGCCCGCAACGTCGGCCAACCGGACCGGTCGTTCTGATCCGGCAGGTCCGCATCCGTGAGCCCCAGCCCGTCCAACAGTGCCCGGTAGAACTGCGGCTCGATGGCACCGACCGCCACGGCTCGCCCGTCAGCGCAGGCGTACGTGTCGTAGAACGGCGCGCCACCGTCGAGGAGATTCGTACCTGCGCTCGACGACCACTGACCGAATCCACGCATCGCCCACATCATCTGGGACAGCACGGCTACCCCGTCGAGCATGGCCGCGTCGATCACCTGGCCGCGACCCGACTGCTGTCGCTCGAACAACGCCGACAGGATGCCGACCAGCAGGAACATCGAACCGCCGCCGAAATCGCCCACCAGGTTCAACGGTGGCACGGGGCGCTCGTCCGGCCGCCCGATCGCGTGCAACGCGCCGGTCAGCGAAATGTAGTTGATGTCGTGACCGGCCCGTGAGGCCATGGGGCCGGTCTGCCCCCAACCTGTCATCCGGGCGTAGACCAGCCTCGGATTTACTTCGGCGCACGGTTCGGGCCCGAGCCCGAGACGTTCGGCCACACCGGGCCGGTACCCCTCGATCAACACGTCGGCCTTCGAGATCAGCCGCAGCACCATGTCACGCTCGGCGCTGTTCTTCAGGTCGGCAGCAACCGAACGCCGGTTGCGCAGCATGTGGTCCGGATTGCCGTCCAGTGCGTCGGGGGTGCTGGAACTCGGCCGTTCGATGCGCACGACGTCGGCACCGAGATCACCCAGGATCATCGCGGCGTGCGGTCCGGGGCCGATACCGGCGAGCTCTATCACCCTCAGCCCGTCGAGAGGTCCGGTCATGAATCAGTCCTTTCCCGATCGGCACCCGGATCACTACCGGCACCGTTCAGAGGTTTCAGAGGTTTCGATCGATCGGTGTCGACACCGACTACGGTCAGCGCCCGAACCGCGCGGCGCGCTTGTTCTGGAACGCGTCGACGCCCTCCGCGAAGTCCGCGGCGGCGAGCAACTCGAGTTGCCCCTCCCGCTCACGCTCGAAGGCCGTGTCGAGCTGTCCGAGCGTCGCGGCGTTGATCGCGGCCTTGGTCTTTCGGAAGGCGACAGCGGGCCCGGCGGCCAGGCGCCCCGCGAGTGCCTCGACCTCCGTGTCGAATTCGTCGTCGGCATAGACCTGCGCGATGAGTCCCGCATCCAACGCTTCGGCAGCCCCGAGGCGCTCCGCCAACAGCGCCAACGCCATCGCCCGCGCCCGCCCGACCGAGGCGGCAACCAACGCGGTGGCACCGCCGTCCGGCATCAGGCCGATTCTGGTGAAAGCAAGTAGAAAGTAGCTGGATTCGGATGCCACCGTGAGGTCACAGGCCAATGCCAGCGACACACCGACTCCCGCGGCGGGGCCCCGGACGGCTCCGATCACCGGTTGCGGGAAGGTGCGAATCGTGTCGGCGACCCGGTTGGCGGCATCGATCACTGCCGGCGACGGCGGAGCGGAGAGGTCCAGGCCCGCCAGGTCGGCCCCGGTGCAGAACGCACGACCGGAGCCGGCAAGGACTGCGACCCGAACATCGGGGTCGGCGGAGTGCTTCTCGAACGCATCAGCAATCGCGTCCAGCGTCTCGGTGCGGACGGCGTTCATGCTCGCAGGTCGGTCGATGACGACGCGCAGGACACCGTCCTCGACGGTACTGACGACACCCGGTTCGGTCGTTGTCACAGTGAGCTCCTTCGGTTGTCAGTTGCAGATTCGGAGGGCCACTCGAGCAGTGGCTGATGAGTCTCGCGCAAGGAACTATCCGAGTCACTCGGCGCGTCGGTGCAGCGTCACAATGCCCATCAGAATCAACTTAGCGTGCGATAGATAGCACCCACCGTTGGCGCTCCCCGCCCGCCATGGTACCAATTTAGCGATCGTTAAGTAAGTAGGATCATCTTGAAGGAGTCCCATGGCCGACGAGCCGACCGGCACCGAGCCCGCCGCGCTGTACGAGCGTCGCGGCAGTGTCGCGATCATCACCCTCAACCGCCCGCGCGCACTGAACGCGGTCGATGCGGCGCTCTCGACCGCGGTCGGCACCCTGCTCGAGCAGGCCGACGCGGACGACGAGGTGCGGGTCATCGTCCTCACCGGCGCCGGACGCGCCTTCTGCGCGGGCGCGGACCTCAAGGCACTGGGCAGCGGCGCCCCGCTCGACGCCGACGGCCACCCCGAATGGGGCTTCGCCGGCTACGCCCAGCACTGGATCAGCAAGCCGACGATCGCAGCCGTCAACGGATTCGCGCTCGGCGGCGGCACCGAACTGGTCCTGGCGTCGGACCTGTCGGTCGTCGACGAACACGCCCAACTCGGCCTGCCCGAGGTCACGCGCGGGTTGTTCGCCGCGGCCGGTGGTGTGATCCGCATGCAGCAGCAGATCCCCCGCAAGATCGCCCTCGAACTCGCGCTCACCGGCGCACCCATCACCGCGGTCGACGGCCTGAACCTGGGTCTGGTCAACCGCGTCGCGCCGGCCGGTACCGCCCTCGAGGTCGCCCTCGAACTCGCCGCGAAGATCGCCGCGAACGCACCGCTCGCGGTGCGGGAATCGAAGGCCATGATCCACCGGACGGCCGCCTACTCCGACTGGGAACAGGACGTGTGGGACCAGAACGCCAAGGCCATGGAAATCGTGTTCACCAGCGCCGACGCGCAGGAAGGACCGACCGCGTTCGCCGAGAAGCGCCCGCCGGTCTGGCAGGGCCGCTGACCTCACGCAACCCGTATCGGCGACCTTCTCCCCACCTCGCCGGTCACCACTGATTTCGAAAGGAACACCCATGACGAACGCAGTCATCGTCGACGCCGTCC
>NZ_JBFRDL010000032.1:0-53349 GCF_052113525.1 Rhodococcus sp. TAF43
GTGTTCGGGCGCTTCGCCCGGACACGGCCCCGGTCCGTCGTGTCCACGCCGTTTCCGGGGGTACGCTCGCGGCGGGAAGCACCCCGTGTCACCGACCGGAGGAGATCCGATGGCCACCCATCCGATACTGGTTCTCGCCGCCACGGGCGGACAGGGGCGAGCGGTCAGCACGGCC
The DNA here is from genome assembly GCF_052113525.1 of Rhodococcus sp. TAF43. Taxonomy (NCBI): domain Bacteria; kingdom Bacillati; phylum Actinomycetota; class Actinomycetes; order Mycobacteriales; family Nocardiaceae; genus Rhodococcus; species Rhodococcus sp. TAF43. Next base: position 176 of record NZ_JBFRDL010000032.1, read on the forward strand.
CTCCTCGACCGGGGCGCGCCGGTGCGTGCCCTGGTGCGCAACCCGACGTCGGCCGGGGCACGATCCCTCGCCGACCGGGGCGCCGACATCGTCACCGGATCGCTGGACGACGGAGAGTCGTTGGCGGCGGCCATGCGCGACGTGGCGGCCGTCTTCGCCATGACGACGCCGTTCGAGGGCGGGGTCGAGGAGGAGATCACCCAGAGCCGCACGATCGTCGCGGCCGCCGGTCGGGCCCGGGTACCGCACCTGGTGTTCAGCTCGGTGGCCGGCGCCGACCAGCACAGCGGTGTTCCGCACTTCGAGAGCAAGGCCGTCATCGAGGCCGAGCTGACGTCCAGCGGGCTCGCCCACACGATCCTGGGGCCGACGTACTTCTTCGACAATGCACTCGGCGGCGCCGATCGGATCCGCACGGAGGGCGTGCTCGACCTGCCGCTGCCGCGGGATCGCCCACTGCAACAACTCGATCGCAGGGATCTCGGGGCGTTCGCGGCCCACGTCCTGCTCTCCCCCGAGCGCTTCGCCGGCGAGCGGATCGAACTGGCAAGTGACGCACCCACTCCCGACACCATGGCCGCGGCCCCGGCTACCGGGTCGACCTCGAGCGGCTGCATTCCAGGTTCCCGGACGTGGGGTGGACGTCGTTCGCGGATTGGGCCGGTAGCACGTTCGGCGCGGCGCGATAGCAGCGGCGGACCCGATCACCGGGAACAATGGTCGTATGCAACAGCAGGATTCCTGGACCGCGACCGTCGTCGAACACCACCGCCTGCGCCGCGATGTCGCGGTGGTGCGCCTGATCGGTGAGGCCGTGCCGTTCCGCGCCGGCCAGTACGTGGATGTGAGCGTGCCGGGGCATCCGCGCCTGCCCCGGCGCCTCTCCCCCGCGCTGCCGCCGTCGCTCGACGGCAAGCTCGAGTTCCACGTCCGCACCGTCCCCGGCGGCTGGGTGAGCCGCAGCATCGTCGAGGACACACGCCCCGGCGATCGGTGGCAGATCTCCGCTCCGCGCGGTGATCTCACGGTCGACGAGGAGGGACCGACGGTCGTCATGGTCGGCGGCGGCACCGGCCTCGCCCCGCTGCGCTCGATCATTCTCGACCTGGTGCAGGTGCCGAACCCGCCGCAGGTGTATCTGTTCGTCGGCGGGCGGACGGTCGCGGACCTGTACGCGTCGGACATGCTGTGGCTGCTCACGCAGCAGTTGCCGTGGCTCACCACGATTCCCGTCGTCGAGGACGTGACCGACCCCGGCGCCCCCGACGATTGGTACGAGCGCATCCGCGACCACGTGGGCGACAGTGCGCTGGCCGGCTTCGGCGACGACCACCTGCTCGAGGGCACGCTCGGCGACGTCGTCGCGGCGCATGGCGCGTTCGTCGACCACCAGGTCCTCGTGTGCGGTTCCCCTGCCATGGTGCGAACCACCCGGGATCGGTTGATCGCCACCGGAACCCCCGCCGACGCCATCCGGTTCGACCCGCTCGACTAGCAGTTCGTCGGGTCCGCCGGGCATGAAATGAACGAATCTCCTGCAGGTCTGGACGGGCGTCCATATAGTCAGCGAGGACGCGTTCGGGGGTACGGCTCCAGGTGATGCGGTGCGGTACGCGTCCTGATGGCTGCAGTAGCCGACACCACTTCCGACCGAATGGAGCTCTTCCGTGAACCGTACGACGCTACGACGAGTTGCCGCCGCCGGCGCCAGTGCCGCCATGATCGCCACCGGCATGACCGTCTCTCTCGGCGCCGGAACCGCCGCTGCCCAGGAGTCCGCCTGCCAGCCGACCAAGAACTTCAACAGTGACGGCATCGTCGTCGAGCAGACCGCCGACAAGGCCRAGGTCGCACCCGGCGGCACCGTCACTTACCAGACCAAGGTGAGCCGCGGCAGCGGAATCTGGATGCTCAAGGAAATCGGGCAGTTCCACGACCCGGCACTGACGCTGGACAGCTCCAAGCTGAACGTCTGGTACCTGGCCGGAGGCCAGAAGTGGGGCGCCACCCACCTGAACAACGACCCCGCAAAGAATCTGTACTGGGAGAGCGGCAGCGGCTGGGACATGACCGGCGGCAACTACGCGGTCCTCGAAATGACCTACCGCGTCGCCGACGACGCCCAGGCCGGTAGTGAACTGGTCAGCGGCGTGCAGGCCAAGCCCCTCGGCTGGAGCACCAGTCAGGAATGGCCGACGACCGGCGCCTGCGTGAAGGTGCGGGCCAAGAACCCGGTCGAGTCGGCGAACGGCAGCCTGGATTCCGCCGGCCTCGGCTCGGTCAGCACGGCCAGTACCTCGATGTTCGGGTCGCTGACCAATCCGACCGGGTCCGTCAGCGACGTGATCAACGGCATCGACTTCGTCAAGATCTTCGGCGCGGTGGCCGGTAGCTGACCGACGAACACCGACACGGAAACGCCCGGCCGACGGATTCTCGTCGGCCGGGCGTTCTTGTCACACCGAGCGCGCGGCCCCTGCCCAGAACTGCGCGCGCAGGGCCTTCTTGTCGAGCTTGCCGAGCGGGGTGAGCGGCAGCGCGTCGACGAAGTCGACCGACTTGGGTGCGTGCACCGAACCCTTTGCGGCGCGGACTCGTTCGGCCAACTCGGCCGCCTCCACCGTTTGGCCGTCACGCAGCACGACGCATGCCTTGACGGCCTCACCCCACTTCTCGTCGGGCACTCCGACGACCGCGACGCTCGCGACGGCCGGGTGCCCCGAGATGACGTCCTCGATCTCGCGCGGGAAGACGTTGAACCCACCCGTGACGATCATGTCCTTCTTGCGATCGACGATGAACAGGAATCCGTCCTTGTCGGCGCGGGCGATGTCGCCGGTGTGCAGCCAGCCACCGCGCAGCGCCTCGGCGGTCTCGTCCGGCTTCTTCCAGTACTCCTTCATCACCAAGGGTCCACGAACGCAGATCTCGCCGAGTTCACCGCGCGGCACCTCGTCGAGGTCGTCGTCGAGCAGGCGCACGTCGAGCCACGGCACGGGGCGCCCGCACGACGCGAGCCGCTCGATGTTCTCCGGGTCGTGCTCCTCCTTGCGCATGACGGTGATCGTCATGCCGCACTCGCTCTGGCCGAAGTACTGGAAGAAGATCGGGCCGAGCTTGGCGATGCCCTCCTGGAGCCGGGTCGGAGACATCGCGGCGGCGCCGTAGAACAGCGTCTCCAGACTGGAGACGTCGCGGGTCTTCAGGTCCGGATGGTCGAGCAGCATGTAGATCATGGTGGGCACCAGCATCGTCGAGGTGATCTTGTACTTCTCGATCGCCTCGAGCACCGCACCCGGCTCGAACGCCGGCAGCACCACGAGCGAACCGCCGCGCATCAGCGTCGGCACGAAGAAAGCCATGCCCGCGTGCGAGAGCGGGGTGCATGCCAGGAACCGCATCTCGTCGGGGAACTGCCACTCCGCCATCTGGATCTGCGGCAGCGTCACACCCGATCGGAAGGTGTTGACCACGCCCTTCGGCTTGCCGGTGGTGCCGCCCGTGTAGACCATGCTCGACGGATCGTCGCCGTCGACGTCCGCGGCCACCAGCGGTTCCGGCGTGAACGTCGCCGCCAGCGCGAGCACGTCGACGCCCACCTCGGACGGCCCGAGGGAGAACAGATTCTTCAGCGACGGCACCGCGGCCTTCAGGTCGGCCGCACGGCCCTCGAACGCGGTCGGGTCGAAGATCAGGGTCTCGATCTCGGCGTCGCCCAAGATGTAGCTGTGGTCGTCGACCGAGCCCATCGGCGCCAGCGCGGTGTTGCGGCAGCCCTGGATCATCTGCGCGCCGACGCTGATGAGGACCTCGGGGCGGTTCTTCGACAGCATCGCGACGGTGGAACCCTTGCCGATGCCGAGCGACTCGAGCGCCTGGATGAAACAGCTGATCTGGTCGCGCATCTGGCCGCCGGTCAGCACGACGTCGCCGAGGTAGAGCGCCGGCCGGTCGGCGTTGCGATCCAGCGCGGTGATGAGCAGGTCCGCCAGGAAGCGGGGGCGGTGGAGAACGTCGGTGAACTCGTCGGTCATGTGTGTTCCTTCTACGCGCGCGGACGCGGACACGGACACGGCGCTACGAGCGCCGGTCGCGCCACGGTCGGCCAGTGTGGTCCGGGTCACCGACACGATAACCGGATTTGCGCAGAACTGGAACCTGTTACACCCAGAGGATCGGTCAGTTCCGCCCGTCGAACAGCGCGTCGGGCCGCAGCTTCTCGCTCAGCACCCGGGCGCGCTTGGACGCGAGCCGTTCGAACGCGTCGGGGTGCGTGAGGATCCAGAACTCGTCCCGCGCGATCCCGTCGAACAGTAGTTTCGCGGCCTCGTCCGGGGTCATCCCCTCCCGGATCTGGTCACGCCAGAAGCCGGCGTCCGCCGCGGTCGCGTCGTGCACCGGGGCGTCMTCGAAGATCCGCGTCGCGACCTGCCCCGGACTGAACACCGACACCCGGATCTGCGGGAACGCCTCCGCGCATTCGAGGTAGACGCACTCGGTGAGTGCCTGCACACCGTGCTTCGTCGCTGCGTACGCCGTCATCCGCGGGGTGATCGCGATACCGCCCACCGAGCAGGTGTTGACGATGTGCGACGGCCGCGGATCGGCGCCCATCCGCGGCACGAACGAGCGGATGCCGTGGAACACCCCGTTGAGATTCACGTCGATCACGCGCTGCCACTCGGCGGCGGGGATGTCCCACGTGTAGCCCAGCGACTCGAGTCCGGCGTTGTTCAGCAGCACTGTCACCGAACCGAACTCGTCGTACGCGGCGGCGGCGAGGGCGTCCACGGCGGCCGCATCGGTGACGTCGGTGGGCACCGCGAGCACCGCGTGACCGTCGGCGCGCAGGTCGCCGGCGACCGCGTCGATGCGCTCGGCCGAGATGTCGGCGAGGACCACGTTCATCCCGAGCGACGCCGCGTACCGGGCCGTACTCTCCCCGATCCCGCTGCCGGCGCCGGTCACGACGACGGTGCCGCCCTTCAGTTCTTCGAATCGCATGGTGCTGTCCCTGCTTTCCGCGGTTCTACTTGACGCAGTGGCCGGCGTCGACGGGCAGTGTGACACCGGTGATGTAGCGGGCCTCGCCGGACGCGAGGAACAGACTCGCGTTGGCGATGTCCTCGGGCTCGATCATCGCAACCGGCAGCAGGTGCATCGACTGCGTTCCCGCCTCGAACTGCTCCTGCGTCGGTTCCTCGACGCCCGGGCAGAACGTCCGCATCGTGGACGGGTTCTGGATCATCGGGGTCCGCGTGTTCGCCGGGTGGATCGTGTTGACCCGCACACTGTGCGGCGCAAGCTCGTTCGCGAGCGACTTCATCAGCCCGACGACGCCGTGCTTGGCCGCGGTGTAGTGCCCGACGCTCACCAGGCCGCGCAGGCCCGCGATGGAGCTGATCAGCACGATCGAGCCGCCGCGGCCACCGTCGATGATGTGTGGGATGCCGGCCTTGCACGTGCGCCACACCCCGGTGAGGTTGACATCCAGCATCGTCTGCCAGCGCTCGGAGCCCATCTCGACGGCCGCACCGGACGAGCTGATCCCGGCGGTCGCGCAGATGACGTCGAGACGTCCGAGTGCCTCCACACCGGCGTCGACCGCGGCCGAGAGCGCCTGCTGGTCACGCACGTCGGCCTCGAACGCACAGATCTTGCGGCCGAGCGACTCCACCAGCCGGACCGTCTCTGCCAGATCCTCGGGCGACGCACCGGGCGTGGTCGAATGTTCGACGGGCGCGCACACGTCGACGGCGATGATGTCGGCACCCTCCTGCGCGAACCGCACCGCCTGGGCCCGGCCCATGCCCCGCGCCGCGCCGGTGATCAGCGCGACCCTGCCTTCGAGACGTCCGCTCATCACGCCACCTTCTGGGTCTGGCCGGCGTCGATGACCATCTGCAGGCCCGTGACGTACCGGGATTCGTCCGATGCCAGGAACAGCACCGCGTTGCTCACGTCGATCGACTCCACCCACGGCACCGGCAGCAGCATCTTGGTGGCCAGCACCTCGGCGACGTCGGCGGCGGTGGGATTCTCGAGATCGGGCCGCAGCCGCGCGAACGTGGCGGGATTGAGGGTCATCGCGGTGGCGACGGCACCGGGATGAACGGTGTTGACGCGGATCGCTCTCGGACCGAGTTCGTTCGCGAGGGTCTTGGCCAGACCGGTGATCGCGTGCTTGGCCGCGGAGTAGTGCGACGCGCCGGGCACCGCCTTGATCGCGGCCGTCGAACTGACGATGACCACCGAACCACCGGACGGATCCATCTCCGCGACACCGGCCTTGACGGTGTGCCACGTGCCGGTCACGTTGACGTCGATGGACCGGTTCCACACGGCGTCGTCGATCTCCCACGACGGGCCGGGGTTGTCGCTGATGCCGGCGTTCGCGACGACGACGTCGAGCGGTCCGAGTTCGCGCGCACCGGCCCGCACCGCGGCGGTGAGCGCGTCGAAGTCCCGGATGTCGGCGGTGCCGGTGACGACGCGTCGGCCCTGTTGCTCGACCAGGCGCGCGGTCTCGGCGAGGTCCGTCTCCGACTCGCGTCCGGGCAGGTCGAGCGCGACGATGTCGGCCCCCTCCTCGGCCAGGCGGACCGCGTGCACGCGCCCCATCCCCTTGCCGGCGCCCGTCACGAGCACCGTCTTACCGGCCATCCGCATCATGATCATTCCTTTCACCGTGAGGCGACGCTAGCCAGCCGATCCGGCGACCCGGCAGTAGTCCTCCCGCGTGGTGGGAGGACCCGGCCGGCCGGGTGCCGGCACCGTCGAAACCGCACGACGACCGCTCCGACCTGCCGCTATACCACGACCTCCGGGGTGTTCCATCCAGCGGGAGAACCCCTTCCCGCTCGACACGCCGCCGAGTTCTATGAGGCGCATCACAGGACAGCCCCCTGACGGCACGGAGGAACACATGTCACTCGACACGGCGCCCACCAACGGCTCGACGACCGACACCGACGAGATCCGCGAGATCGAGGCCGCCGCAGCGCCCACCCGCTTCGCGCGCGGCTGGCACTGCATCGGTCTCACCCGGGACTTCAAGGACGGCRAGCCGCACCCCATCGAGGCATTCGGTACCAAGCTCGTCGTGTTCGCCGACAGCAAGGGCGATCTGAAGGTCCTCGACGCGTACTGCCGCCACATGGGCGGTGACCTGAGCCAGGGCGAGATCAAGGGCGACTCGATCGCCTGTCCGTTCCACGACTGGCGCTGGGGCGGAAACGGCAAGTGCACCGACATTCCCTACGCCCGGCGCGTGCCCCCGCTCGCGAAGACCCGCGCGTGGACGACGCTCGAGAAGAACGGCCAGCTCTACGTCTGGAACGACCCGCAGGGCAACAAGCCGCCGGCCGACGTGACCATCCCGGACATCGCGGGGTACGGATCCGACGAGTGGACCGACTGGAGCTGGAAGACCCTGCGCATCAAGGGTTCGCACTGCCGCGAGATCGTGGACAACGTCGTCGACATGGCGCACTTCTTCTACATCCACTACTCGTTCCCGCGCTACTTCAAGAACGTCTTCGAGGGCCACACCGCGACGCAGTTCATGAAGTCCACGGGCCGCGAGGACATCGTGAGCGGTACCAACTACGACGACCCGAACGCCGAACTGCGCTCGGAGGCCACGTACTTCGGCCCGTCGTACATGATCGACTGGCTCGAGTCCGACGCCAACGGTCAGACGATCGAGACGGTCCTCATCAACTGCCACTACCCGGTGAGCAACAACGAGTTCGTGCTGCAGTACGGCGCGATCGTCAAGAAGCTCCCGGGACTGTCGGACGAGGACGCCGCCGACATGGCCGCGAAGTTCGCCGAGGGCGTCGAGATGGGCTTCGAGCAGGACGTCGAGATCTGGAAGAACAAGGCGCCCATCGACAACCCGCTGCTGTCCGAGGAGGACGGCCCGGTCTACCAGCTGCGCCGCTGGTACCAGCAGTTCTACGTCGACGTCGAGGACATCACCGACGACATGACCAAGCGCTTCGAGTTCGAGATCGACACCACCCGGGCGGTCGTGAGCTGGCAGCAGGAAGTCGCGGAGAACATCGCGAAAAAGGCCGAGAACTCGGCCCCGACCTCCTAGTCTCCGCTTCATAGAACACCCCGACTCGAAGAGGAAATACACATGAGTTACGAAGTCCTGGCCCGCATCGAGGCAGCCGCCGACGACATCTTCGTCGAGGGCATCGAGGCGGAGCGGATCGGCAAGGTCGCCGACGCCACCGCCAAGCGGATGAAGGACGCCGGGTCCATCCGGATGCTCCAGCCCAAGGAGCACGGCGGCCTCGAGGTCCACCCGCGCGAGTTCGCCGAGACCGTGATGCGGATGGCGTCGCTGAACCCGTCCGCGGGCTGGGTCCACGGCATCGTCGGCGTGCACCCGTGGCAGCTCGCGTTCGCCGACCCCAAGGTGCAGCAGGAGGTCTGGGGCAACGACCAGGACACCTGGATGGCGTCGCCCTACATGCCGGGCGGCATGTGTATCCCGGTCGACGGCGGCTACAAGTTCGCCGGCAAGTGGTCGTTCTCCTCCGGAACCGACCACTGCGACTGGGCCTTCCTCGGCGCGATGGCGTGCAACCCGGACGGCAGCATGGAGATGCCGCCCCGCATGCTCCACGTCATCATCCCGCGCAGCGACTACGAGATCATCGAGGACTCGTGGGACGTCGTGGGCCTGCGCGGCACGGGTTCGAAGGACGTCGTCGTCAAGGACGCCTTCGTGCCGGACTACCGGGTCATGGACTGCGACGAGGTCATCGACGGCACCGCGGTCCGCAAGTACGGGCGCACCGAGACGCTGTACCTGATGCCGTGGTCCAACATGTTCCCGCTGGGCATCACGTCGGCCACGATCGGCATCTGCGAGGGCCTGCTGCACCACGCCAACGAGTACCAGCGTGAGCGGATCAACCCGCAGGGCACCGCCGTCAAGGACGACCCGTACTCGATGTTCGCCATCGGCGAGGCCACCGCGAAGCTGCAGTCGGCCCGGGATTCGCTGCTGGCCAACGTCGATCGTATGTGGGACCTGGTCGATGCCGGCAAGACGCCGACGTTCGAGCAGCGCGCCCTCGGCCGCGAGACCCAGGTCAACGCCGCCTGGCAGGCCGTCCAGGCCATCGACGCGGTGTACGCCCGCTGCGGCGGCAACGCCCTGCGCATGGACAAGCCGATGCAGCGCTTCTGGCGTGACGCGCACGCCGGCCTGCACCACGCGATCCATGTGCCGGGCACGGTGTACCACGCGGCGACGCTGAGCGGTCTGGGCGTCGACCCGCAGGGTCCGCTGCGCGCGATGATCTGACCACCATTCGAAATCACAACGGAGACAACATGACGAACCCCAATGTCGGCGGCTTCGGCACCGACATCCGCGGCCTGGGCTACGTGAAGGTCCAGACCAACGACATGGACCGCTGGCGCACGTTCGCCTTCGACGTGCTCGGCTTCGCGAAGGGCAGCGGACCCGACGAGAACGCCCTTTACCTGCGGATGGACGAGCGCGCGGCACGCATCATCGTCGTCCCCGGCGAGACCGACGAGGTTGTCACCATCGGCTGGGAGGTCCGCGACCACAACGCCCTGGTGCGCGTGACCGAGGCCGTCGAGCGGGCCGGCATCGCCGTCAAGCCGCTCTCGGTCGAGGAGGCCGACGCCCGCCGTGTCGAGGAGGTGGTGACCTTCCAGGATCCCGCCGGCGCGACGCTCGAGATATTCCACGGCGCGGTCCTCGACCACAGCCCGGTCGTCACCCCGTTCGGATCCAAGTTCGTCACCGGTGCGCAGGGCCTCGGCCACGTCGTGCTGCCGACGATGGATCCGAACGGCACGTTCGAGTTCTACACCGACGTCCTCGGCTTCCTGCCGCGCGGCGCGTTCCGGATCCCGGCCCCGCCGGAGTTCGGCCCGCTGCGGGTGCGCTTCCTGGGCGTGAACGAGCGCCACCACAGCCTCGCGCTGTGCCCGGCACCGCACAGCGGCGCCCCGGGCCTGGTGCACATCATGGTCGAGGTCGACACGCTCGACGCCGTCGGCCAGGCCCTCGATCGCGTCGTCAAGGACGGCTTCTCGGTGTCCTCGACGCTGGGCCGCCACACCAACGACAAGATGGTGTCCTTCTACGTCCGTGCACCCGGCGGCTGGGACATCGAGTTCGGCACCGAGGGCCAGAAGGTCGACGAGCGGTACTACTCCGCCGAGGAGATCACCGCCGACAGCTACTGGGGCCACGACTGGTCCGGCAGCGAGCCGCTCGCCGCGATGTAGCAGCGGGACCCACTCCAACCGAACAATCCGCCGTCAGGGGGAACCCCGTCCTACCAGGGACGATCGGGTTCCCCCTTTCGGCGTATGTCGATCTTGGTGATCCACTTCACAAAATGTGGATCCTGTGTCATTATTTCTAATCGAAATACCCACGTCAGATGGGTCTCACGGCGATGCTCGACAGAAGTGAGGGAGACATCGATGACCGCACCAGCGACTGCAGACTCCACCCCGACCGCGATCCTCGAACGGGTTTCGCTCGTCCTGGACACCTTCGACGGCCCCGGCCGCCTCACCCTCGCCCAGGTCGTCAAGCGCACCGGGCTGCCCCGGTCGTCGGCGCATCGCATGCTCGAGCGTCTCGTCGAGATGCGCTGGCTGCGCCGCGACGGCCGCGACTACGAGCTCGGCACCCGGCTGATGGAACTCGGCTCGATCGCCGTCCACCAGAATCGCCTGCACTCCGCTGCGGCACCGATCCTGCAGGAACTGCACCGCGTCACCGGCTACGTCGTACACCTCGGCGTCCTCGACGGCACCGACGTTCTCTACCTCGACAAGGTCGGCGGACGGCTCGCCGCCGAGCTGCCCACCCGCGTGGGCAGCCGCTACCCGGCCCGCAACTCCGCGATCGGCAAGGCCCTGCTCGCGTACACGCCGAACGGCACCGACAGCCTCGCCGAGTTCACGCCCGAACTGCACAAGGTCCGCGAGATGGGCGTCGCCTACGAGGTCAGCCAGATCTCCGGCGGCATCGGCATCATCGCCGTCCCGATCGGTCCGGTCGGGGGCGTCACCGCCGCGCTGTCGATCTGCGGACCCACCAGTCACCTCAAGTTCGACCACCGTCACTCCGCGCCGGTCCGCATGGCCGCCAACGCGATCCTGCAGTCCCTCACCGGACGCAGCCACGGCGCGGCGCCGATCGCGCACCGCAACCGCCTGCAGAGCATGCCCACCGCGGCGCCCCGCGCCCGCCTCCAGTACGCCTGATCCCCAGACACTCCTGACCCCAGACTTCTAGGAGCACCATGCAGATCGATCCCGAGGTCGAGTCGATGCTCACCCTGCTCGACGCAGGGTTTCCCCCCGTCGAGGAGATGACCGGCGCCGATGCGCGGGCCGCGATCCGGGCCCGTCTACAGCCCGTCGCGAATCCCGAGGAGGTGGCGTCGGTCCGGAACCTCGAGATCGCCGGACCCGCCGGACCGATCCCGGTCCGCGTCTACGAGCCGGCCGCGAACTCCACGCAGCCGCGGCCCGTGGTCGTCTTCGCGCACGGTGGCGGCTTCGTGTTCTGCGACCTCGACACCCACGACGGAATCTGCCGTGCGGCCGCGAACGGACTGGGCGCCGTGGTGATCTCGGTGGACTACCGACTCGCCCCGGAGCATCCGGCCCCGGCCGCACTCGAGGACGTCTACGCGGCGCTCGTCTGGGCCGCGGACAACTGCGCCGACCTGAACGCAGATCCGGCCCGACTGATCGTCGCCGGGGACAGCGCCGGCGGCAACCTCGCGGCCACCGTCGCGCTGGCGTCCCGCGATCGTCGTGGCCCGGCCGTCGCCGCCCAGGCACTGCTCTACCCCGTCATCGACGACGACTTCGAAACCGACTCCTACCGAACCTATTCCGAGGGTCACTTCAACACCCGTGCGGCGATGCAGTGGTACTGGAAGCAGTACGCACCCGGCGGCGCGGACAGCGCGCTGATCTCCCCCAACCGCGCCGAGAGCCTGTCCGGCGTCGCGCCCGCCGTCGTCATCACCGCGACCCGCGACCCGCTGTGCAGCGAGGGCGACGCCTACGCCGCACGGCTCGCGGCCGACGGTGTGCCCACGATCCACCGCGTGTACGAGGGGCTGTTCCACGGATTCCTGACGATTCCGGCACTGTCGATCACCCAGGTGGCGCGCAAGCAGTTGTGGGCGGACCTCCAGTCGATCCTGGGGACCGCGTCGAACTGAGCGTCAGCGGGAGGGGTGGGCGCTCAGCGCTGCCCACCCTTCTCCAAGCCCTCGACGAAGTCCTCGACATCACGCCAGGAACCAGCCACCTCGGGAATCGGATTGCCAAGTTCGTCCCGCTCGCGCACGTGCGCGAAAGTCTCTGCGGCCTCGTCGATATCGTCGAGCATCTGCCGCGCGAGGTCCATCTCGGCCCGGTAGTAGCGCTCGGCCCACTTCAGGCTCATCTTCGAGAACGCCCACGACGGCTCGCGCGTGGCGTGGTCGGCGTGCAACTCGGYGCGCTGGCGCAGCGCCTCCATGTTCTCGATGTGGGCCTCGACGAGCGCCTTGAGGTGCTCGGGGTCGTTGAGGTGTCCCATCCACAGCCGGAGCATTAAACCGTGCTTGAGCACGGGCTGGTCGACGGGCGCGTCCCGGGACCAGTTCCGCGCCGCATGCGTCCCACGCTCGGTGATCCGGTAGACGCGCCGGCCGCGCTCGCCGGGCTCGGAGACCATCTCGGACTCCACCAGGCCCGCCGCCTCGAGCTTCTTGAGTTCCCCGTACACCTGGCTGATCGACGGGCTCCAGTAGAAGTAGCCGATACTCCAGTCGGCCCACTTCTTGAGGTCGTATCCGGTGAGCCCCTCGCCGAGGGTCAGCATGCCCAGAACCGCCCAACTGGTGGCGGGCAGCGACGGGTAGCCGGCGTCGACAGCGTCGTTGGCGGGCTCGGTTTCGGGCATGGCCGAAGCCTAACAGCCCAGGTAGAAGGTGGTTACAGCCCGGTAGCAAGTGTCCGCTCACCGGGAGCGCACCTCCCGCTCCGTGGGAGAACTGCAGACGTACGACACGACAGTGACTACCGTCACGCATGGAGTCAGGAGGTCCGTTCATGGAAAGCGTCAGCTGCAACAGCTGCGGCAACCGAGTCCTCGTCGAGAAGTACAGCGAGGCCCACACCAGCATCCAGTGGCTCGAGGATGCCGACCGGGCCTGCCCCGAGTTCGCCGAGGCCCGCACCGAGGTCGGACGTCCGTGGACGCCCACGTGCCACAAGCTGCGCGAGTCCATCGACGATCTCACGATCTCCGGACAGCTCGGCCTGTCCCTGCGCAGCTACCCGGTGCCCGGCCGCCTCGAGTGATCCGACGGCGGTCCCGGTCTCTGCCACCGGGATCGCCCAGGCACGCACACCGATGCGTCCCCTACGTTCGAACCATGAAGTGGGCATTGCCGGGCGCGATGGCCGCCGTCACCGAGCGAATCGGCTTCTACACCAACGTGCTGAAGCTGCCGCTTCGTGATCCGCTGCTGACGGCGAAGCAGGTCGCGACGATGGCCGTGATGTCAGGCAACCGGATCGCCGTCGGCGTCGGGCTGTCGTGGATCCCGGAGGAGTTCACCTTCACCGGCACCGAGATGCGGACCCGCGGTGCCCGCACCGACGAGGCCATCGAGATCCTGCAGGCCGTGTGCGCCGGGCGTGGTCCCGAATGGGTCGAGTTCCACGGCAACCACTACGACTTCGACCGGCTGATGATCAGTCCCGCACCGGATCTGCCGGTGCCTGTCTACGGCGGTGGGCACAGCGAGGCCGGCCTGCGCCGCGCGGCACGCTTCGCGGACGGCTGGATCTCCGTCAACACCGGGGTCGCAGAACTGACCTCCGCGATCGAGCGTCTGGGCGAACTGCGCGCCGAGTTCGGGCGCGCCGACGAGCCGTTCGAGATCGACGCCTCCCCCACCGACGTCTCGGACATCGACGGACACCGCGCGCTCGCCGACATCGGCGTCACCCGTGTCCGGGTCTCCCCGTGGCGACTCTACGGCGCCGATCCGTCCGATCCGCGGGCCCGCCTCGACGCCGTCCGCCGTTTCGCCGACCAGGCCATCGCCGGCTCCTGAAGCACTGGAGGGGAGTTCACGGCACACTTCGACGGCGAAGGTGTGCCGCGAACTCCCGCTCAGGGGTCCGCTGGGCTACGCATTCCCACCGAGCCCGACCGCCCAGGTCAGGAAAGCATCGACGTGATCTGCCCCGATTGCCAGCGCCGACGGACGCACCAGCACGGTGTCGACGCCCAGTTCCCGCGCCTGGTCGGCCGATGCCGCCATCGCGTCGAAGTCGACGCCACCGGATCCGTCGTCGATTGCCGGCAGCATGATCTGTACCTCGGCGGATGCCGGGTCGCGGCCATGCTCCTCGAAACAGTTGCGCAGCAGCGTGATGCTCTCGGCGAGGCGGGGCATGTCCGCCGGGGCGGCGGTCCAGCCGTCGCCGACGCGCGCGATCCGGTCGAAATTCCGCTTCGACGGCGCCATCCCGAAGATCACCGGCACCCGTGACTGCACGGGACGCGGCAGGCTGTAGAAGTCGGAGAACGGAAGCCCGTTCCGGTGAACGACGCCGGCGGCGGACCCCACAGTTCGCGGCACGCGGCCACCGTCTCCTCCAACCGACCGAAGCGGCGCTCGAACGGAATCCCCGCCGCCTCGTACTCGGCCTGCTGCCAGCCGACGCCCATCCCGATCCGCGTCCGGCCCCGCGACAGCACGTCCAGCGTCGCGATCGGCTTGGCGAGCAACAGCGCCGGCCGCAGCGGCGCAACGAGCACGTACAGGCCCAGCTCCACCCGTTCGGTCACCGCGGCCACCGCGGACAGCAACGACATCGGTTCGAGCCACGGATGCTCGAGCTCGAACGGAAAACCGTTGGCACGCACTCGCTCTTCGTGAGCCTCCCGCGAGAAGCCCAGGTGGTCCGAGGTCGTGATCAGGTCGATGCCGCGCCGGTCGGCCTCCGCCGCCAGGTCGAGCAGTCCACGGTGGTCGCCGTCGTAGAGTCGCTCCGCACCGAAGACGTCCAGTCCGATCCTCGTGGGTCCTTGTCCTCTTCCTTCAGAAAGCACCGAAACGGGAGTTCACGGCACGCATTCGCTGTCGAAGTGTGCCGTGAACTCCCGTTGAGGGGTTTGCAGTGCCGGTCAGACGCGCCCGAAGTACGCGTCCTTGAGGACTGCGAGGTCGTCGATCTCCGACGCCGGCGAGTCCATGACGACCTTGCCGATGTCGAGGACGGTGACGTGGTCGGCGACGCTCATCGCCGCCTCGACGGCCTGCTCGACGAGGAGCACGGCCAGGCCGGTTTCCTTGAGCAGTTGGACGCGCTCCATGACCTCGTTGACGATGACGGGGGCCAGGCCGCCCGACGGCTCGTCGAGCAGCAGCAGCTTCGGTTCTGCCATCAGTGCCGCACCGATCGCCAGCATCTGCTGCTGACCACCGGACATCGAGCCGGCCAACAGGTTCCGCTTCTCACCGAGGATCGGGAACATCTCGTAGATGCGCTCGACCTCGGACTTGAGGGCGGTGCGACGCTTCTTCGTGGTGTAGCCGCCGAGCAGCAGGTTCTGCTCGATGGTCTGCTTGTGGAAGACGCGCTTGCCCTCCTGCACGTACGCCATGCCGCGGCGCACCCGCTGGTGGGCGGGAACACCGGAGATGTCCTGGCCGTCCATCTCGATGGTGCCGCCGTGAACCTTGTTGAGACCGGAGATCGCACGCAGGGTGCTGGTCTTGCCGGCACCGTTGCGTCCGAGCAGGGCCGTCACCTGGCCGGGGTAGACGTCGAAGGAGACGTCCCAGACCACGCGCAGGTCACCGTAACCGGACTGCAGATTCCGAACGCTCAGAACCGGTTTCATCACTCCACCTTCTCCAGCTCGGTAGCCGTGCCGCTGTCGGGGTCCACGCCGAGGTACTCGCTGAGCACGCGGGGGTGGTGCTCGATCTCCGCGGGCGGGCCCGACGCGATGACCTGTCCCTGCGCCAGCACGACGATGGTGTCGGCGAGGGAGAGGACGAGGCGGAAGTTGTGCTCCACCAGCAGCACGGTGGCGCCGGCGTCCCGCAGGGCGCGGATGAGCACCGACAGCCGCACGAGTTCGTCCTCGTCCATGCCGGACGCGATCTCGTCGAGCAGCAGGACCCGCGGCTCGGCGATCACGGCGCGCGCGACCTCGAGCATCCGTCGCATTCCCAGCGGCAGCGAGGTGGCAACCTCGCCCTGCAGGTGCGACATTCCGACCAGTTCGAGGACCCGCTCGGCCTCGGTGATGTCGGCCTTGGCGACCTTGCGGAAGCTCGGCAGCCGGAACACGGCCGAGAGCATCGAGGCACGGTTCGTCATGTACCGGCCCGAGGCGACCGCCTCGAGGACCGTGACGTTCTCGGGGATGTTCGGGGTCTGGAACGTGCGGGCCACACCCTCACGGGCCACCCGGTTCGACGAGAACTTCTGGACCTCGGTGTCACCGATGACGATTCGACCGGAGTCCGCGGTGTAGAAGCCACAGATCATGTTGAGCATCGTGGTCTTGCCGGAACCGTTGGGCCCGATCAGCGCGGTCACCCGGCCCGGCTCGGCCCGCAGGGTCGCCGCCTCGAGCGCCTGGTTCCCGCCGAACGCCTTCGAGATGCCGTCGACCTCGAGCGTGGCACCCGCGATGGGATCGACATGCGGAATCGCCTCCGGGTCCCGCGGTTCCGGCCGTTCGAGGGCGCCGATACCGGCCTTGCGGTCGAGCCTGGTTGCCAGGCTGCGGAACACCTTCGTGAGTCCGCCCGAGAGCAGGACGCCGCCGATGATCAGGAAGCCGCCGTAGAAGATCAGCGAGTACTCCTGGAACGCGGTCGACTGATTCGGCCCGAACTGCATGATGGCCGCACCGATCACCGCACCGTAGACGCTCGCCGAACCACCGAGGATCGACGCCGCGAGCACCGCGGTGGCGAACGTGAAACCGAACGCCTCGGGGGCGATGAACAGGTCGGTGTTCGCGAACAGGGCGCCCGCGAGGCCTGCGGGCAGGGCGCCGATCGCGTAGCCCAACAGCTTCATCCGGAACACGGACACACCCTGGGACTGCGCGAGAACCGGAGACTGCTTGAGCGTGCGGAACGCGATGCCGTGACGCGAGACCACGAGGTTGCGCATCACCACGAACCACAGGATCGTCACGCCGACCACGACGTAGTAGAAGTTCTTGTCGATGTCCTGGCCGAACAGCGTCGGCGGTTCCATCCCGGACAGGCCGTTACGGCCACCGGTCTTGCCGCCGAAGATCGCGAGGATGTCGGGCACCAACAGGATCAGGAAGAACGACGTCATCGCCAGCGACCAACTACCCAGTCGCAGACCGGGAATGCCGGTGATGATGCCGACGATGAGTGCGACCGCGCCCGCGGCCGCCAACTGCACCAGGATCTCGGTGTGCCCGGCCTGGGACATCAGACCGGCCGTGTACGCGCCGGCCGCGTACATCGCGGCCTGGCCCAGTGCGAGCTCACCGGCATAGCCGAGGCTCAGGTTCAGGCCGCTGACCACCAGGGCCAGGATGCACGCCAGCTGGAGCTGACGCGTGTTCGTCGCGTCCATGCCCAGCATCGGTGCGAAGAACACGATCAGGCCGAATGCGAGCGCGAAGATCCAGCTCGGGACACCGCGCAGAGTGCGCCAGATCTGCATGGTCACACCACCCGTTCTTTCACCGTGCCGAACAGTCCGGCAGGTTTGACCATCAGGACGACGATCAGCACGACGAACACCGCAATGTTGCTGTACTGGCTACCCGCCCACAGTGCGGTGAACGATTCGACCAGACCGACCGTCAGACCACCGATCAGTGCGCCCGGCAGCGAACCGAAGCCGCCGATCGCCAGGGCCACGAAGCCCTTGAGCGCCAGCGCGGCACCGAGCGTCGCGACCGCGAACGTCTTGGGGCCCACGAACAGTCCGAGCACACCGGCGATCGCACCGGAGAACGCGAACGCGCCCATCGCGATGCGCCGCACATTGACACCACGCAGCATCGCGGCCTCGCGGTCCTCGGAGACACCCATGAGAGCCAGACCGGTCATGGTCCGCTTGCTCAGCTGACCGAGGCCGATCACGAGCACGATCGACAGGACCAGCAGCGCGATCTCGACCGGATACGTCCGGCCGCCCAGGATGGTGATCGGGTCGTTCGACCCGAAGAACGGAACCGTCAGCGGCTCACTGCCCCAGATCAACTGCGTCGCACCGTTGAGCAACGTTGCCGCACCCAATGTCGTCACCAATTGGTTCTGGTGATCGGCGACCGGTCTGATCGCGACCAACTCCTCGACGGCCGCGAGGATCATCACCGTCACGGTGGCCATCACGGCAACCACCAGCACCGGAAGCTTCAGCGTCACCAGGCCCGTGTAGGCCACGAAGGTGCCGACCATCATCAACTGCGCCTGCGCGAAGTTGAAGGTGTTCGACGAGACGAACACGATGTTGTACCCGATCGCGACGAGCACGTAGACAGCGCCGAGGGCGAGCCCCGACCACAGAATCGTCACAGCGAGAACCTCCTTCGCGTCGTATGGGAATCAGAGTTCATGAACGTCATGCGGCCGGATTGCCGAACTGGCCGTTGACGACCTTGGTGGGCGCGATGAACTTCATCTCGTCCTGCGTCGGGTTCGGGCCGTGGTTGTCGGCAGTGAAGTTGTAGCGGGACAGGAAGGCCGTCTTCGCGTTCTTCTGGACCTCTTCGGTCTCGAGCGCCTGCGCCAGCTTCTCGGAATCGGTGGTGGTGCCGGCCTTCTCGGCAGCGGCGGCCACGAGCGGGAACGCGTCGTAGTTGTCGGCGATGATCAGCGTCGACGAGATGGTGCCCATCGAGGCCATCGTGTCGACCATCTTGTTGACGGCCTCGTTGTTCGGGTCGTACACGGTGCTCGTGAAGACCTGCGAGACAAGGTTCTTCACCTCAGGCGTACCGAGGACGCCGTTCGGCGGCTCGTTGGCGACGAGGTTGGTGCTCGACACCGAGGTGTTGCCGATCAGCGGCACGTCCCAGCCCAGACGCTGCATGCTCTGCAGGACGTACCCCAGCGGCGCGCCGTACGCGTCCAGCGCGATCGCCTTGGCGCCGGCGTTCTTGAGCGACTGCAGCTGCGCGGTCATATCCAGCGCGGTGGCCTCGTACTCCTCGTTGCCGGCCTGCTTCAGCCCGGCCTTCTCCAGCTCGGAGGTCATCTCCTTGCCGAACAGCTCGCCGTACGCGGTGCTGCCGTGGATGACACCGATGTTGTCGTAGCCCTTCTCCTTCACGTGGCCGACGATGCCGCGGGCGTTGTCGCCGGCGCCGGGCGCCAGGTCGAAGTTCAGCGGGAACTTCGACGGATCCGTCGAATCCGGCGTGGGCGCAACGTTGAACGAGAGGATGTCGTTCTGCTCGAGGATCGGCAGCACCGCGGCGCCGACGGACGACGGTCCGGAGTTGAGGACGAGGTCCGGCTTCTGCTTGTTGATGGCCTCGCGCACCTTGGTGACCGCGATCGTGGCGTCACCGGCGTCGTCGACGACCGTCAGTTCGATCTGGCGACCACCGATGCCACCGGCCTGGTTCTGCACCTCGACACCGGCCTTGGTCGCGAGGATCGAGGTCTGCGCGTTGGCCGCGAGGACACCCTGGGCGCTGATACCGCCGGTCACGAGGACCCGGTACGGCGCATCGGCGCCGCCGGCCTCGGCGGAGTCCGTGCCACCGCACCCCGCAATCGTCAAGACCGACGCGGCAACCGCCGCGACGAACACTGGACGCCGATTCTTCATGACTGCCCTCCTAGGACACCCGCTACGTACCTACAGAACCAAGCGCTCGCTTGGCGCGTTTGGACACGGAAGAGCTCGGCGAGCCCCAGCTGGGCGACGCCTAGACACGTCACCCTGCATCAACACCCACCGAGCTCTTCCCATCAAGCACTTGCTTGATTCACCAAGCACTTGCTCGAGTGGGAGCATAAGGGTGTGACGTGGGTAACGTCAACCGACTCGACCATGGGATGGGAGGGCGATGCCCCGCGATACCGCTGAACGGGAATTCACGGCACGTTCCCGGGGCCGAAAGCGTGCCGTGAACTCCCGTTCCGGGGTTGGTCAGGGTCGATCAGGGGTTGTCCACAGCACCGGCACCGCCCACAGGCGACGACGCCGCGGCGCGCTGGGCGCATTCCGTGTCGGGGCACGCCGCGAGCGTGCCGGCATGACTGGAATTCTCGTACCGTTCCACGGCAGGGCCGCCCTCGATCGGGACCTGGTGAGCAGGCGTCGACTCCGACGCCACTACACGCGCATCTACCCCGACACCTACCTGCACAACGACATCGAGGTCGACACCGTCAAGGCCCGGCAGCTGATCCACGGCCGACCGACCCTCATCGCACAGATCACCCGTGTCCTGTGTGACGCCGGTGCACCCGTGTAAACGGCGAACGGGAGTTCACGGCACGCTTCGAACACGAAGGTGTGCGGTGAACTCCCGTTCAGGGGTTGAGCTGTGGGTCAGCGCTGGTTGCGCGGCTTCCAGACGACGAGCGCGTTGCTGCGCGGGATGGGCACCAGGTCCCGGCGGTAACTGGCGTGGACGCGGGCGACCTCGGCGGCCATCTCGTCGACGCGGTGCTGCAGCGCCTCGACCTGGTTGGTCAGCTCGATGATCCGCTTGATGCCGGCGAGGTTGACGCCCTCGTCCTGGGACAGGCGCTGCACTTCACGCAGCAGAGCCACGTCCCGCGGCGAGTACCGGCGGCCGCCACCGGTGGTGCGGTGCGGGGTGACCAGGCCGAGCCGGTCGTAGTTACGCAACGTCTGTGCGTGCATCCCGGCCAGTTCGGCGGCCACCGAGATGACGAACACCCGCGCATCGGGGTCCGCTGGGACCTCCGACGCCTTGCGTTGCTTGTCGCTCATGATGGTTCACCTGTTCGATCGGTTCGCGCCGGTCAGGCGCCGGCCCATCCTGCCCGCGGATCGAATCCGCTGGCCTTCTCTGCCTCCAGGTAGGTCTGGAGCGCCTCGGTGGCGGGGTCGTCGAGCTTCTGCGGCACCGCAACCTTCACGGTGACCAACAGATCGCCGGCGCCTCCGCCGCGCTTGGGCACACCGCGCCCTCGCACCCTGAGAATCCGTCCGTCCGCGGTTCCGGCCGGAACCTTCACGCCCACACGGCCGTCCAGTGTCGGCACCGACAGGGTCGTACCGAGCACCAATTCGCCATAACTGACCGGCACCACCAGCGTCAGATCGTCGTTGTTGCGCCCGAACACCTTGTCGGGACGCACGTGGACGGTGACGTACAGGTCGCCGGACGGTGCACCCCGCAGCCCGGCCTCACCCTGACCCGCCAGGCGGATCCGCTGGCCGTCACTCACGCCCGAGGGAACCCGGACGGTGATGGTGCGGGTGCGGTTGGTGACGCCGTTTCCGTGGCAGTCGGCGCACGGATCGTCGATGATCGACCCGGTGCCGCGGCAGTCGTCGCACGGCTCACTGAAACCGAACGCACCCTGGTTGCGGCTGACCACGCCGGTTCCGTTGCAGCGCGGGCACACCCGCGGGCTGGTACCCGGCTCGGCACCGCTGCCGTGGCATGTGGTGCACGCCGACCTGCTGGTCAGGCGCAGCGGAACCGTCACGCCCTGGGCGGCCTCGCGGAACTCGAGCGTGGTCTCCGTCTCGACGTCGCTGCCGCGGTGCGGACGCGACGCCGTGGTGCGGCCACCGCCACCGCGGTTGAACAGCCCGCCGAACAGGTCACCGAGGCCACCGTCGCCGCCGGCGGCACCGCCGCCGCCACCACCGAACAGGTCGTTGATGTCGAAGCCGCCGCCGCCGAAACCGCCACCGCCGGTGCTGTATCCGGCTCCGGGGCCGAAGCCGCCGCTCGCGAACAAGCGGCGGGCCTCGTCGTACTCCTTGCGCTTCGCGGGGTCGGACAGGACGGCATGCGCCTCACTGACCGTCTTGAAACGCTCCTCCGCCTTGGTGTCACCGGGGTTGGCGTCGGGATGCAGATCCCGGGCCAGCTTGCGGTACGCCTTCTTGATCTCGTCGGCGGAGGCGTCGGAAGAGACACCCAGTTCCTTGTAGAAGTCCTTTTCGATCCACTCCCGTTGGCTCACTGGGCGTCTCCTCCTTTCACTGTTGTCTGTCTATCTACTCGGCTGCCGCATCGGCTGCAGGCGCGCCGTCGGTGACGGTCACCATCGCCGTGCGGAGCACTCGTTCGCCCAGGCGGTAGCCCTTGCGCAGCACTGCCCCGAGGACGGGGTTGTCACCGTCACCCTCCATCTGCACGGCCTCGTGCAGTTCCGCGGAGAAGGCATCGCCCTCGGCGCCGAACCCCTCGAGGCCGAGACCGTCGAGCACACCGGCGAGCTTGTCGGACAGCGCCTTCAGCGGTCCCGACTCCAGATCCCCGTGGGCGCGTGCCCGGTCGAGATCGTCGACGAGGTCGAGGAACTTCCCGACCACCGCGACCCTCTCGTCCTCGACGGCCCGATCGATCCGGGCCAACGCGTTGCGGCGGATGTTGGCGATCTCCGCCTTCGCGTAGCCCAGCTCGGTGCTGGCCTTCTCGAGTTCGGAGGTGATCGCGGTCAGATCGTCCGTCTCGGCCGCACCGGCCCCGGCCGCCTCCTCGGAGGCAGCCGGGGTGGTGGTGGCGTCGACCTGATCGTCGGCCGTCACCGGTTCGCGCTCGGGGTTTTCCGCCGTCACTTCTTGTCCTGATCGGTCGGCTCGTCGACAACCTCGGCGTCGACGACGTCGTCAGCGGCGGGGCCGGAGCCGTCACCCGACGCGGCGGCGTCGGCGGCCTGCGCGTCGTAGATCGCCTGGCCCAGTGCCTGCGACTCGGTGGACAGCTTCTCCACTGCAGCCTTGACGGCGGCGATGTCCGAGCCGGCGAGAGCGGTCTTGACCTCGGTGACCGCGGCCTCGACCTTCTCCTTGACGTCGGCGGGCACCTTGTCCTCGTTGTCCTTGATGAACTTCTCGGTCTGGTGCACCAGCGAATCGGCCTGGTTGCGGACCTCGGCCTCCTCGCGGCGGTTCTTGTCCTCCTCCGCGTGCGCCTCGGCGTCCTTGATCATCCGATCGATCTCGTCCTTGGACAGACCGGAGCCGTCCTGGATCTTGATCGTGTTCTCCTTGCCCGTGCCCTTGTCCTTCGCGGTCACGTGCACGATGCCGTTGGCGTCGATGTCGAAGGTGACCTCGATCTGCGGCACGCCGCGCGGGGCCGGCGGGATACCGGACAGCTCGAACGATCCGAGGAGCTTGTTGTGCGAGGCGATCTCGCGCTCACCCTGGAACACCTGGATCTGCACCGACGGCTGGTTGTCGTCCGCCGTGGTGAAGGTCTCGGAGCGCTTGGTCGGGATCGTCGTGTTGCGCTCGATGAGCTTGGTCATCACGCCACCCTTGGTCTCGATACCGAGAGACAGCGGGGTGACGTCGAGCAGCAGAACGTCCTTGACCTCGCCCTTGAGGACGCCGGCCTGAAGCGCCGCTCCGACTGCAACCACTTCGTCCGGGTTCACGCCCTTGTTGGGCTCACGGCCACCGGTAAGCTCACGAACCAGGTCGGAGACGGCCGGCATACGGGTGGAGCCACCGACGAGCACGACGTGGTCGATGTCCTTGACGGCGATGCCCGAGTCCTTGACCACGGCCTGGAACGGCGCGCGGGTGCGGTCCAGCAGGTCGGAGGTGATCTTCTGGAACTCGCTGCGGGTGAGCTGCTCGTCGAGGAACAGCGGGTTCTTGTCCGCGTCGACGGTGATGTACGGCAGGTTGATGGAGGTGCTCTGCGAGCTGGACAGCTCGATCTTCGCCTTCTCCGCAGCCTCACGCAGACGCTGCAGGGCCATCTTGTCCTTGGTCAGATCGATGCCGTTCTGAGCCTTGAACTTGTCGACCAGCCAGCTGACGATGCGCTCGTCCCAGTCGTCGCCACCGAGGTGGTTGTCACCGGAGGTCGCGCGGACCTCGACGACGCCGTCGCCGATCTCGAGCAGGGACACGTCGAAGGTGCCGCCGCCGAGGTCGAAGACCAGGATGGTCTGTTCCTTCTCGCCCTTGTCGAGGCCGTACGCCAGCGCGGCCGCGGTGGGCTCGTTGACGATGCGCAGGACGTTGAGGCCCGCGATCTGTCCGGCTTCCTTGGTGGCCTGGCGCTGCGCGTCCTCGAAGTAGGCGGGGACGGTGATGACGGCGTCGGTGATCTCCTCACCGAGGTACGCCTCCGCGTCACGCTTCAGCTTCATCAGCGTGCGGGCGCTGATCTCCTGCGGCGTGTACTTCTTGTCGTCGATCTCCACGTTCCAGTCGGTGCCGATGTGGCGCTTGACCGAGC
This sequence comes from Rhodococcus sp. TAF43, assembly GCF_052113525.1. Taxonomy (NCBI): domain Bacteria; kingdom Bacillati; phylum Actinomycetota; class Actinomycetes; order Mycobacteriales; family Nocardiaceae; genus Rhodococcus; species Rhodococcus sp. TAF43. Next base: position 24,651 of record NZ_JBFRDL010000032.1, read on the forward strand.
GGATGGTGCGGTCGACGTTGGTGACCGCCTGGTTCTTGGCGGGCTGACCGACGAGCACTTCACCGTTCTTGGCGAAGGCCACGACGGACGGGGTGGTGCGCGAGCCCTCGGAGTTGGCGACCACTACCGGCTCGCCGCCTTCGAGCACAGACACGACCGAGTTGGTGGTCCCGAGGTCGATTCCGACCGCACGAGCCATAGTGATCCCTCACTTTCCTTCTTCGCAGCCTCTCGAGCTGCGGTTATCTTCTCGACACTGAGCTGATGAACCTCAGGTGAGCGTATCCGGCTCAAGTTTGCATGCGACTCCGGTCGAAGTCAATCCGAAACTTGAGTCCTCGACGCTCAGGTTCTCGAAATGGTCAACGGGCCGCCTCACGGGTTTGTTCCCGACTGCGGGATTTTCCCGACCGGGCTGACCGGACCGCGGGCGCGGATACGATTCGGACGTGGACACCACCGACGAACACGAGGCAACGGCGGTGCCGGCGCAGCCGCACCGGCCCCGGCCGCCCCGGCCCGATGTCGTCGTCGCTCCGCTGCACACCCCGACCGCGGTCACTCCCCCGCACGCGCTCGCCGCGGCACTGGCCGCGTGGACGGCCTCCTTCGTCGTTTTCGTCGGACTCCTCGGAGCCCTCGCGTTGGACGGAAGGGTGCGCGACGCCCTCGAGTCCGACCTCGCCGATCGGAATCCGACCGCCGCCGCGGGCGACGTCTCCGGGGTCGTCAGCCTCACCGTGCCGGCCGTCGTCGGCATCGGGCTGCTGGTCATGCTCACCGCGGTGTTCGCGATCCTTCGGCTCCGCAGGCGTCGTCGCGGCGGCCGAACCGGGCTGGCCGTCGCCGCACTACCGACGATCGTCGCGGCCGTCGCCACCTGGAATCTGTTGTCGGGCGCGTGGGACACCTCCGTCCGCGCCCTCACGTGGGCGCCGCTGCTGCAGGCCGGGTTGGTCGTGGTCGGCACGGCGTTGCTGTTCGCACCCGCCGTCTCGGCGTGGCTCGACCGCCCGGCCGGCGGCACGCCATGACGGACGCCGTCGTCGTCGGCTCCGGCCCCAACGGGCTGGCCGCGGGTGTGGCGCTCGCGCTGCGCGGCATCTCCGTGACCGTGTACGAGGCCGCGGACACGATCGGCGGCGGCACCCGCACCTCCGAGCGCCTCGTGCCCGGACTGCTGCACGACGACTGCTCGGCGGTGCACCCGATGGGCGTGGCGTCACCGTTCTTCCGCTCGCTCGACCTCTCCGCGCACGGACTCGAATGGCGGTATCCGGAGATCGATCTCGCGCATCCGCTCGACGATGCCGTGTCGGGCGTGTTCACACGGTCGATCGAGCAGACCGCGAGCCGACTGGGGCCCGACGGACCCGCGTGGCGACGGCTGTTCGCGCCGCTGTCCGAGCACTTCGACGAACTAGCCGGCGAACTGCTGCGTCCCGTCGTACACCTGCCCAGGCACCCGATCCCGATGGTGCGCTTCGGGATCCATGCGCTCGCCCCCGCCACGCTGACGGCGAGGCGATGGCGCACCGCGCAGGCGCGGGCGCTGTTCGGCGGTGTGGCCGCGCACGCCTACTACCCGTTGTCCCGGCCCACGACGTCGGCGGCGGGCCTGATGATGCTCGCCGCCGGGCACCGCTACGGCTGGCCGGTCGCGAAGGGCGGGTCCCGCGCGATCACCGATGCGCTGGCCTCACTGTTACTCGCCCACGGCGGTCGGATCGAGACCGGACGACGTGTCCGCTCGCTGGGCGAGTTGCCGCGCGCCGACATCACGATGCTCGACCTGTCGCCCACCGGCGTCGCCGAGGTGGCCGGCAACCTGCTGCCGGCCCGGGTGGCCCGCGCGTACCGCCGGTACCGGTACGGTCCGGCGGCGTTCAAGCTGGATCTGGCCGTCGAGGGCGGCATTCCGTGGCGTGACGACGCATGCCGCCGCGCCGGCACCGTCCACCTCGGCGGGACCTTCGAGGAGGTGGTCGCGACTGAGCGGGACCTGCACCGCGGCCGAATGCCCGAGCGTCCGTTCGTCCTGATCGGACAGCAGTACCTGGCGGACCCCTCACGATCGGCCGGTGACGTGCACCCGGTGTGGGCGTACGCCCATGTGCCGCACGGATACACCGGCGACGCGACGGAGGCGATCCTGCGCCAGATCGAGCGCTTCGCACCCCACACCCGGGACCGCATCGTCGGCAGCTTCACCCGGTCCGCCGTCGAGATGCCCGCCTACAACCCCAATTACGTGGGCGGCGACATCGCGACCGGCGCGAACGATCCGGTGCAGTTGTTGACGCGCCCGCGGGTGGCCATCGACCCCTATTCGACAGGCATCCCGGGCGTCTACATCTGCTCCGCCGCGACCCCGCCCGGCGGCGGCGCGCACGGGATGGGCGGATACAACGCAGCCAGGTCGGCACTGCGGCGAATCGAGCGTTAGGTTTCGGACGCCGCACCGGACCACGGCACGTTGGGATCGATCATCGCGAGAGCGCAAGGCGAAGGTGTCGGAGCGCGTCGACGATCGCCCCGGGCTCACCGGCCGGCAGCAACGGAAGCCGGACGTTCGGGGTGGATATCCGACCCTGGGCATGGAGAACGGCCTTGATGACGGTGGGATTGGGCTCGGATATCAGTGCGGATGTGGGCCCCACCAATTGGTGCGCCAGCGCCCGTGCGGGCACGGGTCGTCCGCTGCGCCAGAGGTCGTACAGTTCGACGAATTCCCTCGCACACACATTCGCGGTCGCCGCGATCGCGCCCGCCGCGCCCATCGCGAGCAGCGGCGAGACGAGCGTGTCCTCCCCCGCAAGAACCGAGAACGCGTCCACAGGAGCAGACCCCGCGGCGCGACCCGACGACGCAGACTCCGCGAGAAGCCGCGCGGTGTCGGTATCCACCGAGCCGACTGCCTGCTTGATGCCGACGATCCGCGGATGCTTCGCCAGGCGCACAACGGACTCCCAACCCAGATACTGGCCGGTGCGGTACGGAACGTTGTACAGAACGAGCGGAAGCGGACTCCGATCGGCGACGTACTCGAAGTGCGCCACGACCCCCGCCTCGGACGGTCGCGTGTAGTACGGGACCACTACCAATACGCCCGTGACATCGGCTTCCGCATTCAGCGCCTCGATCGCCCGCACGGTGCCGACCGTGTCGTTGGAGCCGGCCCCGACGAGCAGAGGAACCCCGCGCTCGCGGCACACCCTGCCGCAGATCCGCACGACATCGCGGCGTTCCGGTGGGCTCAGCGTCGCCGGCTCCGCGGTGGTCCCCAACGCGACGATCCCGGCCGCTCCCTCGTCGATCACGGCGTGCGCGAGGAGTTCCAGCTCGGCAGCGGCGAGCTCACCGTCGTCCGCGAACGGAGTGACGAGCGGGACGAGAATTCCTGACGGGTGGAAGGTCATGCACCCAGTCTCACCGCGCACATAATCAAGATCCAGTTACTGTTCATGGCGCTATCCGTAAGCTGAACTGATGCTCGACATCCGCAAGCTCAGACTTCTGCGCGAACTCGCCCACCGAGGCACCATCGCGTCGGTCGCAGAGGCACTGTCGTACACGCCCTCGGCGGTGTCACAGCAGCTTGCGGCCCTCGAGCGCGAGGCCGGTCGCCCGCTGTTGACACGCACGGGCCGTCGGGTGAGTCTCACGCCGGCCGGGACGATGCTGGTCGAGCACACGGAGGTCGTGCTCGCCGACCTGGAACGAGCCGAGGCCGCGCTCGCCGCGAGCGAGAAGGGCCTGTCGGGTTCGGTTCGCCTGGGGGCGTTTCCGACTGCCCTACGGACGATCGTGCTGCCCGCAATGCTGGAGATCGGCCGCGCCGAGAAGGGTTTGGAACTGACGGTGACCGAGGTGGATCCCGCCGCCGTGCCGGATCTTCTTCGCGGCGGTCGACTGGACATCGCGTTGGTTCATGAATACGACAACGTGCCCTCCACCATGGGGCCAGGCATCGAGACCGAACCGATCCTCGACGAGGTCGTGTACCTCGCGTCAACGGAACCGGCGGAGGGGGTCGACATGACGGTGGTCCGCCGGCACGCCGGAAGCCGCTGGATAGTCGGCAACACCGGCACCCTCTGCCACACGATGGCCGTACGTACCTGTCAGTCCCAGGGCTTCGAACCGCACATAGCCCATCGGGTCGATGACTTCGCGACGGTCCTGCGACTCGTCGCCGCGGGAGACGGCGTGGCGTTGGTTCCCCAACTCGGAGCGACCGACGTCCCGGAGGGGGTAGTGCTCACGACTCTCCCGATCCACAGGCGGACCCGGATCGCCTACCGGCTCGGAAGTCGGTTCCGGCCGCCATTCGCCGCCGTGAGCGACGAATTGCACCGTGCGGCACGATCGCTTCCACAGCGCCCCTCGACAACCGATCGATCGCACATCGGGTGATCTCCCGGGCCGCCGGCCGGGTCATTGCCCGCAAAGGTCAGGCGTCGGATCCGGATTCCGGTCGATCGACACGGATGGACCCGGACGCCAGATCCACCCGGATCAACGGCAGCAGGCCTCGACCGGTGATCCGGCTGAACACCACCTCGACGAATGCCAGCAGTATCAGCAAGCACGCCAGGCCGGGAAGCGTCATCGCCCACAGCAGACCCATACGCGTCAGTGTCGGTCGGTGTCGCGCCCGCCTGTCCAGATCTCAGCCCGCGCGGGATCGCAGCGAACTCGCGCCGCGGGCCCACGAGTTCGCCATGTGCTCGCCCACCAGGTCGTCGAACGCGAGGCACGCGGCCGCGCCGAACAGGACGTCGCCGGCACAGTCCGGGCGCTGCGCGACCAGACCGCCCGCGAGGTCGCGGACGACGATCTGCTCGTGCACGGAGTCGGCCTCGACGTGTTCGTCGAAGAACAGGGTGGCCGCGGCGCCGAAGCCGAGCCGACGCAGCCCGGCGGCGTACTTCTTGCTCGGCAGCGCGGAGGTGGTCTCCACCGCGCACAGGTGTCCGGCGAGCGCGGCCCGCAGACGGCGGTGCAGCCCGAAGAGGGACAGCGCGTTGAGCGATGCGAGCGTGACCGCCGGGACGTCGTCGAGATAGTGGGCGTACCCGTCGGACAGCCCCAGCTCGCGCATCGTCGTCGCGAACAGCTGCGAGTGCATCCGCTCGAGACGCCCGCCGCCGTACTCGTCGGCCTGCACCTCGACGAGCGCCGCCTTCGGCCGCCCGACGAGTCTCGGGATGCCGATCGTGTGGACGTCGGCCTCGCGCAGCTGGTTGAGCGATCGGTGGATCAGCAGCTCCCGGAACTGGTCCGCGGTCGCGTCCGTGGCCATGAAGCCCGCCAACCCGGGACCCACCGTGGGCGCGGTCATCTCCCAGAGCGCTGCCACGACATCGGACGGGTCGACGTCCTCCACCCGCGGGCGCGCGAGCTCGCGGACCGCCGCCTCGAACGGTGCCTCCAGCTCGGCACGCGCGGCGATCAGCTCCGGGGCCCACTCGAGCCGGTCGTCCGCTCCGTCGACGCCGTGTAGATGCAGCTCGTACAACAGCGCCAAGGCCAGCTGCGCGTCGTCGTCGTCGATCATGCCGTTCGACGACTCCGACCTGTATCCACGGGCCGCGGTGTTCACGGTCGCCGGGTCGTCCGCGCCGGACAGCACCGCGACGACTGCGGCGCTCACGGGACCGCGTGGTTCGGGAATCGGCATCGGCATCGGCTTCCCCGATCAGTAGCGGTCACCTGCGGTGGTCATTCGTCTCGTTCCTCCGTTCCGCTCCGTGCAGCGCCTAGGTGTACTGCGCCACGAGCCGGTCGAACTCCTCGCTGTCGACCAGGCCGGGCTGTCCGATGTCCAGTGCGGTCAGGAACTTGTGCACCAGACCGAAGTCGCGCCCCAACTCGGCGCGCGAGGGACCCGACGTCTTCGGGCTCACACCGCTTCCGATCATCGCGTCCAGATTGGCGGCGATCTCGTTCAGCTTCTGTCGGTCCGCATCGGTTCGACCGGCTGTTCCTCCAGTTGTCATCCGTTCTCAACCCCGTTTCCGTCTTGTCGTCGTTCGCAAGGTTTCCGGGCACTGACTCTCATACTGCCCGTGTCCGGATCGTTCTGCTGGACAGGATTTCGGCCACGCCACCTGTGGAGGAAAGAACTCACACCTGTGGACAGCCCTGTGAATGATTCACCGCCAGGGGCGGACTCGACGATGACTCGAGAACCGCTAGGTCACTCGAGTTGACGCAGAGAAGATTTCACGGATTCTGCTGTTTCTTCCGTTTGTGCGAGCTGTCACAGAAGGGCGACCGGCCCGTCCTCCCGCAGCGGCACAACGCAATCGTCGCGCGTTCGTTGACGATCGGGACACCGGCGCCGTCGACGAGACTCACCGGGCCGCGGATCAGCAGCGGCCCGTCGGGGCACACCGTGACGACCACCTCGGCTCCCGCGCCGTCAGCCACGACGGACCGCCTCCCTCCACCCGGCACGGAACACGACCAGCCTTTCGCGGTCCTGCCCCGCCTCGACCAACCCGCGACGCCGAAGCATGCCCTCGCGCGCAGCGGTTATCGGACCGAACGGTATGTCCACGCTGCGAACGATGTCGACTTCCAACCCCCGCTCCTCGAGCATCACCTGCGTCTTCTCGAGACCGCTCAGTGCGGATTGCAGCAGCAACATCACTCCCCCGTCGGTCAGGACGTCGGGCACCTCGGTGCAGATGCGATCGAGCAGCGATCGACCGTTCGATCCCGCATCCCACGCGCGGGCCGCGCCGCGTGCCGGCAACCGGTCGGTCGCCGAAGGCACGTAGGGCGGATTGGACAGCACGAGGTCGAACCGCTCGCCGTCCACCGGCACCGTGAGATCACCCCGCACCACCCGTACGTGAGCGCGGTTGAGCCACGCGTTGATTCGCGTGTTCACCACCGCTCTACGGCCGATGTCGACTGCCGTGATGTCCTCCGAGCCCGCCGCCGCGGCACGCGCGCTGAGCATCCCGGTGCCCGCGCACAGGTCCAGGATCCGAGTGCGGGCACCCACGGGCTCGGAGCTCAGGGCCTGCGCCAGAAGGAAACTGTCGGTTTGCGGACGATAAACACCGGGTAATCGGAGAAGCACGAAGGGCCCCCTCGGTCCTCGTGGCGTCGGAGCACCGACACCTCCTTCGAGTATCGCCGACACCCGCGGGCGGTGCACGGAACCGACGGAACGGCCGGATCAGCCCAGCCGGCGCAAGTCCGCGATCGCCGCACGCGCGGCGAGACCGATCGCCGCATCCGCCCTGGGCAACAGCGCATCCGCGCGCGCCGCCCGGGTGAAGACCGCGACCGCGAACGCGTCACCGTCGGGAAACTCGATCACTCCCACCTCGTTGCGTACCGCACCGAGCGTTCCGGTCTTCCCGGCGACGACGACGTCTGCGAACGGGAATCCCGAGCGCAAGCGCGCGGTGAAGACCTGGCTCGACATCAGGGCGCGGACGAATGCCGTCTGATCCGCGGACAGGACGGCCCCGGTCCACACCGCCGACAGCAGCGTCGTCATGTCCCGCGGGGTGGTCGCGCTCGACAGCACCGGGTCGTAGCCGCTCGGGAACACGACGGTGTCGTTGTCGCCGATCCGGGCGAACGCCTCGGCGGGCGAGCGCGTGCCCGTGTCCGCCACCAGCGATTCCAGGCTGTCCGCGGTGCCACCGACGATCCGCGTCGACGAGAGCCCCAGGCCGCCCATCGTCTCGTTCACCCGGTCCACACCCACGCGCCGGAGCAGTTCGTCGGCGGCGGCGTTGTCGGACACCGCCATCATCGAGCGCGCCATGTCGCGCAGCGACATTCGTACCGGATCCGACATCTGCGAGACACCGGTCGGCCCGGTGGTGCGGGTGGACGGGTCGAGGGTCACCTGCCGGCGCGGGTCCAGATCACCGGCGTCGACGAGGCGGCAGAACGTGACGAGCAGCGGCAGTTTGTACACCGAGGCCATGACCACCGGCTGGTCCGGCGATGCCCCGACCTCGATACCCGCGCGTCGGTCCGACACCGGGATCGCGTGCAGACATCCGCGCACGGCGGCGTCGACGAACACGTCCGACAGTCCAGTCGTACCCGTCACGACGTCACCTGCCCGGCCGCCGCGTAGCCGGCGATCCGCGCGGCCATCGCGTCGAGTACCCGGTCCGGCACGTCGGCCGACGCCGACCGCAGGCACCGCAGGCGCAGGCGGATCGACTCGTCGCCCGGCCGGACCCGGCCCACCCCGGGAGCCGACAGCGTGTGGTCCGCGGTGAGGGCGAAGGCCTGGCCGGCCGCCACGAGCGCGAGGGCCCACCGGTCGTCAGGTGCGTTGATGACGTCCAGGTCGGTCCCGACCCGGGCAAATGCGTCGCCCAGCAGGTCGTACGCCGCCGGGCCGTCGGAGCGTGGCGGCGACGCGAACCGCAGACCGGTCAGGCGGGACAGCCCGCACGGGTCCTGCGCCGCCGCCGGGTGCGAGGCCGGCACCAGCAGGGTCAGCGGCAGTGGCACCACGTCGGTGCCGGTGAGCGGGTCCACCAGCGCGGGATGCTCGATGACACCGAGATCGAGTGCGCCGGAACCCAATTGGTCGACGAGATCGGCACTCGGGGCGATGCTCACCTCGACGCGGCCCGACCCGGCGAACGACCGGACCGTCGCCGCGAGGTCCGCGACCAGCGCGGTCGGCACCTTCGGCATGACGCCGACGCGGAGGGTGCGCTCGTGCGCCTGCCGCCGGCGCGCGGTGTCGGTGAAGCGCTGGGCCTGTCCGATCAGGTCGATCGCGTCCGGCAGCAGCGCCTGCCCGCTCGCGGTGAGCACGACGCCCTTCGATCCGCGGTGGAACAGCGTGACGCCGAGTTCACGCTCGAGCTTCTTCACGCCCTGACTCAGCGGCGGCTGGGTCATCCCGAGGCGGGCGGCAGCGCGGCCGAAGTGCTGTTCCTCGGCCACGGCGATGAAGAATTCGAGGTGCAGCAGAAGGTTCACGACGGCCTTGAACTGGCCTTATTCGTATCGAGTATCGGTCTCACGTCAATAGCATATTGGACTCGCCTGAGTCCTCGATGCTTCGCTGCCAATCGACATCCAATCGAACGAGCGGAGTGATGATGGCCGACGGGACCAAGCGGGAGTTGTGGAAGCGCGGCGCACTGACACTCGCGGCGGCGGTGGCGCTGACGTCGTGCGGCGTGCTGGGTGGTCCCGACTCCGGCGAGAAGGTGGCGCGCAAGTTCGTCGACGCCCTCGGCAGCGGGGACGTGGCGACCGCCGCATCGCTCACCGACGACCCCGACGGCGCGAGCGACGTGCTGCGCCGCACCTTCGACGGTGTGGGCGACGGCGCCGAGGCCGAGTTCACCGTCGAACGCGCCGACGACTCAAGGTTCACCTACCGGTCGGACTGGGATTTCGGCGGCGGACGGTCCTGGAGTTACACCACGGCGGTGCCGTTGACGTACACCGACGGCACCCGCCGGGTGTCGTGGTCCTCCGCGGTGGTCAACGAACGACTCCAGCCCGGCCAGGCCCTGCAGTACACACCGGTCGCCGACACACGGGCCGTCCTCGACGCCAACGGGATGGCACTGCTGGAGCCGCAGACGGTCACGGTCGTCGACATCGAATCGAACACGCTGGCAACCGATTCTGCGGTGCGGGCGCAACTGTCGCGTCTGCTGTCGCGCGCGGTACCGGGGTTCGAAGTCGCCCCACCGAATCCCGGCGCGGCGGCGAAGCCGGGCGAGCGGGTGAACCTGGTGAGCCTGCGGCAGCAGGACGCCGCGCCGATCCGCGCCGAACTCGGGAAGATCCCCGGCATCCATCTCTCCGATCAGATGCGGCTACTCACCGTCGACCGGGCGCTGACGTCACCGGTGGTCGCCGAGCTGCGGGCGACCTGGGAATCGCGACAACAGGATTCGGCGGGCTGGCGGGTGCAGGCCGTCGAGCGCGACGGCGACGTCGCCGGCACCCTCACCGGCGGCGACCCGCCGGACGGCACGGCGCTGCGCACGACGCTGGATCCCCGCATCCAGCATCTCGCCCAGCAGGCCGTGAACACCGAACCCCGCGCGGCCGCGCTGGTCGCGCTCGATGCCACGAACGGCCAGGTGCTGGCGGTCGCGCAGAACGGGGCCGCCGACAAGTCCGGCCCCATCGCCCTGACCGGCCTGTATCCGCCGGGCTCGACATTCAAGACCGTCACGACGATGGCTGCGTTGCAGAGCGGCGCGGTCAACGCCGACAGCACCGTCGACTGCCCGGGCACCGCGAATATCGAGGGCCGCGTCATCCCCAACGAGAACGAGTTCGACCTGGGCCGCGTCCCGCTGCACTCGGCGTTCGCCCACTCGTGCAACACGACGATGGGCAGACTGGCCGTCGGACTGCCCGCCGACGCGCTTCAGGTGCAGGCACGCGAGTTCGGGCTGGGCGTCGACTACCTGACACCGGGACTGACGACCGTCACCGGTTCGGTGCCGTCGGCGCAGACGCCCGCGCAGCGCGTCGAGGCCGCGATCGGCCAGGGCGAGGACCTGGCGAGTCCCTTCGGGATGGCGATGGTCGCGGCGGCGATCGCCGGGGGCCGGGCCCCTCTACCCCAGTTGATCGGCGGGGAGCCCGCGACCGCCGACCACACACCGGGGCCGCTCGACCCCGACCATGTGCGGGACCTGAAATCAATGATGACCGAGACGGTGCGCAGCGGCACCGCCACGAGCCTCTCCGACATCTCCGGGCTCATGGGCAAGACCGGGACCGCCGAATTCGGCGACGGCACGCACGCCCACGGATGGTTCGTCGGGATCCGCGGCAACGTCGCGTTCGCGGTGCTGGTGGTCTCGGGCGAGAGTTCCGGCCCCGCGCTCGACATCGCCGGCAGCTTCCTGCGACCGATCAGCGACGAGGAGTAGACGCAACAGGCGCCACGCGCACCGCCCCCGCGTCGATGTCGAGCCGCATCGCCCCGGCGAATCCACCGACCCCGCCGGTCCCGCCCAGTTCGGTCAGCACTCCCTCCGCACTGCGGGCGGCGACGCGACAGGCCCGGGCGGTGAACTGGTCGACCAGGGGATGCGCCGCCCGCTCACGCCACTTGTGCACCGCTGCGAGCGCCACGACCCGCGCCTCCTCGATCGAGGCGTCGGCCGCCAGCCCGAGCCGCGTTGCGGGATCGATGCCGAAACCACCGATGAGCCGCTGCAGTTCGGTCAGATCGTCGCCCGACAGGCCGGTTTCGGCGCTGCGGAGCCGGCCGAGCATGCGCAACTCCTGGAAGCCGTGGACGTCCGCGAGCAGCCGTCCGGCCTCGTCGATCATGCGCGGGGTCTGCGGGGTGGGGTGCGCTTCGAGGACCCGTTCGAGCGCGACGAGCGCGGAGTGCGTCTTGAGTTGATCGGCTCGCTGGCCGAACTGCACGTCGATCACCTGTCGCAGTTCGTCGAGCCCGCTGCGGGCCACCAACTCGGCGGCGAGGCTGGGCGAATCCTGCACCCCGAGCCGGATCAGCATCACCGCGAGCCGAATCCCGAACAGGCCGAACCGGTCCGCGAGCTGACGGCGCATCGCCGCGTCCACGGGCAGCGGGGCGTCGTCGCGGACGAACCGGTCGGCGGACAGCATCGCCAGCTGCAGATCCTCCCCCGGCACCCGCGCGAGCGCCTCGAATGCCGCGAACTCGCTCTGCCGCAACGTCCGCGCGCCCAGCGCCAAGAGGCCCGCCACCGGAACGACCGCCTGACACAGTCCGGTGAGCTCGAGTTCCGCCGTGAACCGGGCCGCCATCTCCTTCGCGGACAGCATCGCGTCGGCCCGGCCCGCCCCCACCTCGTCGGCGCGCGAGACCACCCCGACGACGCCGAGCGGCCCGGACTCGCCGCCCACGTGGGCACCGATCCGGCCCAGGAACTGGACATCCGACGCACTGAGGCTGCGCAGCAGGTACACCACCGCGTCGGCGCCGGACACCGCGTTCTCGGGGGTCAGCATCTCGAGGGTGCGGGCTGAGACGTCCTTCGACAGCGACGACGTACCTGGGGTGTCGATGATCGTCGTCTGGGCGAGCGCGCTGGCCGGCCATTCCACGTCGAGGCGGTCGACACGGTCCGCCGTGAGGTCGCCGAGGTCGAACGTCAGGCGTCCCGCGTGCCGCTGCACGGCCACATTGGCGGATTCGGCGCCGTCGTAGCGGGCGGTGACCGTCGGCGTCGTGCCGCCGCGATACCAGGTGACGACGCGGGTGCACTCCGTCGCGTCGGTCGGGGCGATGTCCTGTCCGACAAACGCATTGAGCAGCGTGGACTTGCCCGCCTTGACGGAACCGGCGAGCGCGACGCGCAACGGCTGCTCGAGCCGGGACGCGCACTCGTTCAGTTGCGCCCGCGCGACGGGGTTGTCTGCGTAGATCTCGCGTGCCGACACGATGAGGGCGCGCGCCCGCTCGAACGACATCGACGCCGTCACGCCGGCACCTCCTCGTCCACCCCGGCCTCGACGGGAAGCAACTGTGCCGCACGATCCTTCAGCTCGGCGAGCACCTGCATCTGCCGCTCCACCTCGGCGGCGCGGCCGGCCCGCTCGGTCGACTCGACGGTGTCCGCGTCCTGTGCCGCGCGCAACGAATCACCGAGCGACCGCAGCGTCTGCTCCGCGATCGCCGTGAAGTGGTCACGCAGCAACCGCTGGATCAGCCGGAGCCGATCCTTCGACTCCTTACCCACCTGGAAGCTGACGTCGTCGGTGAACCGTCGGATCGCCACCTTCGCGTCGGCGCGGCGCTTGACGACCCGGGCGTCACGGTCGTCGCGATATGCCTTGGTGCCGAGCAGAACTCCGGCACCCACCGAGATGGGGTTGAGCAGCGTCATCCCCATCAGCGTCGTGATGAGGCCGAACATCAGTACGCCACCGTACGATCCGCGCATTCCGACCAGCACCTTCTGGGTGATGCCGMTCCGGCCCGACTCGAGGTCCGACAGCGCGACCACCGGTTCGAGCACACCGTCGAGATCGGCGACGTCGAGCTGCGGCATCTCCACCGCACCCGCGTCCGCGAAGTGCTCGGCCACCACCTCCGCGAGCCACAGGGCACGGTCGTGCGCCCACACGAAGTTGTCGCCCACCGACTGCGCGATCTGCTCCTCGAGCCACTCGCCCAGCTCGCCCCACTCCTTGCCGGGATCGCCCTCGTCGACCGCACGTTCGGCCTCACGGGTCACCTGCCGCAGCCGGTCCCGCAGGTCGTGGTCGATATCCGACGCCAGATCCGCGATCCCGTCGGCGAGGGTCTGCTGCCATCGCGACGTCTTCTTGTGCAGCTCCTCGGTGGCCGTCTTGGCTCGCTGCAGTTCGGCCACCGCGGCCGCGCCCTTCGCCGGATCACGCAGCGCGGCAAGCTCGCTGCCGAGTGCGAGCATGAGGTGCTCGACCACGGAGTGGACGTCGTGAGACACCGCGCGACGCAACCCGCCCTCGGCGTGCTCGATCACCCGCCCCCGCAGGAACGCGTACAGGGCGTCGAAGCCGGACTCGTCGTGCAGGGATCGGTCGTCGAGGCGCAGGGCGTGCGAACGCAGCACCGACGAGATCGGCACCAGCGGGACGTCGATGCCCGCGCGCTGCAGGTGCGCTCGGTCGGCGTCGACGATCCGCCGCCAGTGCGGATACAGATCAGTCTTGGTGATCAGGCACGCGACCGCGGGACACAGCCCGGTCACCTGGCGCAGGAACGCGAGCTCCGGCTCGGTGAACTCCTGGCTCGCGTCGGAGAGTACGAGAACCGCGTCGGCGGCCGGCAACAGTCCCAGAGTGGCTGCCGCGTGCGGATTTCCGTGCCCACCGACGCCGGGGGTGTCGACGAACACCAGACCGTCCGCCAGCAGCGGGCTCGGCACGTTGACCTCGAGACGCAGCACCTCACGTCCCTCCGCGCGCGGAGTCGACGGACCGACCGAATCCAGTTCCGCGAGTGGAACCTCGACCCGCCGCGGCTCGCCACCGGGCTCGGCCACGACAAGCTCGGCGAAGGCCCGCTCGGAGTTCTGCACGACCGTCGGTACCGCGGTGGTCTCGTCGTCCCCCACCGAGCACACCGCGAGGTTGAGCAGCGAGTTGACGAACTGGCTCTTGCCCTGTTTGAGCTGTCCCACCACCACGACGCGGAACCGGGGGTCGACCACCCGCGTGCGTACCAGGTCCAGACGATCCACCAGATCCGTCCGGCCCGCGGCCGCCGCGATCCCGGTGGTGCGGTCCAGCAGTGCCGTCAGCGCGGCCTCGTGCGCCGGCACCGCGCGGTTCCGCGTCGGCGACTTCGCCGATTCCGCCGTGTCCGAGGTCGCGTTGTCCATGGGTTTCGCTGCCCCGCTTCTGTGTTCCGACCTACGCCCGCACCGCTGTGCACGCGCTGACTGATCCGCCGCTCCGCTGGATACGAACCGGGGCCCCGTTCGCATTAGCGCGTACGGGGCCCCGTTCGTTACAGGTCGTGTCCGGGCGTCACGGCAGCAGATGGTCTCCGAGATCGACGTGCGCGGGTGTCGGATCGGCGACGGAGCCCGCCTGGCCCTCCACCTCACCGACACCGTTCGCGAACAGTCCGGCATCCGAGTGGGCCGAGCCGAACGCGTCGGTGTCGATCGACGACCACGCATTGCCCGTCACCGCTTCGGACAGACCACCGGTGAGGCTGCCGGCCGCGTCGAGCGCGCCCTGCAGTGCCGAGTCGAGGTCCGTCGTGAGATTGCCCGCGATGTCGGAGGCGCCGGCAAGACCGGCACCGAGTCCACCGTCGGCGTTACCGGTCGAGCCGAAGCCGCCGTCGATCTGTCCCGTGGCGCCGAGACCGGAACCGACCTGCTCACCCAGATCCGAAACCGATCCGAGCGCGCCCGACAGGCTCGCCCCCAGGTCACCCCCGAGGCCGGCACCGAGCCCAGCTCCGAGGTCCGCACCCAGATCGCCACCGGCCGAGCTTCCGGCACCTAGCAAACCCTCGAGCGAGCCGCCCGACTCGAGCCCACCGCCGAGCAGACCACCGAGCGCTGCACCGAGATCGGCGCCCGCCGAGCCGCCGRCACCGAACGCGCCCTCGAGCAGCCCACCGAGGTCCGCCTCGGCGCCGATTTCCAGGCTGCCGCCGAGGGCCAGGGCACTGTTGAGCGCGGTCCCGAGCGCCGCGGTGAGGGCACCGTCGACGTCGAGCGCACCGCCCAGGGCCCCGCTGATCGCGGCACCCAGGTCCCCACCGGACCCGATCAGGCTGCCGAGGTCGATGCCGCCGCCGAGTCCACCGTCGAGGGCCCCGCCGAGGGCGGCACCCAGGTCGGCACCGATCGCTCCACCGATCCCGAAGGCACTCTCGAGCGCCGCCGTCAGGCCGCCGACCTCGAGCGGACCACCGAGGTCCACGCTGCCGGCACCGGCCAGCGCGGCGCCCAGCGCGGCACCGAGGTCCGCGGTCAGCGCACCGTCCACGCCCAGCGAGCCACCGATCACGCTGCCGAGCGACGCGCCGAGATCGAGGAAGCTGTCGAGATTCAGGGCGCTCGCGATATCCAGCGCGCCGCCGAGTTCCAGCGCACCGCCCAGGGCCGCTCCCAGGTCGCCGCCGACGGATCCCCCGATCGACAGGGCCGACTCGAGCAGTCCGCTCAGCGCCGCGCCCAACTGGCCGGCGATGTCACCGTCCAGTGCGCCGCCCAGGCTGCCGCCGAGCGACAGCGCCGCCTCGAGCGCGCTCTCGAAGCCGGCACCGAGCCCCCCACCGAGCTCGGCACCGGCCTCGATTGCCGCACCGAAGAGTCCGCCGAGGGCGGCACCCAGCTCCCCACCGAGCTCGCCGCCGATCGCGAAAGCACTCTCCAGCGCGGCGCTCAACCCGCCGTCCACCGACAGGAGTCCACCGAGGTCGAAGCTGGTCACGCCCTCGAGCGCGGCACCCAGGGCCGCACCGAGGTCGGTCACCAGCGACCCGTTCACATCCACGACGCCACCGAGCGCCCCATTCAGAGCGGCCGCCAGCGCACCACCCAGATCCAGCGAGCCGCCGACATTCGTCAGGCTGCCGAGGTCCAGACCGCCGCCCAGCCCGCCACCGAGGCCGACGGCGGCTTCCAACGCGGCGCCGAGAGCCGCACCGAGCTGCGCGCCGATCGATCCGCCGACGGCAAGGGCGGCACCCAGCGCCGCCACCAGGTCGCCGCCGAGGTCGAGGTCACCGGCGAATCCGCCGCCCACCGCCGCGCCGAGGCCCAGTCCCGCACCGGCGCCGAGACCGAGGCCCGCGCCACCACCCAGACCCAGACCACCTCCCGGGCCTAGTCCGCCGCCGGCGGCCGCGCCGAGCGAGCCCGCCGCGCCCGTTCCGGCCGCCAGGATCGCACCCAGATCGGCGCCCGCACTGCCGAACAGACCGGACTCGGCCGCCATCGGGGCGACGGCGACGATGTCGGCGTGGCACACATCGCCGAGTCCCGCCGCACTGAGCGCGGCCTGGGGGTTCGCGCAGTAGGCGGCGGCGGCGTCCTCGTCGCGGAGAAGCCGGAGGATGAAGTCGAGAACTGCGTTGCTGGCCATGAGGTAACTCCTGACGGTCGGTAGGCCGGCCACCGCGGTTCCGGAACGGACACTGCGGCGAGATTGGTTAACACGCTACGAATCCGGGAGACGAACGGGAACGGGGCGCATCCCCCCGAACGCGGACAGGGGGATTCGAACAGCCCACCCTAGGGGATTGTGGACGATTAGGGGGATCGCCCTCGACCTGGGGCGAGATCGCGGGGTTCCCGTAACGATCGTCGTGCTCGCGCCGACAATCGCCATACCACCGGCGGTGCCGCAATCCGCCCCGAACGTATGGGAGAAGCGCATGGGCGCCGTGCTCGGAATTGCTGTCGGAACGACCAATTCGGGCACTGCATCGATCACAGCGGACGGAACCTTCACCGATGAGGCGGACGCCGTCACGTCGTCCCGACCGACGATCCTGCACCTGTTGTCGGACGGAACGGCCGTGTTCCCGGAGCCGGGCGACGACGCCGGACGAGCACATCTGTCGGGTTTCGTCGAGCGGGTCGGCGACCCGGTCGGGCTGCTCGACGATGCCGGCCGCATCCATGCCGGGGCGGATCTCTTCGCGTCCGCCGTGGCGTGCCTGGCCGCACCGGAATCCCCCGCGACGGTGGTGGTCACCCATCCGACGGCATGGAGTAAGTACACCGTCCGGGCCCTCGAATCGGCGCTCGACCGTTCCGGGCTGTCCACGGCCGGACTGGTCTCGGAGGCCGCAGCCTGCGCGCGGTGGCTCGAAGCCTCACGTGGGCGCCCGGACGACGGAGTGATCGTCGTCTTCGACCTGGGCGCCTCCGCGCTCGACATCACGGTGGTGCGCACCGGCGCCGAGTCGGCGATCCTCGGCAAGCCGCTCCGCTCGGAAGACTTCAGCTGCGCCCACTTCGACCAGCTGATCACCCGCTACGTGCTCGACGCGATCGCGGACAAGACGGGCGACCTCGACCCCTTCGACCCCGCGACCATCGCCGCCCTGTCGGTGCTGCGGGCCGACTGCGCCACGGCCAAGGAAAAGCTGTCCACCGACACCGAGACGGCCATCCCGGTCGCCCTGCCCGGCGTCACGACCGACGTACGACTCGTCCGGTCCGAGCTCGAGGATCTGATCCGCCGACCCCTGTCGAGTTCGGTCGAGCTGATCCGGGAGGCCCTCCGCTCGGCCGAGATCGAGGTCTCCGACGTCACCCACGTCCTGCTCGCGGGTGGCGGTGGCGCGATCCCGCTGGCGGCGGAACTCGTGTCGTCCGAGCTGGGGCTCACCGTGGTCGCCGCCCCGGTCCCCGCGCTCACCGCGGCGATCGGTGCCGCGTATCTGGCAGGCGACACCGCGTCGTCGGGTGCCGCAACCGTTCCGACCCCCGTGGACCGGGACAATCGTGCCGCCGACGGCGTCTACCGCGCACCCGTCACGGCGAGCTTCCCGTCGCGAATGCACTCCGCCCCCAACGGATCGAGCACCCGACGCCGCATCGCGATCATCGCATCGGCGGCAGCCGCGGTGGGAATCCTCACCGCCGGCGGCCTGTCGATCGGCACGGCGGCGAACACGTCGCCGACGCCAGTGGTGACGTCCACCCCGGGCGCACCGGCGTCCACGCCGAACGGTGGCGCCCTGACAGCGGACGGCGTGGCGAACGGCGGAACCCCATCGGAGGTGTCGACCGTCAGCGCCATCGGCGGCGGGAACGGCGGTGCGACAACGGCAACCGCCAGTGCGAATCGAGCCGGCGTCGTCGGCGGCGCCACCGACGGGCAGCCCGCCGCCCGGTCCTCGGCCCCTAACTCACCGGCGGCAGCACCGGGAACCCCTGCTCCGGAAAACACCGGCACCGGAGACACCGCGGCTCCGCCCGCCTACACACCCCCCGCTCCCGAATTCGTCCCGCCGAATCCCGGAATCAACGCCCCCACCCCCGGCGAGGTGGGCGAGGGATTCGCCAAGGCGGCCAATGGAATCGGACAAGGACTCGGCGCTGCCGTGACCGGCATCGGGACCGGCGTGGGCGGCCTCGTCGGAGCGGTCGTCGATCCGTTGACCGGCACACTGATCGGAAAGTAGTCGATGCGGACCGTACAGGCCGTCGACACGGCGCCGGACGACCTCGTCGCGGGTGTCCCCGGCGCCCGCGAATTCCTCGACGCCGTCGATGTCGCGGCTCCCGGCTGCGTCCTGCTCCGAGGTAACTCGGGCAGCGGAAAGTCGCTCCTCCTCGCCGCAGCCCGAACACTGCTGGACACCCGCGGCGGTGACGTGCATGCCACCGTGGCCGCAGCCGAACTTCACAGCGGCRCATTACTGCTCGACGGTGCGCACATGCTGCCCGACGACGAGCGCGCCGCCCTGCTCGAGCTCGTGCGACGCGGCGACCGCACCATCGTCGTCGCGACCGAACCGCGCCCCCACGACCCGATCCTGCGCTCGCTCGTCACGGCTGTGCAGTCCCTCGGTGCGGTGGTCGACCTGCGCGCACTGACCACGTTCGAGATCTCCGAACGCGCCCGACGGCGAGGCATCTCGCCCACCCCGACGCTCACCCGAACGCTGGACGATTCGACAGGCGGCGTGCTCGCGGGCGTCGACGCCGGGTTGTCCGCCGCGGCAACCGCCCCGGGCGACGACGACGTCGTCCGCGCCGCAGCGGCCACACACCTGCAGACCACACTGCGCCACCTCGATGCCGAAATGCTCGCCGCACTTGCCCTGTGTTCGTACAGTTCCGGGATCGACGCGAGCGACATCGGCACCGCCCTCGAGGTCGATCCGCGGCGGGGACAGGACCTTGCCGACCGCATCCGAGCGAGCGCCTTCGTCACCCGGGCCGGCTCCGTACTGCCCTTCGTGCGCCCACACATCGCCATCGCGACCGGGGTCACCCGGGTGCGCGATCTGCAGCTGCGTCTGCTCGCCACCCGACTGGACGCCGGGACGCTGGACGCGGAGACCGCCGTGGCCCTCGTCGAGGCCGGGCTCGAGGATCTACGACTGGCCGAGTTCGTGTGCACCTGTGCCGATGCCGCGGAGCCGACCGCGGCGGCCGACCTGTACACCGCCGCCGTCAGAGCCGGCGCCGACGCCGGCCGCCTCGCGGTGCGCCACTGCGAGGTCAGTGCCCTGAGCGGAGACCTCGACACCGCGGAACGGATCGCGGACTCGCTGCTGACCCGCGCCGATTCCCTCGATCCTCCGGAACTGACTGCTGCCGTTCGCATCTCCGCCAGCGTCGCCGCCTACCGTGGTGCGATCGGCCGCAGCGCCGACCTCTACGAATGGTTGGGGCCGACGCGGGTCGGCGCCGACACCGCGGTCTCCGCGGCGGTGCTCCTCGCGGCCGGGCGACCCGACGCGGCCGCCGCCGCCCTCGCCGTCGGGTCGCAGGGTCCGCCCACGTCGGGAGCCGCGGGCATCGCCCTTGTCGCGGAGGGGCTCGCGCAGTCGATCGCGGGTTCCGGTGCGGTCGCGATGAACTCGTTGACCCGCGCGATGTCGCTGCTGTCCACCAGCGCGCACACCCGACTGCTGCCCGACAGCGCGACCGCGGTCACCGCCCTGCTGTGCCTGCACTCCGGCGAACTCGCACACGCGGAGTCCGTACTCGGTCGGGCCCTGGAGTCCGATCCGCCGGGCAGTGTCACCCAACTCCGGCATCGTGTGCTGGCCGCGTGGACGGCGATGGTCGGAGGCGATCTCGCCGGTGCCGCCGCGCTCGTCGACACGCTGCCGACCGACCGGCCCCTGCACCATCGGGAGGCCCTGTTCGTCCACGGACTCCGAGTGGGACTCGCCCGGCGACACGGCGATCTCGGTGCGCTGCAACGTCAGTGGGCGGACGCCCAGCCGGTCGTGGCGGGATACTCGGTGGACCTGTTGAGCCTTCTGCCGCTCGGTGAACTCTGGCTCGCGGCAGTACGACTCGGCGACGAGCCGCGCATCACGCACCTCGTCGAACAAGCACAGGAACTACTGGCCCGCCTCGGAGAGCCCGCACTGTGGGGAGCGGCGCTGCACTGGTACGGCGTGCAGGCCGCGATTCTCGGCGAGAACCCGGCGAAGCTGCTGCCGCACGCGCGGGCCCTCGCCGCGTCGGCCGAGGTGAGTTCGTACGCCGCGGGACTCGCGGCGGCAGGGCGCGTCTGGCTCCGCGTGCTCCGCGAAGAGGCAGAGGCGGCGGAGGTCGAATCCGCGGCGCGGGCGCTCGAGCGGATCGGGCTGCCGTGGGACGGCGCACGGCTGGCGGGCGAAGCCGCGCTGCGGGTCTCGGACACCCGGGGGGCGACGACGCTGCTGCAGGTGGCCCGGTCGCTCCGGGACGCGTCGGCGGCGCCACCCGTCGGCGCCGAGCCGAGCACCCCCGAGCCCGCCACCGGTGCCCTCACCGATCGCGAGGCCGACGTGGCCGAACTGCTGCTGCTGGGGCTGACCCACCGCGAGATCGGGGCGCGCCTCTACATCGCCCCCAAGACTGTGGAACACCACGTGGCGCGGATCCGGCGGCGGCTCGGGGCCCACTCCCGCTCGGAGCTGCTGTCGATGTTGCGTGCACTCGGCCACGGAGTCTCCGAGTCGTCGGGATCGTGAACTTCGGGACTTTGTTCCCGGGCGCTCCCACCGCAACTTGCCCTATTGTTGGTGGCTGATCCCGAAGACCCCGAAGGAATTCAATGCGTACCTCGCTGGCGCCGCGCGCCGCAGTCCATTCGTTGGCCCGCCGCGTCGCCGTCGCAGGATCGTCTGCGCTACTGCTTCTCGGACCCTTCACCGCGGCCGCGCAGGCCGCCCCCGGGGCGGCCTCCCCCACGTCCTCGGTGACACAGTTGTCGGCCGACGAACTGCCCGCCGAACTGGTCGAGGCGATCACACGAGACCTGAAGATCAGCCCGCAGGAGTACCTGGACCGCGCCGCCCGCGCGCAGGAACTCGGTTCGTATGCCGAGGACTTCCGCGCCGAGCGTCCCCACGACTTCGCGGGCGCATGGATGGGACTCGACGGCCACCCCATCCTCGCCGTCACCACGACCGAGGCGGCGCAGATCGCGGCGCGCGACGGCTATCGCACACGCCTGGCACCCGTCTCCGCAGAGGGGCTCGAGAGTTCCCTCGCCGACTTCAACCGGTGGGTCTCGGATCTGCCCCGCGAGATCGCGTCGCAGATCGGTGCCGCGTCGATCGATGTCCTGAACAACCAGATCGTCGTCGACATCGCGAACAGCCCCGCCGGGCGGGCCCTCGACCTGCCGACCCACATCGCGAACGTCAAGGTCCAACTCAAGGCATTCGGACCCGTTCCGGTCGAGCGCGCACCGATGGGTGGCGACACCTACGTGACATCTTCCGGGCCGCTCGCGAACGCGGGGCCGGGCGAAATCGGGGTCTGCTCCTTCGGATTCAACGGTGTCGACCGGAACGGCAACGCGATCAACATCAGCGCAGGCCACTGCGACCCGGCACCGGGCGCCGGAGCGGGCGTGTACCTGCCGAACCGCGCGAACATGAAGGACAGCCTTCGGGTAGGCGACTTCGCGCGCTCCGAGGTCGGGAACGCGGACGCACTCGACTACTCCCTGATCCGCATCAACGACGCCGGCGTCAAGGCCGGACTGGACCGCCCGGTCGTCCGCGGCGCCGGCGGCAGCACCCTCACCGTGACCGGCACAGCCGTCCCCGTCGTGGGCGCGCCGATCTGCAAGTCCGGGCAGACGTCGTCGTTCACGTGCGGCGTCGTCTCGGCCGACCACGTCCAGGCCGAGCTGGTGACAGATACCAACGACAGTCGGATCGTGCGCGGCTTCGCCGGCACCGCCTGCACACTCGCGGGTGACAGCGGCGGAGCAATCGTCACCGGCACGCTCGCACTGGGCATCACGAGCGGATCCAACAGCACCGACGCCCCGAACTGCGCCGAGGCCAACCTCGTCCTCGCATTCGACGGCGGCACATCGAACCTCGGGATTCCGATTCGGAACGTGCTCGACTCGGCGAATGCGTCCTCGGGCGGAGGTCTCGGCGCGGGGCTGTCCGTGCGCACCGGCGCCGCCGACCACTGACGAACGACCCACCACGAATTACGCAGATCGTATGGGCACGGCAGTACCGAACCCATATAGTCGTACGCGGCTCGGGGGCATCCACTGACACCGGGCGCTCATCTCTGCGCGCGTCTGGATCCTGCGCGCAGGGCACACAATAGAAAGGCCCACATGCGAAGCTCGCTCGCACGTCGCGCCGCGGTGTTCGGTTCTGCCGCGCTCCTACTCCTCGGCCCCGCAACCGCGGCCGCCCAGGCCGATCCAGCCGAATCGTCGTCCACGTCGGGCGTATCGGATCAGGCGGCGCATCTCCCGATCGAACTCGTCGACGCGCTGCAGCGAGATCTGCAGCTCACCCCGGATCAGTACCTCGACCGGTCCGAGCTCGGGCAGAAGCTCGCGGAGTTCGCCGCGCTCGCCCGCTACGAGTTCCCCGACGCGTTCGCGGGCGCGTGGATCGACCCGTCCGGCACTCCGATCGTCGGACTCGCCGGCGAGGGCCGCGACGCCGCGCGGGCAGCCGTCGAGCAGGCCGGGTTCACGAGCAGGGACGTCGACCGCAGCGAGATCCAACTGCAGTCCGACCGCGCCGCGCTGAGCAAGTGGATCGACACGCTGCCGCAGGAGATCGCCGATCTGGTGCGCGGTATCACCGTGGACATCGCCGGCAACACCCTGGTGCTGCGCGCCGATGACGCCGCAGGCGACCTGTTCGACCTCCTGCCCCCGTTCCTGCAGGGTGCTGCACGGGTCGCGCTCGGTCCCGCACTGGGTTCGCTGCAGCCGCCGGCACCGGGACCGGCCGCTGGCCAGTACGCGCCCGACGCCTTCCTCGGCGGCGACCCGTATGTGGCGGCCGGCGGCGGCATCGGGCTGCGTTGCTCGCTCGGATTCAACGCGATCGACCGCAACGGTGCACCCGTCAACATCAGCGCCGGACACTGCGACCCCAGCCGCGACGTCGCCGGAACGGCGGACGCGTCGACGGCGTATGCGTCGGCGGGCGGTTCGGCCGGGCCCATGATCGGAACCTTCGAGAAGACCAGCCTCGACCGCCTCGACTACTCGGTGATCCGCCCCACCCCCGAATCCGCGCAGCGGTTCGAGAACAACGGCGTGCGGGTTCCCGGAGCGGCCCCGGTCGCCATCACCGGCACCGCCGACCCGGTCGTCGGCGCCCCCGTCTGCAAGGCCGGCAACACCTCGGGCTTCAACTGCGGGGTCGTCACCGAAACCAACCAGAACGTCAAGGTCGGTGCCCGCATGCTCGCCGGCGGGTTCGCCACCAACCTCTGCGCACTCCAGGGTGACAGCGGCGGCACCATCGTCACCGGCACTCTCGCCCTCGGCATCTCGAGCGCGTCGACCGTCGGCGAGTACGGCCTGTGCGAGGTCGCGGGCTTCGTCAGCTCCGTCATGGGCCAGACCCCGGAACTGTTCGCCACCCCGATCAACGCGATCCTCCGCGACAACCCCGGCCTCCGCATCCGGACGTCGTAGCCCGTCCGAACGCACATAGAGAAGGAGCCCACTTCCTCACGGAAGTGGGCTCCTTCTCCTCTGTCCCGGTGCGTCAGGTCACGCCGCCGGCGCCGGAGCGGGGTTCATCGTCTGGAACACCTGCCATCCGTTGTAGGCGAGTACGGGCCCGGCGGCGAGGATCGTGCCGATGACCCCGCCGACACCGGCGCCCGTCGCGAGGCCGGCGAAACACGCGGCCGGACCGGTGGAGCCGCCCGCGACGCATCCGACAAGCGCCCCGACGATCGTGCCGACCAAGGTGCCGACGGTGACCGCCGAGTCGACTCCGTCAGCCAACTTGTCGAGTATCGAGAGGTCGATCGGCATCGGCGGCAGTGCCGGACCCGCGACATCGACCGGCGTGGACTTCGCCGGATCGGTCTCGGGAGTGAGGGYCAACTGCCGGCCCTCGATCACGGGTGCGATCGAGAACTCGCGATCGCCGATCCGGTACGACAGCGGCAGCGCCTGCAGGACGGTGCCGGCGTCGTTCTTGATCTCGACGAACTTTCCGTCGGACGTCACGTGGAATCCGCCGGCGTCGAGGACGGTGACGACAGAGCGGCCATCGATGTGTGCCTCGTACCCGACCGCGTCCTGCGCAGGTGCGGCGTACGACGTGCCCGCACCGACGCCCATTGCGGCGATCACCAATGCCGACGTTGCGGCAAGCTTCGTGAACTTCATAAGGCTGTCATTTCCGTTCTGTGACTGCCACGAGTGGCTCTCCGACCGAATAGGTATTCGAACCCTCGAAGCGCTCCCGGCGCTCTCCCACCTGCGCAAATGAGCCGCGAGAAGCCCTCCGATTCGCGGCGAATCATAACCCGACACAACACGGAATTGTCACTAATTCATATCGAATATTAAATGAACAAACGTCCAAATTGCTTTTGGGATTCACACCCACCCGCGCGAGTTAGGTCTACCTACACGACATACGTCACACCGGCACCGCATACCGTTAACTGAATCCGACCCGAACGGGCGGGGCCCAGCCCGCCCCGCACCCCTTCGAGCCGGACGTCTGCGTGCCCCCGGGAAGGTTCTTCACGGACAAAGATGCAGGAAACGACGGTACGCGCTATGTTACCGACAGGTAGTACTCGCAAGTTACCAGCGGGTAACTTGTCGGGCGCTAGGATCTGTGGGCTGACCCCAGGCGGCACGCGTGCTGCCCCGAAACGAAAGGCATCGACATGAATGCCCTGACGATTACGTTGGGCACCGTCGGCGCGCTGCTGAGCCTTGTCTGCTGGGCCTCATTCCTGAGTGGGGCCTGGACCATGGCGAAGACCGTGCAGATCGGTCAGCCGGCGCCCGACCGCTGGCGACCCTTCTTCCCTCGCTTCAAGCAGATGATCGTCGAGTTCATCGCGCACACCCGGATGCAGAAGTTCCGCACCGTGGGCTGGGCGCACTGGCTGGTGATGATCGGCTTCCTCGGCGGTGCGCTGCTGTGGTTCGAGGCCTACGGCCAGACGTTCAACCCCGAGTTCCACTGGCCGCTGTTCGGCAACACCTGGGTGTGGCACCTGTGGGACGAGATCCTGGGCATCGGCACCGTCGTCGGCATCCTGACGCTGATCGTGATCCGCCAGCTCAACCACCCGCGGATCCCGGCGCGCCTCTCCCGTTTCAGTGGCTCCAAGTTCGGCCCCGCCTATTTCGTCGAGATCGTCGTCCTGGTCGAGGGCCTCGGCATGATCATGGTGAAGGCCGGCAAGATCGCCACCTACGGGCATGCCAACCCGTGGACCGACTTCTTCACCATGAACGTCGCCAAGCTGCTGCCCGCGAGCGCCGTCATGGTCTCGATCTTCGCGTTCGTCAAGCTGATGTCCGGCATGATCTGGCTCTTCGTGGTCGGCCGCAACATCACGTGGGGCGTCGCCTGGCACCGCTTCTCGGCCTTCCCGAACATCTACTTCAAGCGTGAGGACGACGGCGACGTCGCTCTCGGTGCCGCCAAGCCGATGATGTCGAAGGGTCGCGCCCTGGACATGGAGAACGTCGACCCGGACACCGACACCCTCGGCGCCGGCCGGATCGAGGACTTCTCCTGGAAGGGCTGGCTGGATTTCACGACCTGTACCGAGTGTGGCCGCTGCCAGAGCCAGTGCCCCGCGTGGAACACCGGCAAGCCGCTCTCGCCGAAGCTGCTGATCATGTCGCTGCGCGACCACGGCTACACCAAGGCCCCGTACCTGCTGGCCGGTGGCCGCAAGGACATGGGTGGCGACGAGGTCGGCCTGGTCGACGCCGACGGCAAGCCGAACGAGGCTGCCCTCGCGAAGATCCCCGAAGCCGCGCGTGCCGAGGCCGAGCGCCCGCTCGTCGGCGAGACGGTCGAGGGTGAACTGGGCGGCATCATCGACCCCGAGACCCTGTGGTCGTGCACCACGTGTGGCGCGTGCGTCGAGCAGTGCCCGGTGGACATCGAGCACGTCGACCACATCATCGACATGCGCCGCTACCAGGTGCTGATCGAGTCGGAGTTCCCGTCCGAGCTCGCGGGTCTGTTCAAGAACCTCGAGAACAAGGGCAACCCGTGGGGCCAGAACTCCAAGGACCGGCTCAACTGGATCAACGAGATGGACTTCGAGATCCCGGTCTACGGCCAGGACGCGGACTCCTTCGAGGACTACGAGTACCTGTTCTGGGTCGGCTGCGCCGGCGCCTACGAGGACCGCGCGAAGAAGACCACCAAGGCCGTCGCCGAGCTGCTCGCGACCGCCGGCGTGAAGTTCATGGTCCTCGGCGCCGAGGAGACCTGCACCGGCGACTCGGCTCGCCGCGCGGGCAACGAGTTCCTGTTCCAGCAGCTCGCGATGCAGAACATCGAGCTGCTGAACACGGTCTTCGACGGCACCCCGGACAACAAGCGCAAGATCGTCGTCACGTGTGCGCACTGCTTCAACGCGCTGGGTAACGAGTACCCGCAGGTCGGCGGCGTCTACGAGGTGGTCCACCACACGCAGCTGCTCAACCGCCTGGTGCGCGCGAAGAAGCTGATCCCCGTCGCCAAGCTCGACGAGGACGTCACCTACCACGACCCGTGCTACTTGGGCCGTCACAACAAGGTGTACGACGCACCGCGTGAGCTGATGGAGGCGTCGGGCGCGAATCTCAAGGAGATGCCGCGTCACGGCGAGCGGTCCATGTGCTGTGGCGCCGGTGGTGCCCGCATGTGGATGGAGGAGCAGCTCGGCAAGCGCATCAACATCGATCGCGTCGACGAGGCCCTCACCACCTCGCCCAAGAAGATCGCGACGGGCTGCCCGTTCTGCCGCGTCATGCTCACCGACGGCGTCACCGCCCGACAGGAGCAGGGCCAGGGCGAGGGCGTCGAGGTCGTCGACGTCGCACAGCTGATGCTGAGCTCGGTCACGCGACTCGATCCCGCACAGCTCACCGCGAACATCAAGGTCGAGCCGCGCGAGAAGATGCCGGTCGCCGCCGAGGCTGTCGCTGTACCCGCGGCCGCCGCTGCTGCTCCCGCCGCCGAACCCGAGGCTCCAGCCGCCGAGACGGCACCGGCCGCTGCTGCCGCCGCCGCTCCCGCGGCCGGTAAGGGCCTGCAGATGAAGGGTCTCGGTAAGGCACCGGGCGCGAAGGCTCCCGGCGGCAAGGGTCTGCAGATGAAGGGCGCCGCCAAGGCACCCGGCGCCAAGGCCGAGGCCGCCGCTCCGGCCGCCGAGGCTGCTGCACCGGCTGCCGAGGCACCTGCGGCGCCGGTCGCCAAGCCCGGCGGCCTGGGCATGAAGGGCGGGGCCAAGGCACCGGGCGGCAAGGGCCTGCAGATGAAGGGCGCCGCGAAGGCACCCGGCGCGAAGGCTGCCGCACCGGCACCCTCCGCTCCTGCCGATTCGGCCGCTCCGGCTTCTCCGGCTTCTCCGGCTTCTCCGGCTGCGGAGGCACCGGCGGCACCGGCGGCTCCCACCGCACCGACCGCCAAGCCCGGCGGACTCGGCATGAAGTCCGGCGCCAAGGCGCCCGGCGGCAAGGGCCTGCAGATGAAGGGCGCCGCCAAGGCTCCCGGCGCCAAGGCCGCCACACCGGCACCGGCTGCGCCCGTAGCCGAGGCTCCCGCGGCTACCGCACCCGAGGCTCCGGCCGCACCGGCTGCCGAGGCCAAGCCGGCACCGCAGCCCAAGGCGGGCGGACTGGGCTTCAAGGCCGGCGCGAAGGCACCGGGCGCCCGCAAGGCCGCCCCGGCCGCCGCACCGGCACCGGCGGCACCTGCTGCCCCGGAGCCAGTCGCGGAGCCTGAGCCCGAGGCACCTGCCGAGCCGCAGGCCGAGGCCGCGCCCCAGCAGGATGCGTCGAACACGCCTCCGCCTCCGCAGGCCAAGCCCGGCGCGCTGGGCTTCAAGGCCGGCGCCAAGGCACCGGGCCGCAAGAAGTAGTCGCCTGACGACAAGCGCCCCCACCGTTCGCTGAACTGACCCCCGGGAGTTGGACTGAGAAATCAGTTCAGACTCCCGGGGGTCAGTGTTTTGGATAGACGAAGTTCGCTGACGCAAGAGCAGCGCATCGCAGCAGTAGTGTTGTTCGAGAAAGGTGCGGCTTCGAGGGCCGTAGCGAC
>NZ_JBFRDL010000033.1:0-52655 GCF_052113525.1 Rhodococcus sp. TAF43
GCCCATCTTGGCGCGCTCCGCGGTCAGCTCGCCGACCATGATCTGGTGCTCCTCGCGCAGGTAGTGGTGCAGCGCCTCGGTCAGTTCCTCCCCGGCCAGTTGGCAACTGCGGTGCGAGATCACGCCGCCGAAACAGATGGCGGTGACCTTCGAGACACCGGCCGGCGCCGAGAAGACGGCCGTCGGCCGCCGACCGTACCGCCGGTGCGGGGCGACCTGCTCGATGACGGCCGTGACGAATGCCCGGGCCGACTCCAGATCCACGATCAAGGCGTTTCGCGACAAGGACCTCGAAGCCGACACATCGGATCTGCACATCGAGCTCGACACCGACGCCCGCACTCTCACGGTGCGCTACAGCGGCATCGGCATGTCCCGCGACGAGGTGATCGACCTGATCGGCTCCCTTGTCAATACCGGGACCGCCGAATTGCGCTACTACACGGCGCTTCGCGCTGAAGGCGGCGAGCTGGAGCACCCTGCGCACTTCGCGAAGCCTGCTCGCGAACCGAGCTCGAGCTTGTCGAGCGCGTCGGACGCGTTGGAGGCGAGCGCGCGGAGGGAGGTACCCCGTCGCACATGGGGCGAACCTGTGCGATGCCTTGTCTTTGTTGGAGTACACCGAATGGATCATCAGATCCAGGATCTGGCGAGTCTCGGTTTGGAAGCGGATTCGTAACTGGCACAAACCACTCCAAACCCCAGAATGCGGCAAATCGCATATGGCAATTTCGGCTTCCGCTACCCAATCGAAATGCTAGGTTGACTTCGCCTACACGCATGTGAGGCGTCAACCGTCAGTCGGGGGTCTGGCGGAGTTTCGTAGGGGCGATGGTTGCGTTTCAATGAATTTGATTGCATGCGGTTTGGGCGGATCGTCTTAAATTCTGCATAGGTCAATCGAGGAGGTCGTGAAACAATGCCAACCCACGGGAGCGGAAATCCCCGCACTCTGAAGATGAAGACCCGCATCATGATTGCCGCGACGGCGGCCACCGCGCTCACGGTCGGCGCGCTTGCGGTCGGGCACGCTGATCCTGAATCTGGAAGCCATGGATCAGTGGAATCCCTCGCCGCCCCGGTGTCGGGCAGCCTCGACGGCTCCGGAAGTCACGATGGCAGCTCTGGCAGCAAGGACGGCAGCCACGATGGCAGTTCCGGCGGCAGCCTGGGGAGCCTCGCTTCCGGTAGCAAGGATGGCAGCAATGAGGGGAGCCATGACGGCAGTTCCGAAGGCAGCCACGAYGGCAGTTCCGATGGCAGCCTGGGGAGCCTCGSTTCCGGYAGCAAGGAYGGCAGCAATGASGGGAGCCATGACGGCAGTTCCGATGGCAGCCTGGGGAGCCTCGSTTCCGGYAGCAAGGAYGGCAGCAATGAGGGGAGCCATGACGGCAGTTCCGATGGCAACCTCGGGAGCCTAGGGGCCCTGGGGAGCCTCGGCGCACTGGGAAGCCTCGGAGCCCTGGGGAGCCTCGGGGCCCTGGGAAGCCTCGGTTCAGGCAGCCACGACGGCAGTATGGATGGCAGCCACGACGGCAGTAAGGATGGCAGCCACGACGGCAGTAAGGATGGCAGTAAGGATGGCAGCCACTGGGGGTGACCGTTTTTGAATTGCTTCGTAGGCCTATCCCGAAGGTCATGAAGCGATGTCAATTCACGGGAGGGGGAAATCTCCCGCACTCCGACGATGAGGACCCGCATCATGTTTGCTGCGACGGCGGCCGCGCTCGCGATCATCGCGCCTGCGGTCGGACAGGCTGATCCTGTCGACCTCATGAGGAAATGAATTTCTCCCCAATGGTGCCGGCGGTTTGTTGCCTTGCCTCGTGCGACAACAAACTGCCGGCACCAGCGTTTCACGCTGATGCGAGCCGAGCGGAACTTTGATCGTTTGATCGTTTGATCGTTCCGCGGCCGCAATTGTTTCGATGCACAACGCGCCCGCGGGAGCAGGACTCCCGCGGGCCGCTGCCTCGAGTTGATAACGCGTCTAGATGGTGCGTGCCAGGCGGTTCGCGAGCATCTTCGCGAAGTGCGCCGGATCCTCCAACTCGCCGCCCTCCGCGAGAAGTGCGGTGCCGTAGAGCAATTCGGCGGTCTCCGCGAGGCTCGGGTCGTCGCCGCGCTCGGCGTGCGCAGCCCGTAGACCCTCCACCAGCGGGTGCATCGGGTTGAGTTCGAGGATCCGCTTGAAGTGCGGGACCTCCTGGCCCGACGCCCGGTACATGCGCTCGAGCGACGGCGTCATGCCGAATTCGTCGCCGACGATGCAGGCAGGGGAGTCGGTCAGCCGAGTCGACAGGCGCACCTGCTTGACGTGGTCGTCGAGGGTGGAGGTGAGCCAGCCGAGGACGTCGGCGAACTGCTTGTCCTGTTCCTCGCGCTTGGCTTCGGCGTCCTTCTTCTCGTCCTCGGTGTCGAGATCGACCTCGCCCTTCGCGATGGACTGGAGCGGCTTGCCGTCGAACTCGGGGACCGACGTCACCCACATCTCGTCGACCGGGTCCGTGAGGAGCAGCACCTCGAGGCCGCGGGCGCGGAAGGCCTCCATGTGCGGCGACGCCTCGAGCTGCTGGCGGGACTCGCCGGTGAGGTAGTAGATCTGCTCTTGGCCGTCCCTCATCCGCTCGACGTACTGCGCCAGCGTGGTCTGTTCGTCCTCGCTGTGCGTCGACGGGAACGAGGAGATCTCGAGCAGGGTGTCGCGGTTGTCGAAGTCCGACAGCAGACCCTCCTTGAGGACCCGGCCGAACTGCGACCACACGGTCCGGTACTTGTCCCGCGACGTGTCGTCATCGTGCGTCATCATTTCGCGGATAGTGGTGAGGACCTTCTTGGTGAGCCGGCGCCGGATCGCCCGGATCTGCCGGTCCTGCTGCAGGATCTCGCGGGAAACGTTGAGCGACAGGTCCTGTGCATCCACGACACCCTTGACGAAGCGCAGGTACTCGGGCATGAGTTCCTCGCAGTCGTCCATGATGAAGACACGCTTGACGTACAGGTGGATGCCGGCGCGGTGCTCGCGCGAGAACAGATCGAACGGCGCGTGCGACGGGATGAACAGCAGCGCCTGGTACTCGAACGTGCCCTCCGCCTTCATCGGGATGACCTCGAGCGGGTCGTCCCACGAGTGGCTGACGTGCTTGTAGAACTCGTTGTACTCGTCGTCGGAGACCTCGCTGCGGGGCCGGGCCCACAGCGCCTTCATCGAGTTGAGCGTCTCGGTCTCGACGACGGTCTTCGGGGCGTCGTCGGTGTCGTCTGCATCGTCACTGCTCTTCGGGGCCGGCTTCTCGACGTCCATCCGGATCGGGTACGCGATGAAGTCCGAGTACCGCTTGACGATTTCGCGGAGCTTGCGCTCGGCCGCGTAGTCGTACAGGTGGTCGTCGACGTCCTCCGGCTTGAGGTGCAGCGTCACCGATGTGCCCTGCGGGGCGTCGTCGACGGTCTCGATCGTGTACGTGGACTCGCCGCTCGAGACCCACCGCGTCGCGTGGCTCTCGCCGGCCTTGCGGGTCAGCAGCGTGACCTTGTCGGCGACCATGAATGTCGAGTAGAAGCCGATACCGAACTGACCGATCAGTTCTTCGGAGGCGGCGGCGTCCTTCGCCTCGCGCAGCTTGCGGCGCAGCTCGGCGGTGCCCGACCTGGCGAGCGTGCCGATGAGGTCGATCACCTCGTCGCGCGACATGCCGATGCCGTTGTCGCGCACCGTCAGCGTGCGCGCCTCCGTGTCGACGTCGAGCTCGATGTGCAGGTCGGAGGTGTCGGCCTCGAGGTCCTTGTCGCGGAACGCCTCGAGCTTCAGCTTGTCGAGTGCGTCCGACGCGTTGGAGACGAGCTCCCGGAGAAAGGTGTCCTTGTTGGAGTACACCGAGTGGATCATCAGATCCAGAATCTGGCGAGTCTCCGTCTGGAACTCGCGTTGTTCGATACCTGTGGTCATTCCTGGTTCCCTTCGGCAGCAGAACGTTCGACGCAAATGTTAGGACGAGGCCCGTGGTTTCCGCGAGGAAGGGCGACACCGACGTATCTTGGAATCGGGCTTTCCGCGTCCGGACCCCGAGCGCTCGGGCTCTGTTGCAGCGCGTCGACCTGGGCGGAGGGACTGAGATGGCGCCTTCCGCGACAGCACACCCTCTTCGCGGCCGTGAACAGGGAAATCTGCCCGAGGACGTCAGCAGCTTCGTGGGCCGCAGTTTCGAGGTGAAGGAGACGCGGCGGTTGCTGTCCGAATCGCGCCTCGTGACGCTGACCGGCCTCGGCGGGGTCGGTAAGACGCGACTGGCTCTCCGGGTCGCAAGGGATGCGCAGCGGACATTCGTCGACGGAACCTGGTTCGTCGACCTGAGCGAGCTCCACGATGCCGACCAGCTGGCGCAGGCAGTGGCGAGCACCCTGGGACTTCAGGACTGGTCGGTTCGGTCACCGCAGTCGGTGTTGATCGATCACCTGGCAGACCGGCGAACCCTCCTGTTACTCGACAACTGTGAGCATCTCGTAGGTCCTGTTGCCGCACTGGTGCAGACGCTGCTCAGGGCCTGCCTCGGATTGTCCGTGCTGGCGACGAGCCGTGAACCCCTCGGCATCGGCGGCGATGCGGTGGCCCTGTTCGAGCAGAGAGCCAGGGCCGTGGTGCCCGGATTCCGGCTCACCACCGAGAACAGCGCCACGGTCGCCCGGATCTGTGCGCGACTCGGGGGCCTGCCCCTGCCGATCGAGCTGGCGGCGGCCCGGCTCCGAGCGCAGTCCGTCGATCAGCTGCTCGAACGACTCGACGACCGCCTCCGCCTGCTGACCCGGGGCGACCGCACCACACCGAGCCGCCAGCAGACCCTGCGGCTGTGTATCGACTGGAGCTACGGCCTGTGCACCGATCGAGAACAGCGGTTGTGGGCTCGCCTGTCGGTGTTCGCCGGCAGCGTCGCGCTCGACGCGATAGAGGGCGTCGTGGCGGACGACGGAGTAGACGGTGACCTGCTCGACGTCGTGACGTCCTTGGCCGACAAGTCCATCCTGATCCGGGAGGAGGTGGATGCGGCCGTGCGCTCGGCTTCGCCTGGTGCTTCGACGAACTCGCGTGGACCGCTGGCACGGAACGGCCCGAGCGGGCCGCGATGTTACTGGGCGCGTCCGACGCCCTGTTCACGGCGACCGGCAGCCCGTCGGCAACCTTCCAGGCCCTGGTCTCCTATCACGACGCGTGCGTGCGGGCGGCGCGTGAGGTGCTCGGGGACAAGGTATTCGATGCAACACTCGAGCGAGGAATGGCCATGAACCTCGACGAGGTCGTCGCCTGGGCCCTGGACTAGCGGAGACCGGAGACGCCGCTGCCGTCGCCCGCCGGTAGCAGCGCCACGCTGACCCCGCGCGAACGGTAGGTGGCCGCACCCCGTGGCCGAGGGCATGACGAACAAGGCGATCGCCGAGCGACTGGTGATCGCTCCGCGCACAGTGGAGGGACATGTCGAGCACATACGCGACAAGCTGGGATTCAACTCGCGCGCACAGATCGCTGCCTGGACCGTCGAGAATCAGGCGGACGGTTGATCTCCGGCGACCGGCACCGGTCGGTCCCGACCCAGGACCGGCCCGTCGATCGCGCAGAAGCTGTGGCACAGACCGGTGACGATCCGGTGCGCGCGTTCGGGGTCGAACCAGCGGTCGACGTGCGCCCAGTGGTAGGGGTGGGTCATGTAGGGGCCGGTCAGCCCGTCCACGCTCGCGTACTCCTGTTCCCACACGTGGGTCCACCGGGTGCCGCACGACTCCCGCACGCGGCTCAGTTGGGAGGCGCCGATCGACGGTATGTAGTCCGGCATCGCGGCCGTCTCGGCCTCGAACTGCGCCACCAGGTCGGGATCCGTCGCGGGGTCGACCGCGACCAGCAGCGTCCGGTAGACCGTGGGCGTCGACGCGACGCTCGCCGGTCGCACGGCGCCGGTGTAGGTGACGCCGTCGATCTGGTCGACGGTCGGAACCCACAACAGGAAGTCCACGGCGTTCTCGACGCCGCGCCAGTCCGATTCGCTGTCGAACCGGAACTTGGCGACGAGGTCCCCGCCACGGATCCCACCCGGCAGGGTCGGCCGGACGAGGACGCTGCGGGCGTGCGGTTCGACGGCGTCGCGCAGGCCCGCGACCACGGCGTCACGTGCGGCGTCGTCGGCGGTGTCCGTGAAGCTGATCAACCTGATGACCTCAAACATCGGTCACCACCGGAAGATCCGCGGCGGCGCAGGCAGTGGAGCGTCGACGGCTGGTCAGCGACCGGTCGGCGGACGCCCACCACTGCGCCACGTCCGGGTCCCGGCCCGCGGCCCACCGCTGCTGCCACCAGGCGTCGGCGCCGTGGACCGTCCAGGTGACGGTCACGGTGTTCGACTGGTCGTCGAGCCAGACCGGTGGGCTGACGAGGATGCGGTCGAGGGTGAGGCCGCGTGCACGGGCACCGGGTGCGTACTCCTCGAGGTACGACGCGAGGAACGCGCGGCCTTGTCCGGGCGCGACCACCATCTCGTCGACGACGTAGACGACCGGCTCCAGGGTCTCAGCGGTCTCGGGGGAGGTCACGGGCTACACCTTCTGGGTGAGACCGGCGTCGACCACCAGTTCGGTGCCGGTGACGAAGCGGGACTCGTCGCACGCCAGGAACAGCACCGCGTTACTCACGTCCACGGCGTCGACCCACGGTACGGGGATCAGGTTCCGATCCGACAAAGCTTGCCTCGCATCGGCTTCGGTCGGTGCAGCGAGATCGGGACGTAGTCGCGCGATCGCCTCGGCGGCGAGTGGCCGCCCGCTGCCCACCGCGCCCGGATGCACCGAGTTGACGCGGATCGAGCGCGGACCCAGTTCGATCGCCAGCGTGCGCGCCAGACCGACGGCGCCGTGCTTGGCGGCCGCGTAGTGCGCGCGGTTCGCGTTCCCGCGGATGCCGGCGGTGGAACCGACCACGACCACCGATCCGCCGTCGGGCATGTGAGGAACGAAGGCGCGCACCGTGTTCCAGACGCCGCTGAGATTGATGTCGAGGGATCGCTGCCACGTCAACTCGTCGATGGTCAGGGCCGGGCCGGGGGCGTCGCACAGCCCCGCGTTGGCGACTACGACATCGACGCGTCCGAACTCGGCCACCGCGGCGTCGGCGGCGGCGCGCAGGGCGGCGACGTCCCGGACATCGGCGGTGCGGGTCAGGACCCGGCGCCCCGCCGGGACGCTCGCGGCGGTCTCTGCCAGGGCCTGCTCCGACAAGGTGCCCGGCAGGTCCAGCGCGACCACGTCGGCGCCCTCGTCGGCCAGCCTCCGGACGTGGACCCGGCCCGTACCGTTTCCTGCCCCGGTGACCACTGCCACCTTGCCGGTCATGCGACCCGCCACGCGCGTCATCCAACTCCCTCCGTAGTGCTCGGACAGGACGCTAGGGCCCCGCCGAGCGGGGTGCCTACGGCCGATTCCACGGAGCGGGAGGGTCCGCCACCGCCCGGGTGCGACCGGCGCGGTAGCGTTTTCCCGACAGCTACGGAGGTGCACCGATGACACGGGTCTTTCTCGTCGACGATCACGAGATCGTGCGGCGCGGACTGGTGGATCTGCTGGGCAGCGCGCCTGACCTCACTGTGGTCGGCGAGGCCGCCTCGGTGGGGGAGGCGCTGGCCCGGATCCCGTCCAGCGGCGCCGACGTCGCGGTGCTCGATGTCCGGCTGCCCGACGGCAACGGCGTGGAACTGTGCCGCGACCTGCGGGCCGTGCTGCCCGACCTGCGCTGCCTGATGCTCACGTCGTACGCCGACGACGAGGCCCTGTTCGACGCCGTCATGGCCGGCGCGTCGGGTTTTGTGCTCAAGCAGATCCTCGGCACCGACCTGATCTCGGCCGTGCGGACGGTCGGCGCGGGCGGCTCGCTCCTCGACAGCCGCGCCACGGCCGCCCTGATGCAGCGGATCCGCTCCGAGCGCACCACCGACCCGCTCGCGGAGCTGTCCGACCAGGAACGCGCGGTCTTCGACCTCATCGGACAGGGTCTGACGAACCGGGAGATTGCCGAGCGCCTGTTCCTCGCGGAGAAGACGATCAAGAACTACGTCTCGCGCCTGCTCGCCAAGCTCGGCATGCAGCGGCGCACCCAGGCGGCCGTCCTCGCCACGGAGCTGCGGAACAGCCGGCGCCGCTAGGTACGGGGTGCCGGACTTCGATCCCAGCTGAGTGTCGGCTGTCCCCGCTACTCTCCTACGGTCGCGATCAACAAGGTCGGACTCGTGGACGAATGGAGCGATGATGGGCATCCAGGGATGCGGCGAGAGCGGAACCCCCGATGGTGCAGAAGCAGCGGTGACGAGTATTCCTGCACCGCTGCTTCGGGATTACCGCCACATCGGAGGAATCGAATCAATCGCGGTCGACGGTCATCGGTACTTCTTCGGCTACGACTTCAGTGAAGATCTGGTGCTTTCCCCACTGATCGACGACAACGAACTCATGTCGGTCTTCGCGGAGGCGCACATGGAGCAGCGGGACGGCCTGCACGATCGCGAGTACTGGCGGGATCTCGTTGATGGATCACTCGAATTCTCAGGGTTGGCGGAGCCGGAATCTTGCTCCTTCGAGTCCGACCAACTGCGCTTGATCGTCACCTCGCTGAAGAATATTGCCGAAACCGGAGTGCCGGCGCCTGACTTCGACTACCCCTATCACCTGAGATTCCTGTTGTCCTCCGCCGGGCAGTGGGAAGAGCAATTCACCGCAACCGAAGAGGGCATGACGGCCCTCCAGGGCATCGAGAGCTCTGCCGGAGGGGCCACGCTCGAGCAGATCGCTCGGGATGTTCTCCTCGAGACTCGGAATGCGATGAATGTTGCTGGGGGAAACTGGGCAGAGGTCTTCGACGCCCTCGGCCAATGACACCTCGCGGTACTGCTCCCTGACGTCGAAGCCACCCAACTGACGCAACGTGGGACGAGCGAAACGGGTCGTCACCTCACCGCAGCGGCACCCGCCACGTGAGTTCGGTTCCTCCGCTGAGGCCGGGCAGGAGGGCGCAGCTGCCGCCGCACTGCTCGGCCCGGCGGGCCAGGTTGTCGAGCCCGCTGCGGCGCGTCGTCTCGGGCAGGCCGACGCCGTCGTCGCAGATCCGGATCGTCAGGTGATCGGCGGCGTCGATCGCCACCGTGATCGTCGTCGCGTCCGCATGCCGCAGCGCGTTGCTCAGGCCTTCGCGCAGCACCGCCTCGGCGTGCGGATGGATCCGCGGCGGCACGAGGGTGTCGATGGCGCCGGTGAACTGCACGTTCGGGACCAGCACCGAGCGGGTCGTCAGATCGCCGATCGCGTCGAGCAGCCGTCGCCGCAGGCTCGTGGGGGCCTGTTCGCCGGTGGTCTGCAGGTCGAAGATCGTGGTGCGGATCTCGTGGATCATCCGATCGAGTTGGGACACCGACTTGGTGATCGTGCCCGACGCGGACTCCGGCACGGGCGCGTTCTCGTCGAGCAACAGGCTCTGCAGGCTCATCCCGGTCGCGAACAGTTGCTGGATGACGTTGTCGTGCAGGTCGCGGGCGATGCGGTCGCGGTCGGCCAGCACGTCGAGCTGCCGTCGCCGGTGCTGCTGGTCGGCGAACTCGACGGCCAGCGCGGCCGAGTCGGCCATCGACCCCAGCCGGGTGATCTCGTCGGGCGCCCACCCGAGGCCCTCGCGCGTGACGACGAGCATCCCGGCGACGCCGGACGTCGTGGACAGCGGCAGCGCGGCCACCCGAACGTCGCTGCCGGTGGCGAACGGTGCCACCCGATCCCGCTCGGTGAGCAGCGCGGGCCGTCGACCACGGACCACCGGCAGCAGGCCGGAGTCCGACAGGTCGATCCGGCTGCCCGGCCGCGGGCCGTCGCCGCGGGAGGCCGCCTCGACGATCGCGTCATCCTCGTCCTCGACCACCAACACGTACGCGCCGGTCGCTCCGCACAGATCGCGGGTGCGCGTCACCAGAAGCTCCAGAGCCTCGTCGATGGACCCACCGGAGAGCAGGCGGGCGTTGGACGACGCGAGGGCCGTCAGCCAGCGTTCCCGGGTGCGGGACTCCTCGAACAGGTGGGCGTTGTCGATCGCGACGCCCGCTGATGTGGCGAGGGCGTCGAGGATGGTCTCGTCCTCGTCGGTGAACTCCGGACCGGTCCGCTTCTCGGTGAGGTAGATGCTGCCGAACACCCGCCCCCGCACGATGATCGGCATGCCGAGGAAACTGTCCATCGGCGGATGGTTCGGCGGGAAGCCGACCGACGCCGGGTGCGCGCCCAGGTGTGCGACGCGCACGGGTCGCGGATGCTCCATCAGCAGGCCGAGCAGCCCGTGGCCCTCCGGCAGGTGCCCCATCCGCGCTCGCTCCTCCGCGGTGATGCCCTCGTACACGAACTCGGACAGTCCACCGTCGGGGTCGCGCACGCCCAGCGCGCCGTAGCGCGCATCGAGCAGCGTGGTCGCCGCCTGCACGATCCGCTGCAGGATCGAATCGAGTTCCAGTCCGGCGCCCACCACCAGGACGGCCTCGAGCAGTTCCCGCAGCCTTGCCGGGGTCGCGACGCTGTCGACGAGCCGACTGCGCATGTCGGCGAGTAGTTCCTCCAGGTTGTCGAACTCCCCGAAGCCCCAGTTACCGCCGTTCACCATGCACGCAGCATAGGTGGCGAGGAATTTGTCCGACACGGGTGTAACACGTTGCAGTCGCGCCTCGATGCATTCGGTGAAGTTGTCGTGAGCGAGTTGTGGTGGCTCGCCGGCGACATCACAACTGTCCGGCGTCGATCCTCGGGGGAGGGGGTCGACGCCGGACTCCCTTTCGGCCGCTCTGTGCGGCCCGCCGGGTCAGACCAGGAGGTCGTCCAGCGCGAACGGTGGCGCGCCCACCCCGGTGATCCGGAAGTGACCCCACGGATCCCGCTCGGCGAGGATCGCGTCCACGACGGGCCCGTCCCCGATCCGGAGCGTCGGCACTCCGGCGTCGGGACGTTTCAGGTCGGCGATGCGATCGTCCCCCGCGACCTGCCCGTACCAGTGGTAGTGGCCGTCGAGCGGGTCGAGGTGCCCGGTGAGGTGCACCTCGACGGCCAGTCGCAGCCCGGCGCCCTCGAGAACCGCGGGGCCGCGGAAGTCCTCCTCGTCGCGGTCCTCCGCGGAGCTGAGGTCGAAGTCGTCGACGCCGGGGCGGCGCATGCGCAGCCAGTACGACGCGCTCGACCCGGGCCAGACCGCCCGGTTGCGTCCCGTCCGGTCGAGGTACCAACTGTCGCAGCCACCCGAATTCCACACCGAGCCCGCGAGCTTATGATGGATCCGACGATTGAAGTCCCGCTGGGTGCCGCCGCGCACCTCGATGCGGGTGGCATCGTGGCCGTCCATCAGCTTCAGGCACTCGAGGATGTAGTGCGCCTGTGCCTCGATGACGAAGACGATGGACTGGTTTCCGCCACCCGAGTTGGGGCCCATCATGAGGAAGAAGTTCGGGAAGCCGCTGACGGCGACCCCGAGGTAGGCCTCCATGCCGTCGCGCCACGCCTCCTGGATGCTCAGCCCGCCGCGTCCGACGATGTGTTCGCTCGCGAACCGGTCGGCGATCTCGAACCCGGTCCCGAACACGACGACGTCGGCGTCGTGCTCGGCGCCGTCGTCGGTGCGGATCCCGGTCTCGGTGAACTCCGCGATGCCGGACGTCACCAGGTCGACGTTCTCGCGCTGCAGCGTCGGATAGTAGTTGCTGGACACCAGGATTCGTTTGCAGCCGATCGTGTAGTCCGGGGTGAGGGTCGCGCGCAGCGCAGGGTCGCGGACCTGGTGGCGCAGCAGACTGCGGGCGGCGCGTTCGAGCGCGCCCATCAGCCGCGGGTGCATGAACCCGGCGATCAGCGATTCGTGACTCCAGTAGATCGCGCCGCGGTAGGTCTTCTGCACGCCCGGCACCGTCCGGAACAGGTGCTTCTCGGTGGGGGTGATGGCCCGGTCCAGTTTCGGCAGCACCCAGTGGGCGGTGCGTTGGTAGACGTCCACGTGCGCGGCCTGCTTCGCGATCTCGGGGACGAACTGGACGGCGCTCGCGCCGGTGCCGATCACCGCGATGCGCTTGCCGGTCAGGTCCACCGAGTGATCCCACTCGGCGGAGTGAAAAACGTTTCCCGTGAAGCGATCACGGCCGGGGAACGCGGGGATGCTGGGCTTGTGTAGCGGGCCCGGGCCGGCCGCGACGATGCGCGGTCGGTAGACGTCGCCGGCGGCGGTGCGGACCGCCCAGCGGTCGGTGGCCTCGTCGAAGTCGTAGGCCACGACCGCGGAGTCGAAGCGGATGTGCGGGGCCAGGTCGTAGTCGTCGACGATCCGCCGGATGTAGTCGAGGATCTCGGGTTGGCGGGCGTACATCCGCGTCCACCGCCGGTTCGGGGCGAACGAGAACGAGTACATCAGCGACATCACGTCGCACCCGCACCCGGGGTACGTGTTCTCCCGCCACGTACCGCCCACCTCCGACGCCTTCTCCACGATGACGAAGTCGTCGATTCCCGCCTCCTTCAAGCGGATCGCCATGCACAGCCCCGAGAACCCGGTCCCGACGATCAGGACCCGGGGCGCCGCGACGGTCTTCACAGGAATCCCGCTCGACGCCACATCGCGCGCGAGGGTCGGCGCATCAGGCCGGTCTCCTCGAGGAACGCGGCAAGGTCGGCGAACCCGCGACGCTGGTTCACCCGGAAGTGCGGATTCGCCAGGGCCTGTCGGCGAGCCTCCCGCGGGTCGAGGCCGGCCCGCTTGTACATCGCCGGATTGGTGAACAGTCGCGCGAGCAGCAGTCCGCCGAGTCCCTGGGCCGTACCGACCCAGACCCTGTCGATCCGATGGGTTCCGGCGATCCTCCGGCGCACGCCGGCCCGCGCGAACTGGATGTGTCGGGCCTCCTCGGTGACGTGGATCCGCATGAGCCGGGCGATCAGGGGTTGCAGTTGGGGATCGTCGACGACGCGACGTTGGGTGGCGTCGAAGATCTCCTCGCCGATCAGCGCGGCCACCCACAGCATGGTGCCGCGAAAAGTCTTGGGCAGCACGTTGACTGCGGCCGCCTGATACCAGCGCAGTCGGTAGGGCTTGGCGCCCATCCGTTCGATCGCCCGGCCGAACATGGCCATGTGCCGGCACTCGTCGCCCATCTCGGTGAGCGTGTAGCGGGTGTGCAGCGATCCGGGATCGTTGTGCAGCAGGTGCCGCAGCAGCGCCTGGTTGAGAATGTTCTCGAACCAGATCCCCACGCTGAGGATGTTGGCGGACTCCTGCCGGGACAGTTCGATCCGCTGCGCTTCGCTCATCGAGTCCCACAACGGCGTGCCGTACAGCGACAGCACGTGGGGCGGGAGGAAGTACTTGCCGTCCTCGAGCGGTGCGTCCCAGTCGATGTCCACCACCGGGGCGTACGAGCGCTTGACCGATCCGTTGAGCAGTCGGTCCGCGACCGACTCCCGATCGGGTGGACTCGTCGTCTGCGTCATGACCGTCCCTCCTGGGCGTACCCTGCGGGACTCGCCGCAGGGGCGGGAACGAACGCCGTAGCCGATACGGCGCAGTGTTTGTCGTTTGCCGATATCACCTAAAACGTAAGCGCATCCGCGACGGTCGTCAATGGTGTCTGTGATGCTGCGGAACAGTAATCGCGTCGTGACTGCCCCGGCGCGATCGGCGAGCCGCGCTACTAAACTCCCTGCGGTGAATTCCCGTGCACAAGATCTGAGCCCCACCGCGTTTCGCGAACGCATCCTCGACGCAGCGGAGGCGTGCCTGATCGACGTCGGCTACAGCCCGCGACTGCACGCCCAGATCGCCGAGCGGGCGGGGCTGTCGCGCCCGACGGTCTACAAGTACGTGGGCGACCAGACCGCGATCTTCGAGGCACTGTTCCAGCGCGAGATCACCCGGTTCTTCGCGGTGCTCGATCCGGTGCTGCGCCGGCGCGATCAACTGCACGTCGGATTCGTCGACTGCATCGTCTTCGCGGTGTGTTACGCGCGCCGGCACACGCTGCTGCAGAAGGCACTTCGAGACGATCCGGACATCGTCCTGCCATGGTTCACGGTGTGCGCGAGGCCACTGATCGAGCGAGGCGCCGATTTCCTGGTGCCGCACTTCGAGCGCCTGTTCACCCCGCAGCAGTTCGTGGCGGTGAGTCCCCGCGCGATCTGCGAGTGGGCGTTCCGGTTGGTGGCCTCGCTCATCGTCACCGAGGGAGTCGTCGACACCACGGACGAGGCCGCGGTGCGGGGGTTCGTCGGCGRTCTGCTGTCGATCGCGGTCGTGCCCGCGACCGACGCGCAGGTGGTCTGACTACTTCGCGACCGTCAGCAGGAACGCAACGTCCTCGAGCGCCTCGACGCTGTGTCGCGCCGCAGGCATGATCAGCAGGTCGCCGGCCGACCCCTTCCACGAGTCCTCGCCGCAGATGAGCGCCAGTTTGCCGCTGAGCACCAGCAGCGTGGCCTCGCCGGGGCTGTCGTGCTCGGCCAGGCTCTTGCCGGCGCCGAGCGCGATCACGGTCTGACGCAGGCTGCGTTGATGGCCGCCGTACACGGTCTGCGAACTGCGTCCACTGGACGACGTGGACGCCAGTTTGAGCTGCTGCCGGGCGAGGGCCGTCAATGAGGTCTTGTCCATCAAATGTCACTCCTGGTGACTGCAGGGGCGGTGTCCCCGCAGTATGACCCACCGCGCCGGAGATGACCGGGTTATCGGCCTAACGGTTCGGCCACCGTCCGACAGTGGCCCGTCAGCCGCGGACGTACGTGAGGAACCGGTAGCGCAAACCGGACTTCTCCGAGATGTGCCAGTCTCCGGTGTCTCCGACGACCCACTCGTCGCCGATCTCGGGCGCGAAGGCGTCGCCCTCGATGTCCGCGTCGATCTCGGTCACCGACAGCAGGTCCGCGAACGGCATTGCCGCGGTGTAGATCTGCGTACCGCCCACGACCCAGGCGGTGTCGCCCACGAGCGCGAGGGCCTCTTCGATGCCGTTCGCGGTGTCGGCGCCGGCCGTGGTCCAGCCGCTCTGACGGGTGACGACGATGTTCCGGCGGCCCGGCAGGGGGCGGAACTTCGGCGGGAGCGAGTCCCACGTGAGCCGGCCCATCACCACGGGGTGACCCATGGTGGTGTCCTTGAAATGGGCCATGTCCTCGGGGACGCGCCACGGGATCGTGTTGTCCCGGCCGATCACGCCCGCGGTGGTCTGGCCCCAGATCAGGCCGATCATCAGATCGCCACCGGCGCCTTGATCGCGGGGTGGTGGCGGTAGTCGACGATCTCGACGTCCTCGAAGGTGTAGTCGAAGATCGAGTCGCGCTTGTT
Source organism: Rhodococcus sp. TAF43 (assembly GCF_052113525.1). NCBI lineage: Bacteria > Bacillati > Actinomycetota > Actinomycetes > Mycobacteriales > Nocardiaceae > Rhodococcus > Rhodococcus sp. TAF43. Next base: position 15,368 of record NZ_JBFRDL010000033.1, read on the forward strand.
CAGCTTCAGCGTCGGGTAGGGGAGCGGCTCCCGGGAGAGCTGCTCGGTGACCTGGTCGACGTGGTTGTCGTAGATGTGGCAGTCGCCGCCGGTCCAGATGAAGTCGCCCACCTCGAGCCCCGTCTGCTGCGCCACCATGTGGGTGAGCAGCGCGTAGCTGGCGATGTTGAACGGCACGCCGAGGAACAGGTCGGCACTGCGCTGGTACAGCTGGCAGCTGAGCTTGCCGTCGGCGACGTAGAACTGGAAGAACGCGTGGCACGGCTGCAGTGCCATCGCGTCGAGGTCCGCGACGTTCCACGCCGAGACGATGATGCGGCGCGAATCCGGATTGGTCTTCAGCGTCTCGATCACCTTGGTGATCTGGTCGATGTGCTCGCCCGACGGGGTGGGCCACGACCGCCACTGCACGCCGTAGACCGGGCCCAGCTCGCCGTCCGCGTCGGCCCACTCGTCCCAGATGGTGACGCCGTGTTCCTGCAGCCACTTGACGTTGGACTCGCCGCGCAGGAACCACAGCAGCTCGTACACGATGGACTTGAGATGCACCTTCTTGGTGGTGATGAGCGGGAAGCCCTCGCCGAGGTCCCAACGCATCTGGYGCCCGAAGACACTGCGCGTACCGGTGCCGGTGCGGTCAGCCTTCGCGGTGCCGGAGTCCATCACCAGGCGCAGAAGATCCTCGTAGGGCGTCGGCACAATCACGGACCCTAGCTTAGGCTGCGCACGATCGACCGTCTTCGGCGGCCGACGATACCGGCTGGGTCCTGTGTGTATCGGGTGCAGCAATGACGATAGCGTGCCCCGCATGCGTGAGCTTCTCGTGATCGGCATCGGTGCCGGCGACCCCGACCAGGTGACGATCCAGGCCGTGAAGGCCATGAACCGGGCCGACGTGTTCTTCGTCATCGGCAAGGGCGACGAGAAGCAGGAGCTGGTGGACCTGCGCACCACCATCCTCGCCGAGCACATGGAGCGCGAGTACCGGATCGTCGACATCGTGGACCCGCCGCGGGACCGGACCCCGTCCGACTACGCCGGCGTAGTCGACGACTGGCACGACCGCCGCGCCGAGGTGTTCGAGGAGAAGTTCGCGGCCGAGGACGGCGTCGGCGCGATCCTGGTGTGGGGCGATCCGTCGCTGTACGACAGCACGCTGCGGATCGTCGAACGCGTCCTGGCGCGCGGCAACGTGCGGTTCGAGTACACCGTGATCCCCGGCGTCACGAGCATCCAGTCGCTGGCCGCGCAGCACCGCATCGTGCTCAACCGGATCGGCGAGCCCGTCCATGTCACCACCGGACGCCGGCTGCGCGAGGGGCTGCCCGACGGCGTCGGGACCGCCGTCGTGATGCTCGACGCGGACTGCAGCTTCACCCACGTCCCGGACCCCGGCAACGAGGTGGAGATCTGGTGGGGTGCGTACCTCGGTCTGCCCGACGAGGTACTGATCTCCGGCAAGCTGCGCGAGGTGGACGACGAGATCGTGCGCGTGCGCGCCGAACTGCGCGAGCGCAAGGGCTGGATCATGGACATCTACCTGATCCGTCGCTGACAGGCCCGCCCACCCCAGGGTGGGATTTCCTCACCCCTACGAGTGTGTGGGTCCACCCTCGGGTTGCTGTTCAGCGGGACGCCGTCGGACGAGGTTGGAAACCGGGAGATTTGGACATCCGACCTTGGAGCGTCACCCTCGCTCCGAGCCCTACACCTGGACGGCGGTGGAGGAGATATGAGGTTTCTCGAAACTGACCGCGGCGTGCTGCAGCGCAGTCTGCCCGGTCTGGACGAGGCGCTGACGCCGATACCGCCGGGCGACCTGGAACGGCGGGGCAGCCCCGGCACCGCGGTGTTCCGGGAGGCCGGTGGGCCGGGCCTCCTCGTGCCCGCCGATCTGGGCGGCATCGGGGCAAGTCCCCTCGAGGCCGTCCGGGTGCAGCGCGCGATCGGCTCGCGGTCACCGTCGCTGGCGGTCGCCACCACGATGCACCACTTCTCGGTGGCGAGCCTCGTTGCGGTGAGCGAGACGAACACCGGTATGGACTGGATGCTGCTGCAGGCCATCGCCGCCGACAGTCTGCTGCTCGCATCCGGCTTCGCGGAAGGGCGCCCGGACGGGCAGATCCTGAAGCCGACCATGACCGCCACCCCCACACCTGACGGCGTCCGGCTGAGCGGGGTCAAGAAGCCATGCAGCCTGTCGCGCTCCATGGATCTGCTGACCGCCAGCGTCATGCTCCCTCGGCCGGACGGCCCGGGAGAACAGCTCGCGGTCGCGCTCATCCCAGCGAAGGACGACGGCGTCTCGGTCAGCTCGTTCTGGTCCAGTTTCGCGCTGGCCGGTGCCGAAAGCGATCAGGTCACCATCGACGACGTGCTGGTTCCGTCGGATCTCGTCGTAACCACGTCGGTGAGCGAGGGCGAACAACTCGACGACATCCAGAATGCCGCCTTCCTGTGGTTCGAACTGCTCATCACCGGTTCCTACGTCGGAGCCGCCAGCGCCCTGGTGGAGTTGGCGCTCGGTTCGGACCGGATCAGCGAATCCGACCGGCTCCGACTGGTCGTCACGTTGGAAGGTGCGATGGCGTCGGTGGAGAACATCGCCCGCCGGATGACCGACGAGCTGAACAGCCGGCAACTGCTCGTGGACGCGCTCCTGGTGCGGTACGCCGTGCAGGATGCGATCGCGGCCGCCGTGCCCCGGGCAGTTGAGCTGCTCGGCGGGATGAATTTCATCACCTCGGACCGGATCGGCTACCTCGCGGCCGCGGTCAACGGACTGGGCTTCCATCCGCCGGCCCGAGCCAAGATGGCCGGCCCATTGCTGGGTTACTTCGCCGGGAACCCGCTGGCCATCGCGTAGCGCCGATAGCGTTGCCGCGCAGCGTGATTCCCCGGAACTATCGAAGAAATCGAAACGCATCGAAGGGGTGCCGACATGAAGATCGAACAGTTCGATCACGCTTCCCGTCACGGCCCGAAGGGTGGGGTCTTCGCCCCTGATTCCCGATGACCCGGAGCAAGCGAACTCTGCTGCTCACCGGTGGCTCCGGAGTCATCGGCAGGGCCGTGCTCGACGCGATGGCCGAGGACTTCGACATCGTGTGTCTGCGCGGCAGACGCCCGATCGACGACCCACGGGTCAGCGAGTTTGCCGGTGATTTCACGCACCCCACGCTGGGCTTGCCGGCCACGGACTACGCCGCTCTGGTGAACCGGGTCGATGTCGTGCTGCACGGAGCAGCGGTCACCAAATGGAACGTGGATCCGGAGCGCCTCCGGGCGGTCAACGTCCAGGGTCCCGCGTCCATGCTGCGTGTGGCGGCCGACGCCGACGCCCCGCTCTACTACCTGAGTACGGCCTTCGTGATTCGTCAGGCCCCGGCCGACGAGCGTTTCGCCGGACTGGCCGCCTATTTGGAATCCAAGACGGAGGCGGAGGAGTTGATCCGCGCCGGTTCGGTTCCGGCCGTCATCCTCCGGCCGTCGGTGGTGACCGGAGACTCCCGTGACGGTCGAATGGCCGCCTTCCAAGGGTTGCACCGCATGTTGGGTAACGCGGTCAGGGGCAATCTCCCGGTGGTCCCGGGGGAGATCGAATCCCTGGTCGACACAGTTCCCCTGGACATCGTCGTCGAGGCCGTCGGCAAACTGATTCGTGAGGACGTGACCGAGGGCGAGTACTGGCTGACCGCGGGAGATCAAGCACTCACGTTCACCGATATCGCCGAGCTGTGCGAGTACGTGTCCCGGCTCGCCTGGATCGGCGCGGTGCGGCCACGGTTCATGCCCTTCGAGTCCGTCGACCGGTTGTTGTTGCCGCTGTTGGACGACCTGATCTCGGACGGACGACGACGGATGTTCATCGACTTTCTCGAGTCCGTGTGGGTGTTCCAGTCCAGCGATGCCATGCCCAGTGACCTGGACAGGCTGGGATTCGGTGATCGGGCCACCAAGGACGCCCTCACCGAGGCGCTCAGGCGCTCGCTGATCTACTGGGCCCAGGTCAAGAAGCTGTTGCCGGCGGAGCCGCCGGTGGTCGAAAGCGCAGTCCGATGAGCACCGGCATGCTGCTCGATTCCGATGTGCTGACCGACCGATACCGGAGGCACTTCGGCAGCGGCCGGGCGGCGCTCGGGCGGTTGATCGGTGACCTGGTCGAGGTCGAGTCGTCGGGTGCCTGGATCACGGTCGCGGACGGCCGTCGGGTCCTGGACTTCGGTGGCTACGGCGTCTATCTGCTGGGGCATCGTCACCCGGCAGTCGTGGAGGCGGTGTGCGATCAGGTTCGGCGGCACCCGATGGCCTCCCGGGTGTTCTTGGACCCCGTCAGTGCCGGTGCCGCCGCCGCCCTGGCCGAGATCACCCCCGGTGATCTGGACCTGGTGCACTTCGTCAACTCCGGTGCGGAAGCCACCGAGTGCGCGCTGAAGTTGGCTCGCGCGCAAGGCAAGACGGCTGTGATCACAACCCGCGCTGGGTTCCACGGCAAGACGCTCGGCGCGCTGAGCGTCACGGCGAACGGCGTGCTGCAGCAGCCCTTCCGACCGTTGCTTCCGCACATCATGGAGGTCGCCTTCGGCGATCCGGCCGAGCTGGAGGTGGCGTTACGCGCAACCGGCGGCCACGGCTGCTTCATCGTCGAACCGGTGCAGGGGGAGGGCGGCGTGAACGTGCCGCCCCCGGGCTACCTGCGCGACGCCGCCGAATTGTGTCGCCGCTACGAGGCGTTGCTGATTGTGGACGAGGTCCAGACCGGTCTCGGTCGGCTGGGTCGCTGGTGGGGTGTGGACGCCGACGGCGTGGTGCCCGACATGATGTTGGTCGGCAAGGGCCTCTCCGGGGGCGTGATGCCGATTGCCGCGGTGGTGGCCACGCGGGAGTCCTACGAGCCCTTCGCCCGGGACCCCTACCTCCACACCTCCACGTTCGCGGGGTCGCCGGCGGTGTGTGCGGCCGCCCGTGCCGCCATCGGCGTGATCCGCGACGAGGACCTCACGGCTCGCGCAGCAATGCTCGGCGAGCACCTCCTCGCGGGCATCCGGACGGCTGTGGCCCGGTACGGCGGCGGCCGCGTGGCCCATGTGCGTGGCCGCGGGCTGTTGCTGGGCCTCGAGATGGCCTCGAGCGGCCTGGTCGGGGAACTGTTCCTGAACCTTCTGGAACGTGACGTCCTGGCCAACCACTCACTGAATGCGGCCAACGTGCTGCGCTTCACCCCGCCGGCGATCCTGACCACGGACGAGGTCGAACTCTTCCTCCGCGTCCTCGCCGAAGCCCTCGAGGACCTGACCCTCACCTGAACACGATCCTTTGGAGTTCTCATGCGCCACGTAGTCATGCACATCCGCGCCGAGCACGTGCAGCCCGAAGCGGCCTACGCCCGGATCAGCGACTTCGCCCGCTATCCCGAACTGACGGAAACCGTCCTCGCCCTCGAACTCGAACCCGCGCAGGCGGACGGGTCGGTCATCTCCAGTTGGCTGGTCCGGTTCCGCAAGGGCACCTTGCGCTGGACCGAGCGGGACGTGCTCGACCCGATCGCCCGCCGCATCGAATTCGCCCAACTCAGCGGGGACTTCCTGACGATGGAAGGGTCCTGGCAGCTCGACCCGGAGCCGGATCGTGACGGTGTGCTGATCCGCTTCGAGACCCGATTCGACCTCGGGATACCGAGCCTGGCGGAGATCCTCGACCCGGTTGCGGAGTCCACCTTGCGCAGCAACATCGTGCTCATCCTGACAGGCTTGCTCGGTTCCGTGGTCGACGTCGGGCCGCTCAACGAACCTGTCTGACCCCGCCCGGCTGTCGGCGCCGGCGCCTACGCTGAGCSCATGCCCGAACTGCCCGAGGTGGAGGCCCTGGCCCAGTTCCTGCGTGACCATGCCGTGGGGGCGGTGGTCGGTCGCATCGACGTCGCCGCGCTGAGCGTGCTAAAGACGGTCGATCCGCCGATCACGGCGCTGCAGGGCCGCGACGTCACCGGGGCGCGGCGGTTCGGCAAGCACCTCGCGATGGACTGCGACGGGCTGTGGCTGATCACGCACCTGTCCCGCGGTGGCTGGTTGCGCTGGGCCGACAACCCCAGCACGGCGCCGCCGAAGCCGGGGAAGGGCCCGCTGGCGCTGCGGGTGCACTTCTTCACCCCCAACGGCGCGACGCCGGCCTTCGACCTCACCGAGGCCGGTACCAAGAAGCGGCTCGCGGTGTGGGTGGTGACCGACCCGCATCAGGTGCCGGGCATCGCCCGCCTCGGACCCGACGCGCTCGAGGTGGCCCGTCCAGAGTTCGGGGAACTGCTCGCCGGGACGTCGGCCCGGATCAAGACCGCGCTGGTGGACCAGTCCCTGCTCGCGGGAATCGGGAACGCGTACTCCGACGAGATCCTGCATGCCGCCCGGCTGTCGCCGTTCGCGACGGCGTCGAAACTGACGTCCGACGAGGTCGACGCGCTGTACGACGCGATGCGGTCGGAACTGTCCGACGCCGCGGCGCGCTCGGTGGGGCAGGAGGCGGCCCGGCTCAAGGGCGAGAAGCGGGCCGGGATGACGGTGCATGCGCGAACGGGAATGCCGTGCCCGGTGTGCGGCGACACGGTACGCGAGGTGTCGTACGCGGAGCGGTCGTTCCAGTACTGCCCCACATGCCAGACCGGCGGCAAGATCCTCGCCGACCGGCGGATGTCACGACTGCTGAAGTAGCGGCTGCCGGCGGCCGAACACCCAGCCGCGCAGTGCGATGAACCGGAGCCCGCCGACGACGCCGCTCACGGCGATCACCAGCGCGATCGACACCAGGCCGCCGACGTCGGGGAAGAAGAAGTGCAGCAGCGCCAGGGCCAGGGAACTGATGAGCAGGCCTAGCAGGGCCAGCGCGCCGCCCTCCCACTGGGCGGCGAACCAGGGCACCCGGTCGGCGGCGCGGAAGGTGCGGCGTCGATGCAGCTCGTTGGCCAGCACCGTGCTGGTCGCGACACCGACGGCGTTCGCCAACAGCGTCCCGTAGGCGTCGAGAACGAGGAACGACAGCGCGTACAGCATATTGCTGGATCCGCCCACCAGGGCAAACCTGGTGAGCTGGGCGGCCCATCCGTCGCCGCCCAGACGCCTGTCGAGCACGGACATCGAGGTCTCCCACAGCCTGAGATTTGGTTGCAGTTCGCAACCGTAGCTCACGGGGGATTCAGTGACGGTGCCGGTATCCGAGCCAGGCCTCGCGGCGGGTGCGCAGCGGATCGGTCTCCACGCGGGACTCCGCGTCGATGATCAGGGTGTCACGGCGCTCCAGCGAGTAACGCGGCCACGTCCCGAGCGGCCGCCCACCGCGCGCGAAGCGGAGCCAGTGGCTCTGCATCGTGTCGGTGACGACGCGCAGGTCGCGGCGGCCGCCGAGCGAGGTGAGGGTGCGCGCCGCGGGCCCCCGTGCACCGAACACCGCGAACAGTTCCGTCGCGTGCGTCGCCCCCAGGCCGGTCAGGCGCAGGAGGCGGGGCGCGAAGTCGTACCGGTACATGTAGGTGTCGCTGTGGCGCGTGTGCGCGTGTGCGCAGCGCACCGACGGCTCCCAGAAGACGACGTCGCCGCCGAGATCCGCGGCGGCCCGCCGGCCGGGGTATCCGGGATACGCGCCGATCGCGCGAGCCTTGATCGCGGGATCGGTGTCTTCGAACATCTTCTCGATCCGATCCCGGTTCGTGGGAAGGATGTCGAGGAAGCGCGGGAAGATCCGGCCCTCGTGCGCGTTGGTGCCGATCAACAGTGGCACCCGGTGTTCGGTTCCCGCCTCGAACGCATTCAGTGGGTGCTCCGGCAACAGGTCACCGTCGGCGACCGCAGCGAACGGACGGGTGCCGGGCACCTCGTCGGCCCCACGGGTACTGAGCGTGGTGGCCGCCTGCACGAGGAGTTCGGGTGCGGCGGTGGTCAGGAACTCGGTCACGTCGGACCCGCAGACGCCCGCGATGTCGAGGAACTCGCGAGCCCACAGCGCCGCCAGTTCCCGGCCGTTCGAGGTGGCCGGGGGCGGGCTCTGGGCGATGGCGCGCGCGAACAGGCCCTTCGCGGCGGGCGTGCACATCAGGGTGACGACCGCGTCGGCGCCGGCGGACTCGCCGAACAGTGTCACGTTGGCGGGGTCGCCCCCGAACGCGGCGATGTTGCGCTGCACCCACTGCAATGCGGCAACCTGGTCGCGCAGGCCGAGGTTGGTATCGAATGGTCGTTCGGGCGTGGAGAACTCGGAGAAGTCCAGGTAGCCGAGGGCGCCGAGCCGGTAGTTCAACGAGACGAACACGACGTCGCCGCGGCGGACCAGCGAGGCGCCACTGTACAGCGGCGCCGACGAGGTTCCGGCCGTGTGTGCGCCGCCGTGGATGAACACAATGACCGGCCTGGCGGCGCTGCTCGGGTCGGCCGACCTCAGCACGTTGATGGTCAGGCAGTTCTCGTCGCCCTGTCTGCGCTGCTGCGGCGCGGAGGGACCGAACTCGGTGGCGTCGCGGACGCCGGCCCACGGCTGTACCGGTTCCGGAGCGCGCAGCCGGAGCGCTCCCACCGGCGGTGCAGCGTACGGAATTCCCCTCCACGACAACAGATCCGGAAGTCGGCGCCCACGGACCACGCCTTCGGCGAGGGTGACCTCGACCTCGAGGCCGCCCCCGGTCATGCCCGGTGCTCGGGTACGGCAGGGTGCCTGTCCCCGTCCTCGTCGAGGTATCCGCGATAGTCCGCCCACGCGAGTCGGCGTTCCCGGCCCGGATCGCGTTCGACGCGGGTGGGAACGTCGAGGATGAGGGTACGGCGCATGTCGGTGTCGTACCGTGGCCACCACGGCGCAGGGATTCCGTTGCAGGCGAAGGAGATCCAGTGCTCCTGGACCCGGTCGGTGACCACGCGCAGTCCGCGTCGACCACCGGGGGCGGTGAGCGCACGTCCGGCGGCGGAGTCGCCGTAACCGAACACCGCGAACATCTCGAACGCGTGTGTGGCGCCGAGGTCGAGCCAGTGCATGAGGCGCGGCGCGAAGTCGAAACGGTAGCTGTAGGTGGGGGCATGGACGGAGTGAGCCTCGGCGATCTGGACCGACGGCCTCCAGAACGTCAGATCGCCGCCCAGATCGATCGCCGCTGCCGGACCCGGGTAGCCGGCGTATGCGCCGACGACGCGCGCCCGGGCCTCCGGATCGGTGAGCTCGAACATCGCGTCGATGCGTGCCTCGTCGGTGGGCAGACCGTCGAGGAACTTCGGGAAGAGGGTGCCCTCGCGGGCGTTGGTCCCGATGATCAGCGGTACTCGGTGCGCGGTGCCGTCAGTGAATGCCTGCAATGGCGCCACGGGCAGGAAGTCGCCGTCGACGGTCGGCCCGAACGGGTGCAGGCCGGGAGTCTCGGCGAGCACCTTGGCACCCAGCCGATGCCCCGCCTTGCCGAGTTCTGCCGAGGTGGCGTCGTCCAGGGCGCGGGCGGCCGCCGCGGGGTCGTCTGCGTTCGATCCGAGCAGCGACACGAACTCCCGGGCCCAGCGTCGCGCCCGCGGTGCGTCGTTCACGAGGACGGGTGCGGAACTCTGGGCGATGGCGCGGGCGAACAGTCCACGGGCGGCCGGCGTCGCCATCAGCGTGGTCACCGAGGTGGCGCCGGCGGATTCGCCGAACAGCGTGACGTTCTCGGGATCGCCCCCGAAGGCGGCGATGTTGCGCTGCACCCACTCCAGCGCGGCCAGCTGGTCGCGCAGGCCGAGATTGGCGTCGAACGGCCGCGCGGGCGTGGAGAACTCGCTGAAGTCGAGGTATCCCAGCGAGCCGAGCCGGTAGTTGACCGACACGAACACCACGTCGCCCCGGCGCACCAGACGGTCCCCGTGGTAGATCCCCAAGGCCGTGGTGCCCATCGTGAAGGCGCCGCCGTGGACGAACACCATGACGGGCCGCGGCGTCGAGCTGGGCGCCGCCGGGGCGAGCACGTTGAGCGTGAGGCAGTCCTCGGACATCGGCTGGTACTTGCCCGGTCGCAGGGCGGTGCCCATCCGGTGCTGCGGTGCGGCATTGCCGAACGCGGTGGCGTCGCGGACGCCGGTCCACGGCTCTACCGGTTGCGGTGCCCGCAGGCGCAGCGGGCCGACGGGTGGAGCGGCGTAGGGGATACCGCGCCAGGCCAGCAGATCGCCGACCCGTCGGCCCCGAACGACGCCGTCGACGGTGGTTACGTCCAGCCCGGGGGTCATGGTCGCGACTATACGACGGATCGCGTGCCCGGCGGCCGCCGAGCACGTCGACGTCCCGAGGTGGCTCGTCACCGAGCCTCGAGGAACCTCCCGGTCCGTGCGCTGCCCAGGGTAGGCGCGGGCTGCCCGTCGCCGAAGACGTACTCGCCGCCGACGAAGACGGCCGAGACGGTGTCGTCGTTGCGGTTCACCATCCGGGAGAGGTTGTCGTACTCGGGGATCGGGCACTCGGCGTACGTGTCGAGCGAGGCGTCGAGATGCTCGGGGTCGACGACCACCAGGTCGGCGCGGTCGCCCTCCCTGAGGTGACCCGCGTCGAGGCCGTACCAGTCGGCGAGCTCACCGGTGACCCGATGGACCGCCTGCTCCACCGACAGGAACGGCGTACCCGCCCGCTCGGCGTCGCGCACGCGTCGCAGGAAGCGCAGTCCGAAGTTGTAGAACGCCATGTTCCGCAGGTGCGCGCCTGCATCGGAGAAGCCCAGCTGCACACCGGGATCGGCGGCGAGCGTATTCAGCACCTCGGGGCGGTGGTTCGAGATCGTGGTCCGCCAGCGGACCTTCGGTCCGTACTCGACCACCAGGTCGAGGAACGCGTCGACGGGATGCACGCCGCCGCGATCCTCCCCGACCTGACCGAACGTCTTCCCGATGACCGATTCGTCCGGGCACTCGACGATCTCGGCGTCGAAGAAGTCGCGGTGCCACACCCGGGGCCCGTACTTCTTGTCGTAGTCCTTGCGGAAGCGCCGGCGATAGTTCTCGTCGGCCAGCAGATCGCGGCGCGCGTCGATCTGGTTCGACAGGTGCAGGGCCGCCGCGCCGGAACCGAATTCCTCGAACACCGGCAGGTCGATGCCGTCGGAGTACACCTCGAACGGGACCGGCAGGTGCTGCCAACGGAAGTCGCCGCCCAGGCCGTTGATGACCTTCGCCATCAGCGGAAAGACCTTCACCACACCGGGGATCGCCTTGACGTCGGCGGCCGATAGCAGGCTCGTCTTGAGCGGCTTGCGGAAGATGCCGAGGCTGCTGAGTGCCATCACCACCATGCTCTGCGGGCGGGCCACATCCGGGCCGCCCTGCAGCGCCCGGCGGCGGCGTCGCAGGATCGCGTTGAGTCGGCGACGCTCCTTGGCGGTCGCGTACGTCGACGGCAGCGTGCGGGACCGGCAGACCTCGCCGTCGAGCTTGTCGAACATCAGCTGCTGCGAGGACATCCCGACGAAGCCGGCGTCGAGCGCCTCGGTCAACTGCTGCTCCATCGCGGCGAGTTCGGACGCGGTCGGCTTGATCTCCTTGCGAGTGGCCCGGTCCAGGCCCATCAGCGCCGCCCGCATGTCGGAGTGGCCGATGAACGCCGCGACGTTCGCTCCCAGCGGCAGCGATTCGAGCGCGTCGACGTACTCGCGTGCCGAGTTCCACGTCTTGCGCTCCTCGAGCCCGTCGACGACGTGGCGACGGGGGATCGCCTCGACCCGGCCGAACAGGTCACCGGCGTCCGACGGCCCGACATGGACCGTCGACAGCGAGCACGAGCCCACGAACACGGTGGTGACGCCGTGCCGCACCGACTCGTCCAGTTGGGGACGCAGCAGGACCTCGACGTCGTAGTGCGTGTGGATGTCGAGCATGCCCGGGATCACCCACTTGCCGGCCGCGTCGATCACCCGCGGGCAGTCGGTCTCGTCGAGCGCGGCGGCCGAGACTGTGGCCACCCGGCCGTCTCGGATACCGAGGTGTCGGGTTGCGGACGGGGCGCCGGTGCCGTCGAACCACCGGCCGTTCTTGACGATCGCGTCGTAACTCATCGGGATCTTGCCTCTCTCACCGCTGGGAGCGGGGAACGTGTTCGCTCACAGAGCGATTCGTGTGCGGATCGTCTTTCCGGTCGCGTTGCGCGGCAACGAATCGGTGGTGATCTTCCATCGGGTGGGCACCTTGAAGTACGCGAGACGCTCGGACGCGAACTCCCGCAATTCGTCCTCGGTCACCTCCATCCCGGGCCGGACGACCACGATCGCGCCGACCTCCTGCCCCAGGTCGGGGTGGTCGACTCCCACCACCGCGGACTCCGCGACCGCCGGATGCTCGTCGAGGCACTGCTCGATCTCCACCGGGTAGACGTTCTCTCCGCCGCGCAGGATCAGATCGGAGCGGCGTCCGGTGAGCCGAACCATCCCGTTCTCGATCACCCCGAAGTCGCCGGTGTGCAGCCAGCGTCCGGGACGGATGGCCGCGGAGGTGGCCGCGTCGTCGTTCCAGTAGCCGAGCATCACGTACGGGCTGCGCGCGCAGATCTCGCCCTCGGTCCCGTCGGGCACCGGCTCGCCGAACGGGTCGCGGATCTCCACGCTGACACCGATGATCGGCCGGCCGAGCGTGCCGGGGAACGCCTGCAGATCCATCGGCGTCGCAACCGAGATCGCGGTACTGCACTCGGTGAGCCCGTAGCTGTCGACCAGTGCGTTGCGGGCGAACGGCAGCTTCTCCCGCAGGCGCTGCTGGAAACCCGGCGACGACGGCGCCGAGGCGAGCGCGAACGAGGTCAGCGACGACAGGTCGTAGCGAGTCACATCGTCGTGTTCGAGCAGGCGACCCGCCATGGTGGGGACCGCGCCCCAGTTGGTCACCTTCTCGCGCTCGATCAGACGCAGCACCCGGTCCGCGTCGAACGAGCCCTGATAGATCACCACGGCGCTGCCCGTGCCCAGACGCGGGACGACGAGGTTGTGCAGGCTGGCGATGTGGAACAGCGGCGACGTGAGCAGGTAGCGCAGATCGCTCGGCGCATCGGAGCTCGGGTCACCGCCCGTGAAGGCCGCGACGAGGCCGTCGCTGTAACGGTGATAGCCGATGACGGCCAACAGGTTCCGGTGCGAGTGCACCGCGCCCTTCGGGCGGCCGCTGGTGCCGCTGGTGTAGAGGATCACCGCCGGATCGTCCTCGAGAACGGTCGTGTCCGGCAGGTCGGCGCCCGCGAACTCGGCGATCAGCCTCGGCAGGTCGTCCTCCATCGTGAGGACGGGGACGTCCAGGTCGAGCCCGTCGAGGAGCGCGGCGCGCTTCGCGTCGACGATCAGTACCGACGGCTGGGCGTGGCCGACCCCGTACTCGATCTCGCGCGTCGTCCACCACGCATTGAAGCCCACCGCGATCGCGCCGAGCGCCTGCGCCGCCCAGAACGACAGGACCCACTCGGGAGTGTTGGCGGCGAGGATGCCGACACGGTCGCCCTTGTCGACGCCGTACCGCTCCCGCAGGGCGCGGGCCAGTGCCGCCGCGGCGGCACCGTGCTCGGCGTAGCTCATCCGGCGGTCCTCGGTGACCAGGTAGTCGCGGTCGCCGAATGCGATCGAGGCCGCCAGGGCGTCGCCCAGGGACCGATCGCGGTTCTTCATCACCGGCATGCGGACGCCGAGGACATCCTCCTCGTGGAGTTCGAACGGCCCGCCCGGGCCCGTCAGTCCGGCCATGACGGACGCGATGTAGGCCTGCGGGTCGACAGACTTGGTCACGGGTAGTTCCTTTCGATGCGGGCAAGGATCGTCGCCGTGCTCGACACCGGCGCACATCTATAGTGATGTGCGTCATACTTTCTGATTGACTGACGATGTGTCAAGTGAATGACGATCCGTCCTTCGAGCGGCGATTCGACTTGCCTGCGCCCGTCCGGGTGCGCCATCGTCTAGGGCGTGGGAGTTGCTGCGGACGAGATCAAGAGCCGGCGCGGAAGTCTGCGAGAAGAACAGAAGCGGTGGACCCGGACCAAGCTCATGGAGTGTGCTCGGGAGTTGTTCTGCGCGCGCGGCTACGCGGCGGTCACCGTCGACGACATCGCCGCTGCGGTCGGCTGCAGCCGCGCCACCTTCTACCTGCATTTTCCCGGCAAGGTGGAGATCCTGCGAGCCATCAGTGCGGAGAAGATGGTGCCGAGTGTCTTCGCGTTCTACGAGGACCTCGATCGGGTGCTCGAGACCGGATCCCGCGCCGAGTTCACGGCCTGGGTGAACCGGGCCATCGACTGGTTCGACGAGTGCAAGGACATCCTGCCCGCGTGGGACGAGGCGGTCGCCCTGGAACCCTCGTTCCGCGAGACGTCCCGTGACGGGATCCTCGCCCTGCCCAACTCGATGACGCAGTACCTGGCGCGCTGGCCGCAGGACCGGCAGGACGAGGCCCGGTTGCGTATCGAACTACTGGTCGCGCAGCTCGAACGGTTCTTCACCCGATGGGCCCTCCAGGGGACGATCGAGGTTCCCCGCGAACAGGCGGCGGAGGTCCTCACCGACATCTGGTTCCCGGCGCTCAGCGCCCCGGGCGGTGACTGACGCCGGCGCTCGTCCCCTGGGGGTGCGCGGTCAGGCGGGCTCGCCCGACAGCATCCCCGCGGGGGACGGCTCCACCGGTGCGGGTGTCGTCTTCTTCGATTCGGACTGCAGTCTGCTGACCGCGATCGCTCCGAGGATAAACGCGCCGGCGACGAGGATGTACAGCTGTGTGGGCGTCCAGTCCAGATCCAACAGCTTGCCTGCGACGATGGGCGAGACGATGGCGCCGATCCGTCCCACGCCGATTCCCCAGCCGACGCCGGTCGCTCGGACGGACGGTCCGTACACCGACGGGGTGATCGCGTACAGCCCGGCGACGCAGCCGTTCACGAAGACCCCGATGAGGGCTCCGAGCGTGAATCCGACCACGATGGAGCTGGTGGCGGGCACGAAGACGACCAGGAGAACACTTGCGATCACCATGTAGGCGGACAGGACCGATCGCAGCGCGAACCTGGCGGACAGGGCGCCGAGCAAGGTGGCCCCGAAGATTCCGCCGAGGTTGAGCAGCACGCCGCCGGTGATCCCCTGGTTCGCGGAAAGTCCCGCGGCCACCAGCAGTTTCGGCGTCCAACTGGTGACGAAGTAGAAGCCGAACATGATCATGAAGAACGCGAACCAGATCAGCAGGGTGGGACGAAGCAGTTCAGGCGAGAACAGTTGCCGCAGTTTGCCGGCCGACTCGGTCGGCGAAGTGCCGTCCTCGGTCGGGTCCGGAAGCTCGGACAGTTGCGGCTGCCCGATTCGCGCGGCGAACTTGTTGATGCGCGCGAGTGCGTTGGCCGGCCGCCGGGTCAGCAGAAAGTCGAGTGACTCGGGCAGTCGCAGGAACACCACGGGAATGATGGCCGCGGTGCAGACGCCGCCGAAGAGGAAAACGGAGCGCCACCCGAAACTGTTCTGCAGCACCACGGCGATGATGCCGCCCGACGTGGCGCCGATCGCGTAGCCGGTCGAGTTCAGGCTCACCGCGAGTCCGCGCCAGCGGGACGACGCGTACTCGCTCGCAATGACGTTGCTGCTGGCCAGGATTCCGCCGATTCCGACTCCGGTCAGCGCGCGGAGGAGGCCCAGTGCGAGGGCGTTGGGGCTCAGCGCCGACAGGGTCATCCCGGCGCTGGCGATGGCCAGGCAGAGCAGGATCATCCGGCGTCGGCCGATCGTGTCGGCCCAGGGCGCGAGTAGCAGTGATCCGCCCGCCATTCCGAACAGTCCGGCGCTCAGGAGTAGTCCGACCTCGGAGCCTGATAGTCCCCATTCCTGAGATACCGACTGTGCGGTGAAGGCCATCACCAGCACGTCGAAGCCGTCGAGGACGTTGAGCAGGACGCAGATCGCCACCGCGCCCCATTGGAATCGCGACATCGGACTGGAATCGATGCGCTCCCGCAGATCAATACTCATGTTCGGTCCCTTGATCGAGTGATGTGATGTGAGCCGGATCACTCGGCAGAACATTTGCGGATCGCCTCGTCTCGATTCCACCCCCATTCCGGATATCGGAAGACGGCACACAGTCTTCCGATATCCGGAAGTCGAGTGGTCTCGGTCATATCGGTTCCGTGACAGTGGATGCAGTCACCGGGCCTGCCGGCCCCACCCGAAGTCGAGGTGCGCGAGACGCGCCGCCCAGTTGGGAGCACACGATGACATCGATAGCCCGAAACCAGTGGTACGTGGCGGCCTACGGTTCGGAGGTGGGGCGCGAGTTGTTCGCCCGAACCATCTGCGGTGAGCCGATCCTGTTCTGGCGCACCGAATCCGGAGAAGTCACCGCGATGTCGGATCGCTGCGTGCACCGCAGGTTTCCGCTGTCCCAGGCGCCGAGTCGCCTCGAGGGCGACACGGTGGTCTGCGGTTACCACGGATTCACCTACGGCCGTGACGGGGGCTGCGTGGCGGTGCCCGGCCAGAGTCGGATCCCGCGTACTGCGCGCTTGAAGAGCTTCACCGTCGTCGAGCAGGACTCTTTCGTGTGGATCTGGATCCCGGACCCGCACGATCCGACGGAGCCCGATTCGGCCGAGATTCCCCGTGCCCCATGGCTGGACAGCCCCGACTACGCGGTCGTGCGAGGCATGGAGCCGCTGCGGGCGCGATACGGCCTCCTGGTGGACAACCTGATGGACCTGTCCCACGAGACCTATCTGCACGGCGGATACATCGGTACACCGGAGGTCGCGGCGACACCGATCAGCACCGAGGTGGACGAGGATGCGGGCGTCATCTGCATGAGCCGGCACATGGACGATGCGGAGTGCCCCCCGTTCTACGCCGAGTCGACCGGCATCGAAGGGCGCATCACCCGATGGCAGGACGTCGAGTACACCCCACCATGTCTGTACCTGTTGCACAGTCGTATTGCCCCCGTCGGTGTGATGCCGCCCGAGGAGGGTCCCGACAGCCAGGCCTTCCACGTCGAGGTGGTCTACGCCATCACCCCCGAAACCGAACACTCGACGCACGACTTCTGGTCGGTGGCGAGAGATTTCGCGCTCGATGATCAGGACGTGACCGACTTCCTGCGGGAGAACAACCGCACCGTGGTGCTCCAGGACGTGGTCGCCCTCGATCTGCTCGAGACGGTGATCGCGGGCGAACCCTCGGGTTATCAGGAACTGAGCATCAACATCGACGCCGGTGCGCTGGCCGCGCGCAGGATGCTCGAGCAGATGGTGAAGCGGCCCTCTCGATCCGTCCCGGTCGGCTGACGAGAGCGCATCGATGGCCACCGAACCCGCCGTAAGGCCGAAGGGCCGCAACGTCGTACGAATCGTCTGGGTGCCGGGATCCGACAGCCTCGAAGGCACGTGTCACTGCGGCGCCACCAGGGTCGCCGACGATCCGATCGAGCTGTGGAACTGGTTGCTCGGCCACCCGACCGGCCACACGACCGGCTCCGGGACCAACGAGACAGCRACCCCCTACATCCCTCCGAGAGTGTTGGTGAACTCATGACAGTCCGGTCACACGAATTCGAGGCCGACCTCGAAGTGCATCGCAAGAGCGACGTCGTCGACGGCGTCGCCGTCCTCGAACTACGCCACCCAGCGGGGGTTGCGCTGCCGCAATGGACTCCGGGCTCGCACATCGATGTCGTATTGCAGCCGGACCTCGTGCGGCAGTACTCCCTGTGCGGCGATCCCTCCGACCCCGGCTGTTGGAGGATCGCGGTGCTCCGAGAGCCGGACGGCCGCGGTGGGTCACAGTACGTGCACGACAAGCTCGATGTGGGTGACTCGGTCCGGGTCCGCGGTCCCCGGAACAACTTCGAACTACGCGACGCGCCGCGGTACATCTTCATCGCCGGCGGCATCGGAATCACCCCGATGCTGCCGATGGTCGCTGCCGCGCACGCCGCGGGATCCGACTGGACGCTCACGTACGGCGGCCGCCGTCGTGGCTCGATGGCGTTCGTCGACGAGCTGACGACGCTCTACCCGGACAGCGTCGAGGTGTGCGCGCAGGACGTCTCCGGGCGGCCCGACCTCTCGGCGATCCTCGGTACACCGCTTCCGGACACCCTCGTGTACTGCTGCGGTCCAGCCGGCCTCCTGGATGCGGTCGCCGAGAGGTGTGAGCAGTGGCCCGCCGGAACGCTGCACGTCGAGCGTTTCGCGGCAAGGGAACTCGGCGCCCCGGTCCTCGACGAGCCGTTCGAGGTGGAGCTCGCGCTCAGCGGCACGACCGTGACCGTGCCACCCGGTACCTCGATCCTCGAGGCGGTCACCGCGGCGGGAGTCCAGGTGCTGTCCTCCTGCCAGGAGGGTACGTGCGGGACCTGCGAGACGTCGGTGCTCGGCGGCGTCGTCGAGCACCGGGATTCGTTGCTCACCGACGAGGAACGAGCGGCCGACGACACGATGATGATCTGCGTTTCGCGAGCAGCGTGCCCGCGACTCGTTCTGGACCTGTGAGGAGAGCGGACACATGACCACCGAGACCTCGACCGTGCGGCTGGACCTGCCCGGCCTCGACGACGACCCGTTCGACGATGCGACCCTGGCGAATCCGTACGAATTCCATGCCAGGCTGCGAGCCGCCGGACCGGTCGTACGCCTGCCCCGATACGACGTCCTCGCGATGGGCCGCTACACGGATGTGCACGCCGCGCTCACCGACTGGCGCACGTTCGTTTCCGGCCGGGGCGTCGGTCTGAGTGACTTCCAGCATGAGAAACCCTGGCGAACACCGAGTTTGCTGCTCGAGGCCGACCCGCCGGACCATACCCCGGTGCGGGCGGCGATGAGTGCGATCCTGTCGCCGCGATCGGTCCGCCAACTGCGAGACCACCTCCAGGAGCAGGCGGATCTGCTCGTGGACGCGTTGGTGTGTCGTGGCGAGTTCGATGCGGTCACCGACCTGGCCGAGGTGTTCCCTCTGCAGGTGTTCCCGGATGCGGTGGGCGTGCGCGCAGAGGGCCGCGAGAATCTTCTCCCGTACGGCGCGATGGCCTTCAACGCTTTCGGCCCCCGCAACGACCGGGTGACGAGGGCGCTCGAGACCGCCGAGCCGATCCAGGCGTGGATCTCGGAGAGCTGCGAGCGTGCCAACCTGTCGGCCACGGGATTCGGTGCGCAGATCTGGGCAGCCGCCGACCGCGGCGAGATCACACATGCTCAGGCGCCGATGCTGGTGCGCTCGCTGCTCACCGCGGGTGTGGACACCACGGTGTTCGGTATCGGGAACGCCCTGCACGCGCTGGCCGCGCACCCCGCCCAGTGGAGCATCCTGCACGAACGGCCCAACCTGGCGAAGTTCGCGTTCGACGAGGCGCTGCGCTTCGAGTCCCCTGTGCAGACGTTCTTCCGGACCACCGCCGCGGACACCGAGTTCGCCGGTCACCGGATCGCGGAAGGCCAGAAGGTGCTGCTGTTCCTCGGATCCGGAAACCGCGACGAGCGGCACTGGGGCGACCGGTCCGAGGAGTTCGACATCCAGCGCGCCGCGAGCGGCCACGTCGCCTTCGGAATGGGCATTCACCAGTGCGTCGGACAGCCCATCGCGCGGCTCGAGGCCGAGACGATCCTGACTGCCCTGGCACGCCGGGTACGCCGGATCGAGCCGACGGCCGCCGCCGTCCCGAGGCTGAACAACACCCTCAAGGGCTGGGCTAGCATTCCGGTGCGGGTGCATCCCGTCTGAGTCGATGAAGGCCTTGAGTGGGGTGTTGGACATGTCCGTGGTCGGGAGTCGCCGGGGCCCAACCGGTTCCGTCACCGTGCGGGCACTGAACCTGCTCGAGGTCTTCTCTCCGGACCAACCCGTTCTGACGCTCAGTGAGATGTCCCGCCTGACGGGCTTCCCACTCACCACCGTGCACCGGCTGGCCGCGGACCTGACCGGGTGGGGCGCGCTCGAACGGGACGGTTCGGGCCGGTACCGGATCGGGCTGCGGCTGTGGGAGGTCGCGTCGCTCGCGCCCCGCGGCACCATGCTGCGCGAGCTCGCCATGCCGGTGATGGAGGACCTGTCGCAGATCACGCAGGAGAACGTTCAGCTGGGGGTACGCGAGGGTTCCGAGATCATCTTCCTCGAACGAATCGGCGGCAAGCGCGCCGTTCCTGTCCGAACCCGGGTCGGAGGACGATTCCCGATCCACGCATCGAGCATCGGACTCGCGCTGTTGGCCTTCGCGCCGATCATGGTGCAGGAGGAGGTGCTGTCGAGACCGCTCGAACGGTTCACCGAGAAGACCATCACCTCCGCGGACGAGCTGCGTCGAACACTCGCGGAGGTTCGCAAGCGGGAACTGGCGATCAGTGACCGTCAGGTCACGATGGAGGCGCTGTCGATCGCCGCACCGATCTTCGGACGCCCGGGTGTGGCCACGGCCGCCCTCGCGATAGTCGTCAACGCCGAGACCGCGCAGACGACTGCACTGTCCCAGATGGTGCGCGCTGCGGCGCGGTCGATCGGCCGTTCGTTGCAGCCGGGCGGCCTGACGGCCCGTGGTTACGGAGGCGGGCTGCCGGACTGAACGATGTCGGGCACGGGCGTCACCCGTGTTCGACGATCCCGGCGAGCCGATCGAGCGCCTCATTCCAGCCGAGTTCGTTGTCCGCGGGATCGACCCCAGGCGGAATGCCTGTGTGCAGGACGTCCAGTTCGGTGCCGTCGGCGTGGTCCCACAGCTTGATCGACACGTTCATCATTCCGCGCATGTCAGGGTCGTCGGTCTCGAACTCCATCTGTTCCTTCACCTGCTTGCCGTCGGTGATGGACTGGAAGTAGCCGTGGTACGTGTCGGTGTGGGCCGTGGTCTTGCCGGCCACGTCGGGGGAGTCGTAGGTGAGTGAGATGCGGTAGTGCCCGCCGACGTGGGCGTCGAACCGGTGCACCTGCGCGGTCATGTTCGCCGGGACGCGCCAGGTCGCGATCGCTTCCGGATCCAGCAGGGCGCGGAAGACCCGTTCCCGCGGGGCGTGCAGGACCCTGATGATTCGCGTCGACGACACACCGTGAGTGTCGCACTCGTGCGGTCCCGGGCGGGCGTGATCAGGGCGCGAGAGCGGCATTGTGGGCGGTGAGTAGCGCCCCGAGAAGGTAGTGCCCGTCCGCCGAATCGAGCGGAACGACGCCGCCGACCGCCGTGACCGCGGGGTGCGCGATGGTGCCGGGGGAGCCGGCGAGCATCCAGGCGAGGTTGTTCTCGTCGTGCCGGGGCCGGTATTGCAGGCCGTCGATGCCGGGATTGGCGGCCAGGACGGCTGCGGCCCAGCGCCGGGTGTGGAGGTAGCCGGACGGGTCGCACTTGGTGAGCCAGACGCCCGCGTTCAGGCGCGCCGACCCGGTGCCGGTCAGGTCGGCCACCCGCACCGGGCGGGTGGTTCGCAGTTCGCTCAGTACGCGTCCCCGGATCTGCACCCGCGGAATCAGTCTGGGGGACTGGTCGACCGGCAGGTTCCGGCACAGCGTCTCCGCGACCGCGGCTGCGGGACTGTCCCCCAGATACAGGTAGGCGTAGGAGCCGTCGAGACTGTCGAACCTGCCGCCGGCACGCGGGCGTGGTCGTGGGGTGGGGTTGAGGTCGGCGGCGCCGCGCACGGCGCTGTGAATGCGCCACACCGACGTGTCGGCGGGAAGCGTGGTGATCAGGGCGGGTGGCAGCAGCGCCGGCGGATCCGGGTAGATCACGCGATGCTCAGCCGTGGATCAGGTCGTCGGCCATGTCCCGCAGATCCTGCTCGTGCCCGCCCGCGACGGCGAGCTCGGCAGGGGAGCGCGGGTCGTCGGCGAAGGCGGTGGGGGACAGCCACCACGACGCGGTGCCCCATGGATCGTCCTTGGCGCCGATCATTCGGTTGATCTCGGCGACGATCGGGCGCACCTCGCGGCGTTCGGCGTCGAACTGGAAGGCAGGGAAGAGATTGTGCCCGGACGCGGGCAGTGCGATGACGGTGCCCGCCGCCGCCAGGCGGCTGGCGGTGTTGCGGCTGGTGGCCGACTTGCCGAGGGCTCGGCTGACGGTGGTGGAGTCGAACATCTCGTGCTCGTCGACGAGCGACCGGAGAGCGGAGGACACGATGCGGGTGCGCGCCACCGCGGCTGCGGCGGGGTTGGCGACGGCGCGCTCGTGCTGCAGCGCCAGCGCCGGCCCCATCGCCATCAGCGCGGTCACGTCGTCGCGGACCGGCCGCAGGTTGGGCCGACGGGAGAACTCCTCTGCCAGCAGCTCGACCAGATCCTGATCGGACAGCGCGTGGATCGTGTCGCGGGCACGGTCGCGGTCGACGAGCATGGTCACACCTCCGTATGTGCCACCAGCGTACCGCGTACCGACCGTGTCGGCCAGGAGGTGGGGAACGTCCTCGCGGTGCTCACGACGGATTGCGTCTCGCCTCGAGCAGCCGCAACCACACCTCGCTGACCGTCGGATACGACGGGACCGCGTGCCACAGCGTCTCGACCGGGACCCGGCCCACCACCGCGACCGTCGCCGCGTGCACCAGTTCCGCGACCCCGGATCCGACGAACGTCGCGCCCACCACGGTGTCGGTGGCCCGGTCGATCACGAGCGCCGCGCGCCCGGTGTAGTCGTCCCGCGACAGCGCGGCACCCGCGACGTCGATGTCGACCGCCAGCACCTCGACGTCGAGGCCGTCGTCACGGGCCTGTTCTTCGGTGCGGCCCACCGCGGCGATCTCGGGCGTCGTGAACACCACCTGCGGCACCTGCCCGTGATCGGCGGACGCGACGAACCGGGGCCCGTCGAGCGGCCGGCCCTCCGCTCGCGCCGCGATCACGTCGCCGCACACCCGCGCCTGGTACTTGCCCATGTGGGTGAGCAGGGACCGACCGTTGACGTCGCCCACCGCGTACAGCCAGTCACCGTCGACGCCCGCCACAGTGAGGTGATCGTCGACGGTGACGTAGCCGTGAGAATCAAGATCGGGCAGACCGAGCGTCTCGAGCCCCAGCCCGGCGGTGGCGGGGGTGCGTCCGGTCGCGACGAGGATCTCGTCGGCCTCGAGTTCGGGGTCCGAGCCGTCGCCGCTCAGCGCCAGCGTGACGGGTCCGCCGTGGATCCGGCCGATGCCGGTGTCCGACGGGGCAATGCGAGTCACCGATTCCACGTTCGCGCCGAAGCGCAGGTTCACGCCGTGCTTGCGCAGTTTCTCGGCGACCATCTCGCCCGCGAACGGTTCGGTGCGTCCGAGCAGCCCGGACCCGCGGACGACGAGCGTCACCTCGTCGGCGCCGAGTTCGTGCAGCCACGTCGCGGCCTCGCACGCCACCACGCCACCGCCGATTACCGCGAGTCGTCTGGGGATCTCCCGCACGTTCGTGGCGTCGCGCGACGTCCACGGCAGCGCCTCCTGCAGGCCCGGTGTGCCGGGGACGGAGGCGGTCGTGCCGGTCGCGAGGACGACCGCGTGCCGGGCCCGCAGCACCCGGTCGCCGACGGTCACCTCCCGCGCCCCGGTGATGCGGGCGCTGCCGCGGATGACGTCGATGCCGACCGAATCCGCCCACAACACCTGTGACGAGTCGTCGAGGTTGTGCACGAAGCCGTCGCGGCGCGTGAGGACCGCCTCGACATCCAGTCCGTAGGCGTTGACCTTCTCCTCCACACCCGGCATGTGCCGCGCGGTGCCGAGCACCTCCACCGGTCGCAGCAGTGCCTTCGACGGCATGCACGCCCAGAACGAGCACTCGCCGCCCACCAGTTGGTGCTCGATCAGCGCCGCGGTGCGGTCGCTGCCGGCAATGGCGTAGGCCGCCGCGTTCTCGCCGGCCGGCCCGCCTCCGATCACGATGACGTCGAACTCTTCGGGAGCCATGAATCCACGGTAGGCCCGACCGGGCGGTTTCGCGCCGCTTCCGGTCGGGCCAGGGGGTGGGGATCAGCGTATCGAGCGACGCTCGAACCGGCGCTTCGCCCACACGTACCCGAAGAGGGCGATTGCGGCGGACCAGGCGACCGCCAGGGCTGCGTCGGCGCCGATCGGACCGCCCAGGAGAAGCCCGCGCAGGGTGTCGATGACCGGGCTGAACGGCTGGTACTCGGCGAACCAGCGCAAGCCGGTCGGCATGGAATCGGTGGGGACGAAACCGCTACCCAAGAACGGCAGCAGGATCAGGAACATCGGTAGGTTGCTCGCGGTCTCGACGCTCTTCGACACCAGCCCGAGCGCGACGGACAGCCACGTGATCGCGAACGTGAAACCCGCCAGCAGCGCGATCGCCGCGATCCACTCGACGACCCCGGCCGTCGGGCGGAACCCGACGAGAAGTGCCACACCGGTGACCAGCAGCAGGCTCAGCATCGTCTGGATCATCGTGCCCACGACGTGACCGGTCAGCACCGACGCGCGCGATATCGCCATCGTGCGGAACCGGGCGATGATGCCCTCGGTCATGTCCGTGGCGACGGAGATCGCGGTTCCCTGAGCGGCGCCGGCCACCGTCATCAGCAGGATGCCCGGGGTCACGAAATCGACGTAGGCGGAGCGCCCGCCGGTCGGATCTCCCAGGCCTGCACCGAGAGTCCCGCCGAACACGTAGACGAAGAGCAGCAGGATGACGATCGGCATCCCCACGAGCAATACCGTCATCGACGGGTACCGGACGATGTGCCGGAGGCTGCGCCGCAGCATGGTCGCCGAGTCCGTCAGTGTGTACGTCATCGTGGTCATCGCACTGCCTCTTTTCGTGTTTCGGGTCGGCCGGTGAGTGCGAGGAAGACGTCGTCGAGGTCGGGCGTGTGGATCGACAGATTCGCGACCTCGATCGAGTCGGCGTCGAGTCGGTCGAGAATCGACCGCAGTGACCGGATGCTGCCGTCTCCGGGAACCTGCAGCGTGAGGGTGTCGTCGTCACGAACGGCGTCGGCGAGTGATGTTGCAGCCGAGTCCAACTCGTCCGGATCGATGAACTGCAGGCTGACGTGACCGCCCGGTACGAGGCGCTTGAGTTCGGTCGGCGTGCCTGCCGCGACCACGTGGCCGCCGTCGAGGACGGCGATGTGATCGGCGAGTTGGTCGGCCTCCTCCAGGTACTGCGTCGTGAGGAAGATCGTGACGCCGCCCGCGACGAGTTCGCGGATGATGTCCCACATCGTGCGTCGACTGCGCGGATCGAGTCCGGTCGTCGGTTCGTCGAGGAAGATGATCCGGGGACTACCGACCAGCGTCATCGCGAGGTCGAGTCGCCGCCGCATCCCACCCGAGTAGCTCCCGGCAGGTTTCGAGGCCGCATCGACCAGGTCGAACTGCTCGAGCAGTTCGCTCGCCCGGCGCCGACCGGCGTCCCGGCCCAGGTGGTGGAGATCGGCCATCAGGATCAGGTTCTCGCGGCCCGTGAGGAGGTTGTCGACCGCGGAGAACTGCCCGGTGACGCCGATC
Organism: Rhodococcus sp. TAF43; assembly: GCF_052113525.1. NCBI lineage: Bacteria > Bacillati > Actinomycetota > Actinomycetes > Mycobacteriales > Nocardiaceae > Rhodococcus > Rhodococcus sp. TAF43. Next base: position 40,769 of record NZ_JBFRDL010000033.1, read on the forward strand.
GCGCGGCGGACGGCGTCGGGTTCCTGTGCCAGATCGTGGCCGCCGACCGTCGCGTCACCCGCGTCGGGGCGGACGAGGGTGGACAGGATGTGGACCGTGGTGGTCTTGCCCGCCCCGTTGGGACCGAGGAGGGCGAAGACGCTTCCCTCCGCGATGTCGAGGTCGATGCCGTCGAGCACTACATTGTCTCCGAAGGACTTTCGAAGCGAGCGAACGCTGATCGCCGATCGGGTGCTGACCGATGTCGTCATAGCTCTGCCTTTCCGGTAGTTGTCTGCCCGACCTCTGCGCGGTGAACGATGATGTCGCCGAAGCCGGTGTGGGCCTGGAGTTCCAAGGTTTGGTCGGTCGATGCCGGTCCGGCCGTCTCGGCGAGCCTGTTGTGGACCTTGCCGAACGAGGTGTGTACGTCGAGGCGCGCGGCCGTGCCGGACCGGATTCCCACCTCGATCTCGCCGTGTCCCGTCCGCAGGGACGCGGTGCCACGGGTGACCTCGCCGATCCGGATGTCGCCGTTCGCGGTCGCGGCGGTGACGTCGGCGCCGGCGTGGTCGACGGTCACGTCGCCGTTCGCCGTCTTGACCCGGAGACTTCCCATGACGCTGCCGATCCGGTTGTGCCCGTTGGCATTCTTGACGACGAGGCTGCCGTCGACGCGGGGCAGTTCGACCTTGCCCGAGCCGGTGCTCACGTCGGCGTCGCCGGACACACTCTCCACCACGATCGCGCCGGCGCCGGAATGCGCGGTCAGTGCGGCGGTGGCACCGAGGCGGACGTCGCCGGTCGAGGTCTTGATCCGGCAGTCGCCGAGTCGGCCCGTCGAGCGGAACGCCGCCACCGACGCGTCGGCCTCGACCGCCGATCCGGAGGGCAGTGCGACCGTGATGTCGACCGATCCGACCTTGCCCCACACGCCGAGCACTCGGGGCTTCGGTGCTCGTACGAGCAGTCGGCCCGAGGCGAACTCGACGCGGGTCTGTTCGGCGGCGCGCACGTCCGTCTCGCGGTTCGGGTCGCTGGGGCGGACCTCCACGACCGTGTCGTCACGATCGCTCGCGGTGATGGTGGCGTCGCCGACGGCGAACTGGAGGGTTGCGGTGATCGGTTCTGTGCTGGCGAAAGTAGGCATTGGTGATCCTCGGGGGTTCGATGGTGTGCGGGGTCAGCCGGGGTCAGCGGACCCAGCCGGTGTAGCGGTCGCCGCCGGTCGGGGCGCGCCGCTCGGGCCGTCGGGCGCCGCTGCCGTCGTCGAGCGCGGCGGCGGCCGACCGGACCAGCCAGGCGTTGACGGACAGCCCGGCGGTACGGGCCGCGTCCTCGACACGGTCCTTGAGGTCCTGCGGGAGTCGGAGATTGATGCGGGTCATCGGCCCCTCGTCGGTCTCTGCGGGACGAGGCGTCGGAGGCTCGGATTCGGAGCCCTCGCCGGGGTCGGTGAACGCCGGCGGCGCGGGCGGCGGGGTCACGACGAAGCTGGGCTCGCGTCCGCGCAGGCGCAGATCGACCGAACCGGGGGCCAGTTCACTGGTGATCTCGCTCGCGGCGGCCGAGAGCGCGTCCAGCAGTGCCAGTCGGATCGCCGAATCCAGCGGTGCCGTCAACCGTTCCGCGAGTGCGCGGGCGTCCGGGCCGCCCGCCTCGGCCGCGACGGCGAGATCGTTGTGGAGTGCGGAGACGTACGGTGTGAGGTCCATGGCACCACTATGGCACCAACATGATGCCAATGGGAAGGGTTTGGCATCAAATTCTTGTCCACATGGCGCCGAGTGGTGCCATGTGGCTCACCAGGCCTGCGCCGACAACCCCCGCTTCGCGAGCTGTGCGACGGCGAGTTCACGCAGTTCGTCGGCGCTGTCGAAGTACGCGGGATCGACCCCGACCAGCGACAACGAGTACGTGTCGCCGTACGAGCACAGGTACGCCGACAGCCGCGTCATGGTGCCGGCGTCGTGGTCCACGGCCAGGCGCGGGTGGACGGCGCGGGTCGCCACGCCGGTCGTGCGGTGCGGGCCGAGTGACCCGACGGAGTCGGGCAGCCGCCCGATGTTGGAACAGAGTGCATCGCGTTCGCCCGCGCCCGCAGTCAGGTGGTGCGCCAGTCGGTCGGGGAGCAGTTGGGAGATCTCCTCCGGGAACCCCGACGGCGCGCCCATCGGCGGGCGGGAGTACGCCTCCCGGCTCAGCTCGCGGATGTCGGCGAGTGAATCCTCCGGTCCGACAGTCACATCCGTCATCACGATGGAGTTGTCGGCCGTCTCGGAACTGCGCATGTCGACCGGCAGGCAGATGTTCAGGGGCATCGGAACCCCGGCGGCGTCGGCGATCGCGGTGAGCACCGCGATGAACAGTCCGTTCGCGGTGCCGTCCTGTTCGGCGGCCACCGCGTCCCAGGCGGTCGCGTCGATGTCGAGAATCGCGCTACACATCGCCGACGGCCTGTGGGCCTGGCCCGACCCGGGCTCCGGTGTCTGGTCGACGAAGTCCCGCAGTTCACGGCGCCGGCGCGCGCTGAACGCCAGCCCCAGCGTCGCCGCCAGCCCGCGCCCGACGACGGTACCGACCAGGCGCGCTGCGTCCGCCACGTCCGACGTGCGCGAGATGGTCGGTGGGGTCGATCGGCCGGTGAGGGCCGCGTCGACCGCGGAGATCAGTCCGCGGGCGTCGGCGATCACGTGCGAACACACGAGGGAGATCACGGTGCCACCGTCGGCGACCGGCGCCGCCGACAGCGCCCACCCCGGCCCGAACTCGGGGTCGACGTCGACGGCGGCCTCCGCGTCGGCCCACCGGAGCACGTCGTCGACCGGCACGGTCTCGGTGTCGTACCGCAGGGGATAGCAGTCGGTGCTGGTCACCCAGCGCAATCGGGCGCCGGGCACCCGCGGACGGACGACCCGCCGGGCCAGGGCCCCGTGCCTGAGCCCGTCGTGCACCGACGCGAGGACCGCGCCATCCATGACGTCGGCGGTGCGCCACAAACCCTGCATCACGATCGGCAACCCGTAGCCGTGATGTCGGCGCAGGAAGATCTCGTCCACCATGGTCAACCGGTCCATGGGATCGGACGTTACCGCCAAGCGGGCCTCAGCTGCCGAAACTGCCGTGCCTGCCCTCGCCGGCCGCGAACCGGGCGGCGCCGCCGAGCGCATCGACGGTGACCGCCACCATGCCGTGCCGGAACTCGGACGCCAGGGCATTCTCCTCGGACAACCCCTCCTGCTCGAGCGCCGACATCCGGTCCTCGCGGAGGCAGGTTTGCGGGAATCGGGCGAGTTCGGTCGCCAACTCCTCGGCGGCGGCCCGCGACTGCCCCGGCGGCACCACCCGATTGACCAGGCCGATCGCGAGGGCCTCGTCGGCGTCGACCGCGCGGCCGGTCAGTATCAGGTCCATTGCGCGTCCCGCGCCGACGAGGCGGGGCAGGCGCACGGTGCCACCGTCGATCAGTGGTACACCCCAGCGCCGGCAGAAGACGCCGAAGACGCTGTCGGACTCCGCGACTCGCAGGTCCGCCCACAACGCCAGTTCGAGACCGCCGGCCACCGCGTGCCCCGCGATCGCGGCGATCACCGGCTTGAACAGTCGCATGCGAGTAGGTCCCATCGGTCCGTCGCCGTCGGGTGTGACGTGGTTGGACCGGTCCGTGCCGAGTGCCTTGAGGTCGGCGCCCGCGCAGAACGTGCCACCGTCGCCCCACAGGACCGCGACTGCGGCATCGGGATCGTTCTCGAACTCGCGGAACGCCTCGGCCAGCGCGGCGGCGGTGGGCCCGTCCACCGCATTACGCACCTCGGGCCGGGACAACACGATGGTCGTCACGGGCCCGGTTCGTTCAGTGCGCACCGGCATGGTTCGACGCTACCCGGGGCCGCTGCGCCGGAAGGGTTGAATCGTGGGTTCGCGGGCCGTACTGGAACACTGACCACCATGGCCTACCGTCGAACCCCCGCCGTCGAGGCGCGTCTCGCGGCCCAACGCGACGCCATATTCCAGGCCGCGGTCGCGGTGCTGTCGGAGGAGGGCTATCAGGGGCTGACGATCGCGGCCGTCGCCACCCGCGCGGGGGTGGCGACCGGCAGCGTCTACTCGCATTTCTCGGGCAAGTCGGACCTCGTGGTCGCGGTGTTCCGAGAGATCGTCGGTCGTGAGGTTGCGGAGGTGAACGCGGCTGCGGGACCTGGTCGTTCGGCCGCCGAGCGGATCGCGGCGGTGATCGAGACCTTCGGCGGTCGGGCCATGCGAAACCCGAAGCTCGCGTACACGCTGCTCGCGGAACCTGTCGACGCGGCGGTCGACGCCGAGCGTCTCATCTTCCGCCGCACCTTCGCCGACGCGTTCGCCGCGGCCGTCGCCGACGGTATCGCCGACGGCGAACTCGAGCCGCAGAACGTTCCGCTGGCGGCGGCGTCGCTCGTCGGCGCCACCGCCGAGGTACTGGCCGGCCCACTGGCGTCCGGCGGTGCCGATCCCGGCGTGATCGAAGACCTGGTCCGGTTCGCCCTCACCGCGGTCGGTGGTGTCCGCTCGACGCGTTGACCAGTGCGTTTGCCGTGCAGGCGCATACTGGGTGCAGCGAATTTCTCGATTCACGGAGCACGTCATGCTTGTCGACACGAGATGGAGCGCCTGGAACGAGGAGATCGAGGTCCAGGTCACCGAAGCCGCGGCGCTGGGACCCGCGGCGGGGCTGGTCGGTGCGGTCCTGTCCGAGGCGGAATCCGCCTGCAGCCTCCACCGCGGCGACGCCGAGATCCACGCCGTCAACCTGGCACAGGGGCTGCCGGTGCGAGTCAGTGTCCGGTTGGCCGGGCTCCTGCGATCGGCGCTCTGGGTGGCCCGCATGACCGACGGCGTGGTCAGCCCGCTCGCCTTCGACGAGCCGCCGTCGAGTGTTCCGTCCATCCACCCGGAGCCCACGTTCGCGGACGTCCAGATCGACGACGCCACCGTGCTCGCACCGTGGGGGGTGTCGTTCGACATCGGCGACACCGCGAAGGCGGATACCGCGGATCGGGCGGCCGCGCTGGTCGCCCACGAACTCGAGTGCGGTGTGCTGGTCCGCGTCGGCGGCAACGTCGCCACGGCCGGACACTGTCCTGCCGGCGGATGGCAGGTTCCCGTCCCGGGCGACGGGGCGGTGGAACTGCCGGCGGGTACCGCGCTGGCGACCGCCGGCGCAGATCGCACCCGGGCGAGCGAAGGGGTGGGAGGCGGCTGGGAACAGGTGTCGGTGATGGCCGGGGACGCGTTGTGGGCCTACGCGGCCGCGGCGTCGTCGCAGCGACGGAACCTCGGTGCGGTGGCCTGGCTCGAGCAGCAGGAACTGGCCGCCCGACTCGTCGACTACGACGGGCGCGTCTACACCACGTGCGGATGGAGTCATCCGCACGCGGCGTGAGGGTCGCCGACGTCAGACGGTGCGGCCGCGCTGCTTCCGGTACCAGCGCACCAGTGCGTCGGTAGACGAATCATCCTGCTGCGGAGGCGCTTCCGTCGACGTCAGGACCGGACCGAGCTCGAGGGCCTGGGCCTTGCCGAGTTCGACACCCCACTGGTCGAACGAGTCGACGCCCCAGATCACGCCCGCCACGAACACCTGGTGCTCGTACAGCGCGATGAGCTGACCGATCACGGCCGGGGTCAACCGCGGAGCCAGGATCGTGGTCGACGGCCTGTTGCCCGGCATCACCTTGTGCGGCACGAGTTCCGGCGCGGTGCCCTCGGCGGCGATCTCCTCGGCCGTCTTGCCGAATGCGAGCACCTTCGTCTGCGCGAACAGGTTGCTCATGAGCAGGTCGTGCATGCTGCCGGTGCCGTCCGCGGTGGGCAGATCGTCGGTGGGCTCGGCGAAGCCGATGAAGTCGGCCGGCACCAGGCGGGTGCCCTGGTGGAGCAACTGGTAGAAGGCGTGCTGGCCGTTGGTGCCAGGCTCGCCCCAGAAGATCTCGCCGGTCTTGGTGGTGACGGGGGAGCCGTCGGCGCGCACCGACTTGCCGTTGGACTCCATCGTCAGCTGCTGCAGGTAGGCGGCGAACCGGGCCAGGTCGTTCGAATACGGAAGCACCGCACGGGATTCGGCGTCGAAGAAGCTCGAGTACCAGACGCCGATCAGTCCCAGCAGTACCGGCGCGTTCCGCTCGAGCGGTGCTGTCCGGAAGTGCTCGTCGATCGCGTGGAACCCGGAGAGGAACTCGGCGAACCGTTCCTTGCCGATCACCGCCATCACTGCCAGGCCGATAGCCGAGTCCACCGAGTAGCGGCCACCCACCCAGTCCCAGAACCCGAACATGTTGGCGGTGTCGATACCGAACTCCGCAACCCGCTGCGCGTGCGTGGACACCGCGACGAAGTGCTTGGGCACCGCGCTCTCGCCGAGCTCGTCGACCAGCCACCGGCGCGCGGCCGACGCATTGGTGAGCGTCTCGAGCGTCGAGAACGTCTTGGACGCGACCACGAACAGCGTGGTGGCCGGGTCGAGGTCGGCGAGCGTTCCCACCAGATCCGACGGGTCGACATTCGAGACGAACCGCGCCGAGATCCCGGCGTCGGCGTAGTGGCGCAGTGCGCCGCACACCATGACCGGTCCCAGGTCGGAGCCGCCGATGCCGATGTTGACGACCGTGTGGATCCGTTCGCCGGTGGCGCCGCGCCACTGCCCGGACCGCAGCCGGTCGGTGAAGTCGCCCATGCGACGCAGGACATCGTGCACGTCTGCGACGACGTCCTGGCCGTCGACGGTCAGCTGCGCGTCGGCCGGCAGCCGCAGCGCCGTGTGCAGCACCGCGCGGTCCTCCGACGTGTTGATGTGGGCGCCGGCGAACATGTCGTCACGACGCTGCTCGACGCGCGCGGTACGAGCGAGTTCGACCAGCAGGTCCAGAGTTTCGCGGGTCACGCGGTGCTTGCTGTAGTCGACGTACAGGTCGGCGGCGGTCACCGTCAGCGCGGTGCCGCGATCGGGATCCTGAGCGAACAGRTTTCGCAGATGGGCAGATTCGATCACTCGATGATGCGCATCCAGGTTCTTCCAGGCTGCGGTACCGGTGATGTCTGTGCTCATGGAGGCAGCTTATCGGCACTGGACCCGAACATCTTGTCGGCTCTCATTCTCTGGAGAGGCGGCGCATGATGGAGGTCATGAACCCAGCCGAATTGATTCGTGCCGTTCCTACCAAGCTGTGGATCGGCGGCACCCCCGTCGACGCCGAGAACGGCGCCACGTTCCCCGTTCGGAATCCCGCGACCGGTGAGGTCCTCACCGAGGTCGCCGACGCCAGCCCCGGTGACGCCGTCAAGGCGCTCGACGCGGCGGTGGCCGCGCAGGCGGACTGGGCCGCGACCCCGGCACGCGAGCGCGGCGAGCTGTTGCGCTCGGTCTTCGAGAAGATCACCGTTCGCGCCGAGACGTTCGCGCAGCTGATGACGCTCGAGATGGGCAAGGCCCTGCCGGAGAGCCGCGCCGAGGTGAAGTACGGCAGCGAGTTCTTCCGGTGGTTCGCCGAGGAGGCGGTCCGGATGGAGGGCCGCTACCAGTCGGCGCCGGCCGGCAACGGGCGCATCCTCGTCAGCAAGCAGCCCGTCGGGCCGTGCCTGGCGATCACCCCGTGGAACTTCCCGCTCGCGATGGGCACCCGCAAGATCGGACCCGCGCTGGCCGCCGGCTGCACCATGATCGTCAAGCCCGCGTCCGAGACGCCACTGACGATGCTCGCGCTCGCGGAACTGTTCGTCGAGGCAGGCCTCCCGCAGGGCGTGCTGTCGGTGCTGCCGACATCGCACTCGGGTGCCGTCACCGAACCGCTACTCGAGGATCCCCGTCTGCGCAAGCTCACGTTCACCGGTTCCACCGCGGTGGGCCGGATGCTGGTCGAGAAGTCGGCGAAGGGCTTGCTGCGTACGTCGATGGAGCTCGGCGGGAACGCTCCGTTCGTCGTGTTCGACGACGCCGACATCGACGCCGCCGTGGACGGCGCGATGCTCGCGAAGCTCCGCAACGGCGGCGAGGCCTGCACCGCTGCCAACCGTTTCCACGTCGCGAACGCCGTCCGGGAGGAGTTCACCGCGAAGCTCACCGAACGCATGGCAGCGTCGAAGATGGGCCCCGGTATCGACCCCGAGACGACACTGGGGCCGCTGATCAACCGGGACCAGCTCGAGACGGTCACCGACCTCGTCGAGGACGCCGTGAAGGCCGGCGCCGAGGTCCTGCTCGGCGGCGACGCGCCGGAGGGTCCGGGCTGGTTCTATCCCGCGACCGTCCTCGCCGACGTGCCCGCGTCCGCTCGGATCCTGCGCGAGGAGGTGTTCGGCCCCGTGGCCGCGATCACCGGCTTCGACACCGAGGCGGAGGCTGTCGCCGCCGCCAACGACACCGAGTTCGGTCTGGCCGCGTACATCTACACCCGCGACCTCGACCGGGCCCTGCGCGTGTCGGACGCCCTCGAGACCGGGATGGTGGGCGTCAACCGCGGTGTCATCTCCGACACCGCCGCACCGTTCGGCGGCGTCAAGGCATCCGGGTTCGGGCGGGAGGGCGGCAGCGAAGGCATCGCCGAGTACCTCGAGACCAAGTACATCGCGCTGACCTGACCCCGGCATACGAGAACCGCCCGGTCGCAGGACCGGGCGGTTCTCGTAGGACGTGTCGGTGCCGGTGAGGTCAGTGCCCCAGTCGCCCGCGCCCGAGGCGCAGCAGCAGCATCGCGAGGGTATGGCCCTCCTGGCCGAGTTCGCTGAACCGCTCGAGGACCTTCATCTCCCGGCTGTGGACCAGCCGCGGGCCGCCCGACGCCATGCGGGTGCGGCCGATGATCTGGGACACCTCGCTGCGGCGCTTCACCGCCGCGAGAATCTCGGCGTCGAGGCGGTCGATCTCCTTGCGGAGTTCATCGATCTCGGCCTCGCTCGCGGGAACGGGTGACTCGGATGAAGGAGGTGCGGTCGGACTGCTCATATTCTTCTCCTCGTGTCAGAACTGGGTTCGTTCGGTGCCCTCGAGTCGTTACGAATCCGGGTCCAGCTCACAAGAACGCCCCGGGATCCGGTGTGGACCTCGGGGCGCGCGGGGGATCAGGCCGCGGGCACCATAGGTCGGTACCCGCTGGGAAATCGCCAGTGCTCGCGGGGCGAGCGCCATCGGGCGCCCGGCTGGTGCCCCTGCGTGGCAATGATCATTACTCCAGTTTGCCACGCAAATGAGACCAGCCCAAGCAGGGGTGACTGCCTTCACCGTCGACGGGATCGGGTAGCTGCCGAAGTGTCGGACTTCGCCGGTAGCGTTGACAGGCGATGAATACTATTTCCGGGTCCACGATCGGCGCTGCAGGTATGTCGTCAGGTATGTCTTCGGGCGGTGCCCACGGTTCGACCGACGCCCTCCTCGAGGGTCTCAATCCGCAGCAGCGAGAGGCCGTCCTGCACGCGGGATCGCCGCTGCTCATCGTGGCCGGAGCCGGGTCCGGCAAGACCGCGGTGCTGACCCGACGGATCGCGTACCTGCTGGCCGAGCGCGGCGTGATGCCCGGCCAGATCCTGGCGATCACCTTCACCAACAAGGCCGCCGCCGAGATGCGTGAGCGGGTGGCCCAACTGGTCGGCCCCCGCGCCAACAGCATGTGGGTCTCGACGTTCCACTCGAGTTGCGTGCGGATCCTGCGGGCACAGTCGGCGCTGCTGCCCGGCCTGAACTCGAACTTCTCGATCTACGACGCCGACGACTCCCGGCGCCTGCTGACGATGATCTCCAAGGATCTGGACATCGACACCAAGCGCTTCTCCGCGCGGCTGCTCGCCACGCACATCTCGAACCTCAAGAACGAGCTGATCGATCCCGAGGAGGCCGCGGCCACCGCGGACCGGGATCCGGCCGAGATGCCCAAGCTGGTGGCCCGGGTGTACGCGCACTACCAGCAGCGCCTGCGGGCCGCGAACGCGATGGACTTCGACGACCTGATCGGCGAGACCGTCGGGCTGCTGCAGGCGTTCCCCCAGGTCGCGGAGTACTACCGGCGCCGGTTCCGGCACGTGCTGGTCGACGAGTACCAGGACACCAACCACGCGCAGTACGTGCTGGTTCGCGAACTGGTGGGGGAGGCCGCCGAGGGCGCTGTCGATCCGCACACGGTGCCGCCGGCCGAACTGTGCGTAGTCGGTGACGCGGACCAGTCGATCTACGCGTTCCGCGGGGCCACGATCCGCAACATCGAGGAGTTCGAGCGCGACTACCCGGACGCGCGGACCATCCTGCTCGAACAGAACTACCGGTCCACGCAGAACATCCTGTCGGCGGCGAACTCGGTGATCTCCCGGAACACCGGCCGCCGCGAGAAGCGCCTGTGGACCGACTCCGGCGAGGGTGAGCTCATCACCGGGTACGTCGCCGACAACGAGCACGACGAGGCACAGTTCGTGGCGTCGGAGATCGACCGCCTGGTCGACGCCGGCGACGCGAAGTTCGGCGACGTCGCGGTGTTCTACCGGACCAACAACTCCTCGCGTGCGCTGGAGGAGATCTTCATCCGCCTCGGCATTCCGTACAAGGTGGTCGGCGGCACGCGGTTCTACGAACGCAAGGAGGTACGCGACATCGTCGCGTACCTGCGGGTGCTCGCGAACGAGGACGACACGGTGAGCCTGCGCCGCATCCTCAACACTCCCCGCCGCGGGATCGGTGACCGCGCGGAGGCGTGCGTGTCGGTGTACGCCGAGCAGAAGGGGGTCGGGTTCGCGCAGGCCCTCCGCGCCGGCGCCGAGGGCGTCGTCCCGCTGCTGAACACCCGCTCCCAGAAGGCCATAGCATCGTTTCTCGAACTGATGGACGGGCTGCGGGCGTTGATGGTGAGCACCGACGCCGACGGCAACGATCTCTCCGACATCGGTGAGATCATCGAGGCTGTCCTGGACCGCACCGGGTACCGCCGCGAGCTCGAGGCCAGCAGCGATCCGCAGGACGGCGCCCGGCTCGACAACCTCAACGAGTTGGTCAGCGTTGCAAGGGAGTTCAGCTCCGACGCCCGCAACGCCGCAGCGTTCGCGGAGGACGAGTCCGCCGCCGGTGACGAGTCCGGCGAGGCCGGTGAACGCGACGACGAAGGCCTGCCCGACCCCGGTTCGCTGGCGGCGTTTCTCGAGCGGGTCTCGCTGGTTGCCGACTCGGACCAGGTACCCGACTCGGGTGAGGGTGTCGTGACGCTCATGACGCTGCACACTGCGAAGGGGCTCGAGTTCCCGGTGGTCTTCGTGACCGGCTGGGAGGACGGGCAGTTCCCGCACATGCGCGCGCTCGGTGACCCGGCGGAACTGTCGGAGGAGCGCCGCCTGGCGTACGTCGGTATCACCCGCGCCCGGCACCGGCTGTACCTGACCCGTGCGATTGTGCGCTCGGCCTGGGGGCAGCCGGTCACCAACCCGGAATCGCGTTTCCTGCAGGAGATTCCGGCGGATCTGGTGAACTGGCGCCGCGAGGATCCCGGCGTACTCGGTGCCGGTGGAGCCATCGGAGGTGGCCGGGCTCGCGGCCAGGGATACGGTGGATCCGGTTACAGCGGTTCGGGATTCGGCGGCGGTGGTGGCCGAGGGGCCGGTACGACGCCGAGCTTCGGCGCTCCCCGGGGGCGCAACAACAATCTCGTGCTCGCGGTCGGCGACCGGGTCAGTCACGACAAGTATGGGCTCGGCAAGGTGCTCGAGACGAAGGGTGCCGGACCGACCGCGACCGTGACGATCGACTTCGGTTCGGCGGGCAAGGTCCGCTTGATGCTGATCGGTGGCGTGCCGATGGTCAAGCTCTGACGCAACGAGGCCGGTCGGCAGGCTGGATATTCGACTCCGTGGCTGGGTTGCTTCTGGTCGGGGCTGCTCGGTAGGCAGGTCATCGCCTGAGGAGACC
>NZ_JBFRDL010000034.1:0-52302 GCF_052113525.1 Rhodococcus sp. TAF43
CGCTGGATCCGATCGGCCACGCTGGATCCGATCGGCCACAGCGTCGGGGTCACGCTCTCGGCCGGTCGCACGCTGAGCCCGTCCGCGGCCGCGCTGGTGGACTTCCTCGCCGAGTTCGCGGCCGAGATCGCGCCCCAGCGAGGCTGATCCGGAACGGGCGGAGCCGCCCACCGGAAAGGTGGACGGCTCCGAATCCCCCGACAGGATCAGACGTGGACGACGGACGGCGCCTCGTCGTGCTGCAGGCCGCGGGACGAGTCCGGCACCACCCGGAACAGGGCGATGGCACCGAACAGGCTGACGGCGCAGATGATCGCGAGGTACCACGTGACGCCGGTGGACGATCCGGTGGCGTCGAGCAGCGCGGTGGCGATCATCGGCGCCAGGCCACCGCCCAGGATCGCTCCGCTCTGCAGGATCAGCGACGATCCCGAGTACCGAACCTTCGTGGGGAACGTGTCAGCGATGATGCTGCCCTGCACGCAGTGCGTGACGGGCACGATCAGGCCCATGCCGAGGAACGCGATCACGGCGACGACGGAGTTCTCGGTGTTGAGCAGCGGGAAGAACACGATGCACCACACCAGGATCGCGGCGGAGCCGGCGATGAACATGGTGCGCCGGCCGTGCTTGTCGGCGACCCTCGTCCACACCGGAATAGACGCGAACCACAGGACCGCGGCCGCCGTCACGCTCAGGATCAGGAACTGCTTGTCGTAGCCGAGGTGCTGCGTGCCGTACGACAGCGAGAACACCATGAAGGCATACGCGACAGCGGAATTCGCGAGGACCGCGAGCAGGGTCAGCGACAGTCGGGGGAAGCCGACCTTCAGCGCCTCGCGGAGCGGGAACTTGGCCACCTCGTTGTTCTCGACGATCCCGGTGAACGACGGCGACTCGGTGACCCGCAGGCGGATGACCAGACCGATGGCGACGAGGACGAAGCTGAGCAGGAACGGGATCCGCCAACCCCAGGAGGCGAACGCACTGTCCGACATCACCGAACTGGTGGTGAGGAAGATGCCGTTCGCGAGCACCAGACCCGCCGGGGTGCCCATCTGCGGGAACCCGGCGTAGAGGTTCTTCTTGCCGGCCGGGGCGTGTTCCATCGACATCAGCGTCGCGCCGGCGCCCTCACCGCCCAGTCCGATGCCCTGCACGACGCGCATGGCGACGAGCAGGATCGGGGCCCAGACGCCGATCGCGTCGTAGTTCGGGATGAGGCCGATCAGGGTCGATCCGATGCCCATCATCACGAGTGAGACCACGAGGGTCGCCTTGCGGCCGATCCGGTCCCCGAAGTGACCGAACACCAGACCGCCGAGCGGGCGGGCGATGAATCCGACCGCGAACGTGCTGAACGCGGCGAGGGTTCCGGCGGTGGGGCTCAGGCTGGGGAAGAACTGCTTGTTGAAGATCAGTGCGGCGGCGGTGCCGTAGAGGAAGAAGTCGTACCACTCGAGGGTGGTGCCGGCCAGGGTCGCCATGGCGACGCGGCTGCGCGCGGCCGCGACGGGGGCGGTGCCCCGGCCTGGTGTGCTGTCGGTCATCGCAGATACCTATCGGGTGTCGGGGGAGGCGGTCGGATCTCCGAGATCCGTTCTTCGCCAGGAGAATCCGGCGGCCAATTCGGCCTTGTACGGAAGATTCTGCACACGTGAGACATGACTCACAAATGCCGAATCGGCCGCCGGGTATCTCAATTTGGCTATGCCTCAGGCGATGTCGGAGAGCCCGAGGAACCGCTCGGCGTTGCCGCGCTGGATCAGATTGCGTGCGGTCTCGTCGAGGAACTCACTCTTGCGCACGACCTCCCCGACCGGCCGCTCCCCCAGCGGGTACGGGTAGTCACTGCCCACCATCACCCGGTCGACACCGACGGTGTCGACCAGCAGGCGCAGTGCGCGGTCGTCGAACACGACGGAGTCCACATAGAAGCGACCGAGGTAGTGTGACGGCGGCATCTCCGAGGTACCGATGATGTCGTTGCGCCGATGCCACGCGTTCTCCATCCGTCCGAGCCAGAACGCGAAAGATCCACCGCCGTGCGCGAATCCGATCTTCAGTCGCTCGTCGATGCGGTCGAAGACGCCGCCGAGGACCAGGGCGAGGATCGACAGGTGGGTCTCGGCCGGCATCGCGGTGAGCCACTGCGCCATCCACCGGTTCAGGCGCGGCGACGAGTCCATGTCCCACGGGTGCACGAACACCGGGACGTCCAGCGACGCGCAGTGCTGCAGGAACGTCACCACGCCCTCGCTGTCGAGGTCGCGGTCACCGACGTGGTTGCCGATCTCCACGCCGCGGTGCCCGTTGGCGACGCTGCGCTCCACCTCACGGCAGGCGGCGTCCGCGTCCTGCAGCGGGACCTGACAGAACGGGATCAGCCGGTCCGGGGCGGGTGCGACGATCTCGAGCGCGAGATCGTTGAAGATCCGCGAGATGCGGGCGGCCTGCTCGCCGGTGCGTCCGTAGTTGAAGAACGCCGGCGTCGGCGAGACCACCTGGGTTCGGACACCGTCGGCGTCCATGTCCCGCAGCCGGGTCTCCGCGTCCCACGCGTCGGCCTGGATCCGACGGAACTCCTTGGAGCCCATCATGATGACGGCCTCGGACTCGCTCTCGACCCGCAGCCACGGCGCCTCCGGCCCGGCGTCCGCGGTGAGGTCGGGCCACCCCTTGGGGACGTAGTGCGTGTGGATGTCGATGATGCCGGACACTCGTCAGCCCTTTCCGGGGTGCAGGGCGCCGCACTTGTCGCACGTGCGCGCCTGCTCGTCCTCGTAGAACTRCACGAACACGGGCGGCAGGTCGGCGACGATGTCGCGCACCTGCAGTTCGATCTCGTGGATGAGGTGGTTGCATTCGAGGCAGTACCACTGGAACTTCTCGAGGGTGCCCTCGCGGCGCACTCGCTCGATGACCAGGCCGATCGAACCCGCGGTGGGCCGCTGCGGCGAGTGCGGCAGGTTGCCGGGGAGCAACCAGGTCTCGCCCTCGCGGATGTGGACCCGCTCGGGTCCGTCCTCGGTCATGACGTCGACGTGGATGTCGCCCTCGAGCTGGTAGAACCACTCCTCGTACGGGTCGAGGTGGTAATCGGTGCGCTGGTTGGGTCCACCGACGACCTGCACGATGAAGTCGTCACCGAGCGCCATCGTCTGGTTGTTGACCGGCGGCGCGAGCAGGTGGCGGTTCTCGGCGATCCACTTCTGGAAGTCGATGACGGGCGGGATACGGGTCACGAGTGGTCCTCCGAGTCTGCGGCGGTGGTGATGTTCTTGCGACGGTCGGCGGGCAGATACGCCACGCCCTGGATCTCGATCAGCAGATGCGGGTGCGGAAGCTGGTGCACCGCAACCGTGGTGCGGGTGGGTCCGGTCTCGTCGAACATCTCGGCGTACACCTCGTTGTACCCACCGAAGTCGTTCATCGAGACCAGGTACGACGTGACCTGGACGAGATCGCTCAGTTCGGCACCGACCTCGGCGAGGATCGCCTCGATGTTCTCGATCACGGCGCGAGTCTGGGCCCGGATGTCGAGCTTGGTGGTGCCCATCTCGTCCACCTCGACGCCGACGAACGTGTTGTCCGGCCGACGCGAACTGGTGCCCGAGACGTACACGAAGTCGCCGGCCACCTTCACGTGCGGGAACCGTCCGCGCGGGGTGGCGAGGCGTTCGATCACTTTGGCTGCGTTGTCGCTCATGCGATTCCCTTCACCGTGACACTGCCCAGACCCTCGACGTCGCACTGTGCGGTGCCCGCGGCGAACGGGATCGCCGCCGTCGCCGCACCGGCGAGGACGACGTCCCCGGCCCGTAGCGGAATCTGCCGGCGTCGACTCATGTCGAGCAGCGCGTGCAGCGCGTTGACGGGATCGTCGAGGATCGCCGCCGTCGAGCCGGTGACGGACTCGCCGCCGGCCTCGAGCCGCACCGCGAGCTCGCCGACCCCCCGCACCGGCTGCCACGGGCCGATCACGTACGCGGCCGCAGAGGTGTTGTCGGCGACGACATCGGTGTAGGTGAAGCGGAAGTCCCGGTAGCGGGAGTCGATGATCTCCATCGCGGGAGCGACGGCGTCGACGCAGGATTCGATGTCGACGGTCGGATCGTCGACRTCCACGTCGCGCGCGAGACGGTACGCGATCTCGGGCTCGATCTTGGGGTGGATGAAGCGGTGCAGGTCGACGTCGCCGCCGTCCTCGACGCACATCGCATCGGTGAGCCGGCCGACGATCACATCGGAGACACCCATCTGGGCCATCTTCGCCTTGCTCGTGAAGCCGAGCTTCACACCGAGGAGCGTCTCGCCGCGCCCGCAGCGGAAGCCGATGAGCGACTCCTGGATGCGGTACGCGTCGTCGATGTCCACGGCGACGTCGTCGGCGAGGCTGAGGGTGTCGTGCACGCCGACCTGAGCGTCGTCCAGGCGCCGGGCCAGCGCTTGGATCTCGTTGCTGTCCAGTGGTTTCGTTTCCATCAGTCCTCGTTTCCCAGAAGTCCCATAAGTCCCAGAAGTCACAGCGCCACGCACACGTTCGTCGGCTCGGTGTAGAAGTGCAGCGAGGACTCGCCGCCCTCCCGCCCGATGCCGGACAGCCCGACGCCGCCGAACGGTGACCGCAGCTCACGGGTGAACCACGTGTTGACCCAGGAGATTCCGACGTTCATCTTCTGTGCGACACGGTGTCCGCGACGCAGGTCGTTGGTCCACACCGAGGCGGCCAGACCGTACTTGGTGTCGTTGGCCAGCGCGATCGCCTCCTCCTCGGTGTCGAAGGGCACCAGCGCGGCGACCGGCCCGAAGATCTCCTCACGGAGCACAGGATCCTCGTTGGTCAGCCCGGTCCACAGGGTGGGCTCCACCCACGATCCGAACGCGAACTTCGAGCCCAGGTCGGGGATTCCGCCACCGGTGAGCACCTTCGCTCCGGACTGCTCGGCCATCTTGAAGAAGCTCATGACCTTGTCGCGGTGTGCCTGCGAGATCAGCGGGCCGGTGGTGGTGTTCTCGTCGGTGGGATCGCCGAGCCGCAGTTGCTGCGCCCGCTCGACGAGGCCCGTCGCGATGTCGTCGAAGATCGCCCGGTGCACGTACACCCGTTCGGTGCACAGACACACCTGGCCGGTGTTGGTGAACACCGACTTGGTCAGCCCGGTCAGCGCCTCGTCGAGGTCGACGTCGTCGAACACGACGGCCGCGTTCTTGCCACCGAGCTCGAACGACACCGGGCGCACCCGCGGGGCAACGGTCTTCATCACGTGCGAGCCGGTCGCGGACGAGCCGGTGAACGTGACGCCGTCGATGCCGGGGTGCGTCGTGAGGTACTCGCCGGCGGAGTTGCCGCCGAAGCCGTGCACCACGTTGTACACGCCGGCGGGCAGACCGACCTCGGCGAGCACCTCGGCGAGCAGCGTCGCCGTCGCGGGCGTCTCCTCGCTGGGCTTGACGACCACCGCGTTGCCGCACGCCAGCGCGGGCGCCACCTTCCAGGTGAGCAGCAGCAGCGGCAGGTTCCACGGCACGATCACCGCCACCACGCCGAGCGGCTTGCGCACGGCGTAGTTGAGCGCCTGACGACCCCCGGCGAGGTCGGTCATGAACGATTCCTGACCGGCGGCCGCCGCGACGTCGGCGAAGGTCCGGAAGTTGGTGAGCGCGCGGGCGACATCCAGTTCGCGGGCCTGCGTGATCGGCTTGCCGGTGTCCGCCATCTCGGCGGCCACGAACTCCTCGAACCGCTCCTCGATGCGGTCCGCCGCCCGACGCAGCAGCGCCGTGCGCTCGCGGACCGGGGTGTCGGCCCAGCCGTTGTCCAGCGCGCGGCGCGCGCCGGTCACGGCACGGTCGACCAGCACCTGGTCGGCCTCGTGCACCTGGGCGAGGACCCGCCCGGTCGCCGGGTCGATCTGGTCGAAGCCGCGCTGCGGGTCGGGATCGACGAATGCGCCGTCGACGAAGTTACGGATCCAGCCGTCGAGGGTTGAAGTCATGGATCAATGGTCGAGCCCCGATCCATGCCGAACAAATGCCAAATCGGGTTCTACCCATGCCCTTGTAGGCATACGTCCCGCGCAGAGCCCACGGAGAACCGGCGCAGGGTTGCGGAGATGTGTCAGTCTGCCGAAACCTCACGCTCGATCCCGTCCAGCAGCTTGGCGAGCCCGTACTCGAACGCGCCGTCCGGGTCTGCGGGCGCCTGGTACAGCTCCCCGACCGTCGAACCCACCCGCGACGACAGCGGGAACAGACTCGGCGGCATGGCCGCAGCGAACAACGGGCCGTGCACCTCCCACCACTGGGCGTCACTCAGTTGCCGCGTCGCATCGATCGCCGCGACCGCCACTCGGGCGTTGCCCGTGGCGAACTCCGACAGCACCGCGATCACCCGGTCCATCGCAACATCCGACAGGCCGATGCCCTCGATCGCGGCCAGCTGCTGTTCGTAACGCCGCATGCGCCCCGGCCCGAGCACGAGCCGCCAGGGCGGCACTTCCAGGAGCCAGGGATGCGCGATCAGTTCGGCGCGGACCTGACGGGCAATGGAGGCCATCCGTTCGCGCGGTGCGAGGTCCCCCGAAATCGAGGTGGTGTCCTCGTCGGCGACCGCGTCGACCATGAGGATCGTGAGTGCGTCCTTGCTGGGGACGTAGGTGTACAGGCTCATCGGCCGCAGACCCAGCTCGGTGGCGACCGAGCGGATGGAGACGCTGGCGTAGCCCTCCCGGTCGGCGAGCGCGATCGCCGCGGCGACCACCGCGTCGACACTGACCGTCTGCTTCGGGCCGCGCCTGGCAGGCTGCGGCGGAAGCTCGTGCCGCCACAGCAGGTTCACCACCTGTTTCGCCTGCTCGGCGCTGATCTCCTCGCCCACGGAGCCCCTTCGGAACAAATCCAGTACGGTGTACGTTGTCAGGGATACTCCGTACACCATACGCTACTTTCGGGGGTCTACTCTGCCCAGCACAAACGCCACCTACCTGCCGGATCGGCACATGTTCGCGCTCTGGACGTGGACGGGCCGCGGCACCGGCCCCGCCCCGAGCGTCCACGGCGACCGCGAGACCCTGGCGCTCGCGCTCCCGGTCGGCGCGGACGGCGCGATCGAGGTTGCCGACGTGGACACCACGCTCGTGGACACCACGACCCTCGCCGGACTGACGCTCGAACCGGCGGGAGAGTCGGTGACGCTGTGGCAGGACGCAGTGCACGCCACCGACGGCGGCCCGCTCACCCCGCCGGCCACCGACAGGCCGTCCCTGCCCGTCGCGGCGCACGCGGTGCCGAACGCCTCCGGCACCGCGATCGTGTCGGCGGAACACGCCGTTCGCGTCCTGCGCGAATCCGAGGCCGTGGCGGCCGAACTACGTTCGACGCTGGAGGCGCAACTCCGGCCCTACCAGGCACGTGGCGTCGGCTGGCTGCGGGAGACCGTCGACGCTCACGGCGGCGCGGTGCTCGCCGACGAGATGGGCCTCGGCAAGACCGTACAGACCATCGGCTTCCTCCTCGGTCGCGCGGAGGCGGAGCCGCAGCTCGTGGTCTGCCCGACCTCGCTGGTCGGCAACTGGGCACACGAGATCGGGCGATTCGCGCCGGGACTACATGCGACGGCGTGGCGCGGCGGGCAGATCCCCGCCGAACCGGGAACCGTCGTCATCGTGGGATACCCGACCTTGCGCATACACGGCGAACTGCTGGCCGGACAGCACTGGAGCACGGTGGTCTTCGACGAGGCGCAGGCGCTGAAGAACCCGCGCACCCAGATCTCGAAGGCTGCGCGGGCGTTGGACAGTGCGGCGAAGATCGCGCTGACCGGCACACCGGTGGAGAACCACCTCGACGAGCTGTGGGCGCTGGTGAACCTGGTCGCGCCCCGGATGCTCGGGCACCGGGCGCAGTTCCGGCGGCGGTTCGTCCAACCGATCCAGGAGGGCTCGGTCGCCGCCGCGACCCGGTTGCGCGACACCATCGAGCCGATCATGCTGGCGCGCAAGAAGGTCCAGGTGGCCGCGACGCTACCGCCGAAGATCCACAACGACATGCTGTGCGATCTCACCGCCGAGCAGGAGGAGATCTACGACCTCCTCCTCGCGGAAGCCATCGATGACGGGTTCGGTTCCGGTATCGAACGCCACGGCCGTGTCCTCGCGGTGCTGACCTCACTGAAGCAGGTCTGCAACCAYCCCGGGCTGGTCACCGGCGAACTGGAGTCACTCGCCGGCCGGTCCGGGAAGCTCGACCTGTGCACCGACATCCTGGCCACCAATCTGGAAACCGCCAGCCCGACACTGGTCTTCACCCAGTATCGCCGGACCGGTGAACTACTCGTGCGCCATCTCGCCGATCAGTTCGCCGTCACGGCGCCGTTCCTGCACGGCGGGCTGGCCCCGGCCGAACGCGCCGAGATCGTGTCCCGGTTCCAGACCGAGGACGGACCGCCGGTACTGGTCCTGAGCCTGCGCGCCGCCGGCACCGGTCTGACACTCACCCGCGCCGCCGACGTCATCCACTTCGACCGCTGGTGGAATCCCGCGGTCGAGGCGCAGGCCTCCGACCGGGCACACCGGATCGGTCAGACGCGCACGGTCACCGTCACCACACTCACCTCGACCACCACCGTCGAGGAGCACATCGCGGGCATGCACGACCGAAAGGCTGCACTCACCGATCTGAGTGACACGGCGGGCATCGCCGCGCTCGCGGGACTCGACGACGACCAGTTGATCGAGATCCTTCGCCGCAAGAGGGAGAACTGATGGTGGACAACGAATTCGGATACACCGCATGGGGCATGGACTGGGTGCGGCTGGCCCAGCCGCTGCGCCAGAGCGGACCGGCGCGCCTACTCCTGCCTCGTGCTCGCAGCCTCGCACGCAACAACCTCGTGAAGGCGACGGTCGAGGGAGGGATCGTGCGCGCCTCGATCCACCGCGGGGGTCAGGCATCGGTGACCCAACTGGAGGTGGCGCCGCTGACCAGAGCGTCGATCACCGGCATCGCGGCGATAGTTCCGGACACCGCCGTGCTGACCGACGACATCCACCAGGACATCGTCACCGCCGGGATCGCGCTCGCACCCGTTCTCGCGGACACCGACTGTTCGTGTTCGGCGCGCTCCGCTCCCTGTCTGCACCTGCTCGCCGTCCTCTACGAAATCGCGCACCGAGTCGACGAGAACCCACAGCTCGCGCTGGACATCCAGGGCTACACCACTGCGATGCTGCATGATTCGGCGGTACCGGCGTCGACCGCGCGTTGGACACCCGTCAGCGCGCTCGATCCCGCGGCATTCTTCGAGAGGGCGTCGGGCTGAGCCCTGCCGGGACTCAGCTCCGCAGGTACTCCAACTGCACCCGCACCGACTGCTCGGCAGCCGGCCACAGCGTCTCGTCGACGTCGGTGTAGACGTGCTCGACCACCGCGCGGACGTCGGCGTCGGCGCCCAGGACGTCGAGTGCGCCGCGCACCTGCGCGAGTCGCTCCTCGCGGTGCGCGAGGTAGTAGCGGGCCACGGTCTCGAGGTCGGGCAGTTCGGGTCCGTGCCCGGGCAGGACCGTCCGGCCGGGGCCGAGGTCGATGAGGAGCCGCATCGACGCCAGGTAGTCGCGCAGATTTCCGTCGGAGGCGTCGAGGACCGTGGTGCCGCGGCCGAGGATGGTGTCGGCGGTGAGCACCGACCCGTCGTCCTCGATCACGAACGACACCGAGTCGGCGGTGTGGCCGGGGGTGCGCAGCACGCGCAGGGTGAGTCCAGCCGCCTCGATCGACTCGCCGTGCCCGAGTCCGCCGCCAACGCCGCGACGGAACTCCTCGCGGACCGCACGCACCGGCGCCCCGGTCAGTTCGTGGAACCGATCGAGGCCGCCGGTGTGGTCGTGGTGTCGGTGCGAGACCAGCGTCAGCACCACCGTGCCGACGCCCGCGACCCGTGCGAGGTGCTCGGGGTCGTCGTCGCCCGGGTCGACCACGATGCACTCGTCGCGACCCGGGCTCCGCAGGATCCAGGTGTTGGTGCCGTCGAGCGAGTACATGCTCGGGTTGTTCTCGAGCATCACCGCCGCGATCGGCGTGACCTGGCGCAGCTGGGCGTACGCGGGGTGCTGAAGCGTCATGGACGCCCCTTTCGTGACGGGCCGACAGCGTCTTCGGCGAAACCGAGCATCACTGTACGACTCCTGCCACGCCGCGGCCGCCCCGGACGACACCTACTGCGCGGCAAGCGCACTCACATGTGGGTGCCGCCGTCGATCCGGATCTCGGTGCCGGTGACGAACGCACCGTCGTCGGACGCGAGCATCGCGACGACGCCGGCGACGGTCTCGGGGCCCGCGAAGCCCTCGCCGATCCACGGGTACAGCTTGCCGATCAGGCTCGCGTCGACGTCCTCCGGGAAGCCCGGGTTGCTGGTCATGCCCGACGCGATGCTGCCCGGTGCGACCGCGACCGCGCGCAGGCCCTGCCTGGCGTACTCGAGCGCGATCGCATGCGTGAACGACTGGATGCCACCCTTCGACGCCGCGTACGCCGCCATGTAGGGGTGCGCGAACTGTGCCGACGTCGAACTGAAGTTCACCACGACGCCCTTGCCGGTCTCGAGCAGCGCGGGCAGCGACTGGCGGGTCACCAGGAACGTCCCGGTGAGGTTGGTGCCGATCACCTTGTTCCAGAAGTCGAGTTCGGTCTCGTGGGTGTGCGACGAGCGCAGGATGCCGGCCGCGTTGACCAGGACGTCCAGGCCGCCGAGCTGTTCGATCGCGCCGCCGATGTTCTCGCGGACCGAGTTCTCATCGGAGATGTCGGCGGTGACGGTGCGCAACCGGTCGGCGACTCCGGCCTGCTCGGCGCGCTCACGCGTCACTGCCAGGCCGTTCTCGACCACGTCGACGCCGGTGACGATGCCACCCTCGTCGAGGATGCGGGCCACCACGGCCTGACCGATGCCGGATCCGGCTCCGGTGACGAGTACTCGGCGTCCTTCGAATCGCTTCATGATTTCTCCTGTTCGCATAGAGTTGATTCACAGCTCTACTGGCACGGTAGGCCGAGATGGCACGTTGTGTCACGCATTTTCCGGAAACAAGACCGGTAGTCTGCGATCCGACACCACCCGAGGAGCCCAGAACATGCCCGGCGCACAGCCCGCCACCTCGCTGACCGAGCGACGGAAAGCGGAGACACAACTCGAGATCTCCCGACGCGCCGCAGAACTGTTCTCCGCACGCGGCGCGTCCGCGGTGACAGCCGAGGAGATCGCCGCGGCGGCCGGCATCGGCCTGCGCACGTTCTACCGCTACTTCCGCACCAAGGAGGAGGCAGTCGCACCCCTGCTCGCCGGCGGGGTCACGGGCTGGATCGCACACCTCACCGGCGACGGGGACGCCCCCTCGGACGAATCCGTGCAGGCCGCCCTCGAGCGGGCGACGCGCCAGGCACTGACGCCGTCCGACGACATCGCCGAGGAGATGCTGCAGTGGACCCGCGGACTGCTGCGGACGGTGCACGACGAACCCGGTCTACGAGCCGTGTGGCTGCGCGTACAGGCCGACTCGGAGGACGGACTGGTCGCGGCGCTCACGACGCTGATGGGGCCGACTGCCGACCCGCTGACCGTCCGGCTCACCGCGGCCTCCGCGAACGCCGCGATGCGGATCGCGGTCGAGACGTGGGCGGCGACCGACGCCCCGAGCACCGGCCCCGGCGGACCGGCGGATCTCGCGGCGCGCTGCATCCGCACCCTCGTCGGCTGAACCCCGAAGACAACTGAGCCGCACGCACCTCCCCACGGTGAGCACCCGGGCGGACTAGCCGAAAAGGTCGGGAAGGCCCTCCGAGATCCGATCCGGGAACACCGGTTCGCGTTTGGCCAGGAAGGCTCCCACGCCCTCGCGCACATCACCCGACGCACCACGCACGTAGATCGCCTGCGAGTCGGCACGGTGGGCCACCTCGGGACTCTCGGCTCCCAGCATTCGCCACATCAACTGCCGGGTGAGGGCGACGGACACCGGCGCGGTCCCGGCAACCAGTTCCCGCGCGACCTCGACCGCGCGAGCGAGTACCCGGTCGGCGGGGACGACCTCGCGCACGAGGCCGCGTTCGAGAGCTTCCGTCGCGGGCACCATCTTTCCGCCGAGGGTCCACTCCAGAGCGGTGGAGACGCCGACGACCCGGGGCAGGAACCAACTGGAGCAAGCCTCGGGGACGAGACCCCGCCTGGTGAAGACGAACCCGAATCGAGCTGTGTCGGAGGCGATCCTGATGTCCGCGGGCAGCATCATCGTGACACCGACGCCGGCCGCGGGGCCGTTGACGGCCGCAATGATCGGTTTCGTCGAGGCATAGAGGCGCAACGCCACCAGGCCGCCCTGGTCGGCGGGTGCACCGCCGGTCTGCGGATCGGTACCGAGCACGAAGGCCTCCCCGCCGGCAGCGAGGTCGGCTCCGGCGCAGAAAGCCCGGCCGGACCCGGTCAGCACCACCGCACGAATGTCGTCGTCCGCGTCGCACTCGTCCAGCGCCGCGACGATGCGCTCGCACATGTCGTAGGTGAAGGCGTTCAACCGATCCGGACGGTTGAGCCGCACGATCGCGATCTCACCGGACCGCTCCAACAGCACGACGTCGTCGTTCACGAATCCTCTTTCCCGCGACGATGTCGGATCAGCGTCGCCCGAGCCACGATAAGCCCGAAACGGCCTGAGCCGCATCCCCGTTCGGGAATGCGGCTCAGGTCGGACAAATTCGCGGACTGCTCAGCGCACCTCGGCGATGAGCTCGACCTCGACGGGCGCACCCAGCGGCAGTTCGGCCACGCCGACCGCGGAGCGGGCATGGATGCCGGCGTCGCCGAAGACCTCACCGAGGAACTCCGACGCCCCGTTGATCACGCCCGGCTGACCCGTGAATCCCTCGGCCGAGGCCACGAAGCCGACGACCTTGACGATCCGCGTGATCGAGTCGAGACCGACCAGCGCGTCGATCGCGGCGAGCGCGTTGAGGGCGCACGTGCGGGCGGCGGCCTTCGCGTCCGCGTCGGACACGTCCGCGCCGAGCTTGCCGGTGAGCGGCAGCTTGCCGTCCACGAACGGCAACTGCCCCGAGGTGTAGACGTGGTCACCGGTGCGGACGGCCGGCACGTACGCCGCGACGGGGGCGGCGACCGGCGGCAGCTCGATGCCCAGCTCGGCCAGGCGCGCGGTCCAGGACTGTGCGGTGTCTGCCACGAGCCTCAGCCCTTCGGACGCTTGAGGTACGCGACGTGCTGTTCACCCGTCGGACCGGGGAGAACCGTCACCAGCTCCCAGCCGTCCCCACCCCACTGGTCGAGGATCGCCTTGGTCGCGTGCGTGAGCAGCGGCACGGTCGCGTACTCCCAGGTAGTCAATTCACTCATGCCGGTGAGCCTATCCCCCGCACGTGTGGGCTCCTCGATATATAGGCTCGTGCCGTGGCAGCACCGACAGACACAGCCGCGCAGGAGCGGTCGCACCCCGCCGAGCCGGGATGGCCTCCCAACGCCGAGACGGCGCGACTGCACTTCGTCTCCGGCAAGGGCGGCACCGGCAAGTCCACCGTGGCGGCAGCGTTGGCGCTCTCGCTCGCGGCCGGCGGTCGGCGCGTGCTGCTGATCGAGGTCGAGGGCCGGCAGGGCATCGCGCAGTTGTTCGACGTGCCGCCGCTGCCGCCGCAGGAGACCAAGATCGCGACCGCGGACGGCGGCGGCGAGGTGGTGGCGCTCGCGATCGACCTGGAGACGGCGTTCCTCGAGTACCTCGACATGTTCTACAACCTCGGGTTCGCGGGGCGCGCGATGAAGAAGATCGGGGCGGTCGAGTTCGCGACCACCCTGGCTCCGGGCCTGCGCGACGTCCTGCTCACCGGCAAGATCAAGGAGTGCGTGGTCCGCACCGACAAGGCCGGCCGGCGCATGTACGACGCGGTCGTGGTCGACGCCCCACCCACCGGACGGATCGGGAAGTTCCTCGACGTCACGCGCGCGATGTCGGACCTGGCGAAGGGTGGTCCTATCCACTCGCAGAGCCAGGGTGTGGTGCGACTGCTGCACTCGGAGGAGACCGTCGTGCACCTGGTGACCCTGCTCGAGGCGCTGCCGGTGCAGGAGACGGCCGACGCCGTGGCCGAACTCGAGGCCGCGGACCTGCATCTGGGGACCGTGATCGTCAATCGCACAAACACCCCGTTCCTTCCGGAGGACGCTCTCGCCGACGCTGCGAAGGGCCGGATCGACGCGGACGCGATCCACACCGGCTTGGCGAAGGCGGGCATCACGCTGTCCGACGACGACTTCGCCGGTCTGCTGACCGAGACCATCGAGCACGCGGCCACCCTGGCCGCGCAGGACGAGAGCGCGGCCCAACTCGACGAGGTGAAGGTGACCCGGATGTATCTGCCCGCGCTGGTGGACGGCGTCGACCTCGGCGGGCTGTACGAGCTCTCCGAGAGCCTCACCGAGCAGGGTGTGCGATGAACCCGCCGCGGACCGCCCCGGCCCTCGACCTGGCCGGCGTCCTGACCGACCCGAAGACCCGGATCGTGGTGTGTTGCGGCGCCGGCGGCGTCGGCAAGACCACTACCGCCGCGTCGATGGCGCTGCGCGCCGCCGAGCAGGGCCGGCGCGTGGCCGTCCTGACGATCGACCCTGCGCGACGCCTCGCCCAGGCCCTCGGCGTGCAGGACCTCGACAACGAGCCTCAGCTGGTGGAGCTCGCGCCCGGCTCGACGGGCGAGTTGCACGCGATGATGCTGAACATGCGCCGCACGTTCGACGAGATGGTGCTCGAGCATTCCGCACCGGACAAGGCGCAGCAGATCCTGGCCAACCCCTTCTATCAGACCGTCGCGACCTCGTTCTCGGGAACGCAGGAGTACATGGCGATGGAGAAGCTCGGCCAGCTGGCGGCCGACGACCGGTGGGATCTGGTGATCGTGGACACCCCGCCGTCCCGCAACGCGCTGGACTTCCTGGACGCACCACAGCGGTTGGGCGCGTTCCTCGACGGCCGCATGATCCGGCTGCTCACGGCGCCGGGCCGCGGCATCGGTCGCCTCGTCACCGGCGCGATGGGCCTCGCACTCAAGGGCGTGTCCACCGTCGTGGGCAGTCAGATGCTGTCCGACGCGTCCGCGTTCGTGCAGTCCCTCGATTCGATGTTCGGTGGGTTCCGGGAGCGGGCGAGCCGCACGTACCAGTTGCTCCGGCAGGAGGGCACACAGTTCGTGGTGATCGCGGCCGCGGAGCCCGACGCGCTGCGCGAGGCCGCCTTCTTCGTCGACCGCCTCTCCGGCGACGACATGCCGCTGGCCGGTCTGGTGCTGAACCGGACGCATCCCACGTTGTGTTCGCTGCCCGCCGATCACGCCCTCACCGGTGCCGATCTCCTGGACGAGAGCGAACCCGTGGAGCCGGCGGACGAGCTGACCTCGGCTGTCCTGCGGGTCCACGCGCATCGCGCGGTCACGGCGAAGCGGGAGATCCGGCTGCTCGGGCGATTCACCGCAGCGCATCCACGGGTGCCGATCATCGGCGTGCCGTCCCTGCCGTTCGAGGTGTCCGATCTCGAGGCATTGCGCGCCGTCGGCGACCAGCTCGCACGACAGGGCTGAGAGGCACCGCGTAGGCACCGGTCAGGCACTGATCGGGCATGAAGGGCCGCGAGCAGCGGCGCCTGCACACCGCTGCTCGCGAACAAGTTGGGCTACAGATCGGACCTACTCCCCGACGAGGACCGAACTGCTGTGGTCTGAGCTTCAGACCGCCGACTGGTGCTGGCGCTGCGCCTCGAAGAACTCGGCCCAGGACTCCACCTCCGGATGCTGCTTGAGCAACGCGCGCCGCTGACGCTCGGTCATGCCACCCCACACACCGAACTCGACGCGATTGTCGAGGGCGTCGGCACCACACTGCATGAGAACCGGGCAGTGCCGGCAGATGGTGGCCGCCTTCCGCTGAGCCGCGCCACGTACGAAGAGCTGATCGGGATCTACTTCACGGCATCGGGCCTGTGCGACCCACTGAATACGGGCTTCCGCTTCCTCATAGTCGAGCCGTGTGGCTGTGGTGGTCATGTGCATTCGGTTCCCCTTCAGTCCGAACGCCGTTCCCCACGGCGTTCAGGATGTTCGCGCAATCGCTCTCGGTAGCACGTGAGGACTGCACCACATTCCTAATCCAGTGTTAGCTGTATCACACTGACTTCAGCCAATTTAGGTAAAGAACGCGCGGTGCGCAAGATCAGCTACCAAAATTCTGGTACGACCGTGCATGCTTCGCGGCAATTGCCCGAGTCGATCCGCACCTTCACCCCCGATCTCTCACGCCCGAGCGGCTGTCCACCGGGGCAATCGGTTCGTTCGACGTACTCTGTAGGGCGTGTCGAGAGCCAAAACGATCGCCAAGCTCGCGGGGTGTTCCGCACTCGCAGGTGTCCTGCTCGCCGGGTTGATGTTTCCGCTGGCAGGAGGCTTCGGATTCGCGTCCAACCGCGCCGCGGACGCCGTCAACAACGTCTCGGCGGAATTGGTGGAGGGCACAGTCCCCGCCGTCTCGACGATGACCGACGTCGCCGGCAACCCGATCGCGTGGTTGTACGAGCAACGCCGATTCGAGGTCCCCAGCGATCAGATCTCCAACGAGATGAAACTCGCGCTCGTCTCGATCGAGGACAAGCGCTTCGCCGACCACCACGGTGTCGACTGGCAGGGCACGCTGCGCGCGTTCATGACGAACACCACCAGCGGCGAGGTCCAGCAGGGCGCCTCGACGATCGACCAGCAGTACGTGAAGAACTACCAACTTCTGGTGGTCGCCCGGAACGACGCCGAGCGCCGCGCCGCGATCGAGACGACGCCGGCCCGCAAGATCCGGGAGATCCGGATGGCGCTCACGCTGGACAAGAAGCTCACGAAGGACGAGATCCTCACCCGGTACCTCAACCTGGTGCCGTTCGGCAACGGCTCGTTCGGCGTGCAGGACGCCGCGCAGACCTACTTCGGCGTCGACGCCAAGGATCTGAACCTGACGCAGGCCGCGATGCTCGCGGGCATGGTGCAGTCCAGTTCGGCCCTCAATCCGTACACCAACGAGGAGGGCGTCCTCGAGCGCCGGAACACGGTCCTCGACACGATGATCGCCAACATTCCGGACCGGGCCACCGAGATCCGGGCGGCCAAGGACGCACCGCTCGGGGTGCTGCCCGAGCCCAAGGCGCTGCCGCGCGGCTGCATCGCGGCCGGCGACCGCGGCTTCTTCTGCGACTACGCGCTGCAGTACCTCGCCGCCTCCGGCATCAGCCGGGAACAGATCAACAAGGGCGGCTACACGATCAAGACGACGCTCGACCCCGCCGTCCAGAACTCGGTCAGGTCCGCCCTGGCGGCGAACGCCGACCCCAAGCTCGACGGCATCGCGAACGTCATGAACGTCGTCCAGCCCGGGCAGGACCAGCATCGTGTCCTGGCGATGGGTTCGAGCCGCGACTACGGCCTCGACACCTCGGCGGAGCAGACCGTGCAGCCGCAGCCCTACACGCTCGTCGGACACGGCGCGGGCTCGATCTTCAAGATCTTCACGACGGCCGCCGCGATGGAACAGGGCCTGGGCACCAACGCGGTGCTCGACGTCCCCCGACGGTTCGAGGCCCGCGGCATGGGCAACGGCGGCGCGAAGGGCTGCCCGGCCGCCACCTACTGTGTCGAGAACGCGTCGCCCAACTACGCCGCGAAGCTGTCGGTCACCGACGCGCTCGCCCAGTCGCCGAACACCGCGTTCGTCAAGCTGATCGAATCCACCGGCGTCACGCCGACCGTGGACATGGCCGTCCGGCTGGGTCTGCGCTCGTACACCGCCACGAGCTCGTCCGGCTTCGGCGACGAGAGCATGGCCGAGATGCAGAAGTCGCAGAACCTCGGCTCGTTCACCCTCGGCCCCACCTGGGTCAACCCGCTAGAGCTCGCGAACGTTGCCGCGACCCTCGCCTCGCACGGCAAGTGGTGCCCGCCGACGCCGATCGACTCGATCACCGACCGTGAGGGCAAGCCGGTCTCCATCACGCAGGACGCGTGCGAGCAGGTGGTCGCGCCGGGCCTGGCCGACACTCTGTCGGTCGCGCTGAGCAAGGACGACCAGCCGGGCGGCACGTCGTTCGCGGCGGCGAACGCGGCGGGCTGGAAGCTGCCGATGTCGGGCAAGACCGGCACCACCGAGTCCCACATGTCGTCGGGCTTCCTCGGCTTCACCAACAACCTCGCGGGCAGCGTGCTGGTCTACGGCGACTCCACGACGCCGGGCGAGATCTGCTCCGCGCCGCTGCGCCCGTGTGGTGACGGCAACCTGTACGGCGGCACCGAACCGGCCCGAACGTGGTTCCAGGCGATGACACCCGTCGTCGGGAACTTCGGTCCCACGGCGCTGCCTCCGGTCGACGACAAGTACGTCAGGGGATCCCAGAACGCCCAGGTGCCCGACGTCGTCGGGATGACCCAGGACGCTGCGACGGCGGCCCTGAAGGCGGCCGGTTTCACGGTGAACGCGGTCGGCACCAAGTCGGACGCGCCCCAGGGCAGCATCACCGGCAGCGCGCCGTCGGGGCTGGCGGTTCCTGGTTCCGCGGTGACGATCTACGTCAGCGACGGCTCGGTGAAGGCGGCACCGCCCGGCTCCGCGGCACCGCGGCCGAACACGACGCCCGGCGGCTGATCAGCCCGCACGGAGGCGGTTTGCGCTCCCCGCGCCCGGGGTAATCGTGGTGCGCGGGGAGCCGTCCGGGTCCCCTCGACCGGATCGAGGTCCCGTCATGATCGTTCTCGGCTTGATTCTGCTGGTGGTCGGGTTCCTGACGAACATCTCGATCCTGTGGACCATCGGGATCGTGCTGATCGTGATCGGCGCGATCCTGGCACTGCTCGGTGCGACGGGGCGCGCTGTCGGCGGTCGGCGCTACTGGTACTGAGCGTGATATTGAGCGGCCACTCCCCCGCGGCGTTTGCCGGTCGCGATTCCCGGGTAGCCGGACGGGATGAACCTTCGTCATCTGTACAACCGGGCCGAGTCCGCGTCGTTCCTGGACGGCCTGAGCGCCGGGCTGCAGCACCGACTGCAGAACGGGCTGGGCCGCACGCCGGTCGGCGACCGACTGCGGGGCGACTGGCTCGGACACCCGGTGCATCCCGTCCTGGTCGCGATTCCGATCGGGGCCTGGACCAGTTCGCTGATCTTCGACGCGGTGCTGCGTGACCACCGCAGCGCCCGCCGTCTGATCGGCGTCGGGCTGGTCGCGCTGCCACCGACCCTCGCGACCGGCTGGGCGGACTGGAGCGAGCGCGACGTCCGTCAGCGTCGGGTCGGCCTGCTGCACGCCGGCGCCAACGCGGTGGGGATCACGCTGATGCTGGCGTCGTTCCGTCGCCGTCGGCGAGATCCCGCCGCATCTGACGCCCTGGCGGTGGGGCTGTCCGTGGCCGCGCTCGGTGCGGTCGGGGCGGGCGGCGCGCTGGGCGGGCACCTCGTCTTCGGGCAGGGTGCGGGCCTGGCGATGACGCCCGCCAACGACGGTCCGGCGTTCGACCCGGTGCTCGCCGAGGTCGATGCCCGGACCGAGCCGGAACACTCGAACGGCCACCTGGCACACATCGGACTGCACCGGAGGGGGCACCCGTGACCGGCAAGGGAACACTCACCGGACGCACCGTCGCGATCCTCGCGACCAACGGCGTCGAGGAGGTCGAACTCGTCGAACCGCGCAGGGCCGTCGAAGAGGCCGGGGCCACCACACGACTGGTCTCACTGTCGGGCGGCCGGATCCAGGCCATGCGCAGCGACGTGCACGAGGCCGGACGGTACGACGTCGACGTCACGGTCGGTGACACGTCGGCGGCCGACTACGACGCTCTGATCCTGCCCGGCGGGACCACCAATCCCGATCACCTGCGGATGGACGCGAAAGCCGTTTCCTTTGTTCGGGATTTCGTTCAGGCCGGCAAACCCGTCGGCGCGATCTGCCACGGTCCGTGGACACTCGTGGAGGCGGACGTGGTGCGCGGCCGCACCCTCACGTCGTACCCGAGCATGCGGACGGACATCCGCAACGCCGGTGGCAACGTCGTCGACCGCGAGGTGGTGATCGACGGCGCGCTGGTGTCCAGCCGCAATCCCCGCGATCTGCCGGCGTTCTGCGACGCGATCGTCGACGTCTTCTCGTCGACCTCGACGCGCGTGTGAGTCCTACCCGCGGCCAACGGTCACCGAGACCCCGCCCGGCACGGCGACGGCGTCGTTGACGATGCCACCGAGGCACGTGAGGTTCGGCCTGCGCGGCGCGACCAGGACCGGTTCACCCGTGTAGTCGATCGGCGTCGAGAACGACACGGGCGTGCCGAGACGCACACGGGCATGTGGAACTTCTCCGCACGATCCCGACGGACCGTAGTACCCGACGGACTGGTGACCGAACGGCATCATGCGGCGCAGCTCGTTGGTGATCTGGACCCCGCTGATCGACCGCTGCATCGTGCCGTCTCCGACATAGGCATGCCAGTAGTTGGATCCCATCTGTTCGACCCGCAGCGTGTACGTCCTGCCGAGTGCGAGGTCGAAGAACTCGCCGCGACATGTCATCCCACCGGGTCCGGGGACGATGGGTCCGCATCCGGCGTGCTGGACGTCGGGGCCGAAGTAGCTGAAGACCGTGCGGGCAACGAGCGGCGCGTCGATCGCGGGGCGCTGGACCTCGAGCCCGATGTAGCCGCCCTGCCAGTTCTGGAATCCGAAATGCTGCCCGACGGACAGCGTCTGCCCGGGTCCGGTCACACCGATCTCGTCGATCGTCACCGGGAATGCGAACTCGGAGACGCCCTTCGTGCCGCCGTTGGCGGCAAGCCAGTCGATCTGGACGAGTTCGCCGGGCACCACCGCAGCGGTGGCGGTGGCGGGCGACGCCATCACCACCGCTGCCGCGACACCGAATAGTGCGACGAGGGAACGTACTGTCCTCGAACCGATTCCACCCATCTCGACCTCCACCCCGTGGGAGGACCCCCACGGCCCCCGATCATCATGGTCATCATGCGCGGAGGTCCGGGCGTTACGGACGAAATCGGCTCACGGCACTACAGACGGTCCTTGACCGCCTTGGAGACGCGCGATCCGTCGGCCTTGCCGCCGGCGAGTGCGGTGGCGGCCTTCATGACCTGACCCATCTGTCGCGGGCCGGGGCGCTCGCCCAGCTCCTCCGCGACCTGTGCGATCGCGGTGTCGGCGACATCGGCCAGTTCGGCGTCGGTGAGCGGGGTGGGCAGGTAGCCGTCGATGATCTGGGCCTCGGCGCGCTCGGTGGCGGCCAACTCGCCGCGTCCGGCCTCGGTGTAGACCTCGGCGGCCTCACCACGCTTCTTCGACTCCTTGGCGAGAACCTTGAGCACCTCGTCGTCGGTGAGCTCGCGGGCCTCCTTGCCGGACACCTCCTCCGTCTGCACCGCGGCCAGGATCATCCGCAGCGTCGACAGGCGCAGCGGATCCTTCGCCTTCATCGCGGCGGTGAGGTCGGCACGGAGCGTGGACTTGAGCGTGGGAGTGGTATCGGCCATGCGCCGAACGGTACGCGCCCAGCGCGGTGTCCTGCACCTTCATTGCGTGCACCCGTATTCTGAAATGGTGTCTGATCTGTCTCGCAATACCCCGACCCGCCGCACCCTGAACCGCGCTGCCCTGGCCACTGCGGGCGCCGCCGCGCTGGGCCTCGGCTACGCCTCGCTGATCGAGCGCAACGCGTTCGCCCTGCGGGAGGCGACGATGCCGGTACTGGCACCGGGCTCGGCGACGCTGCGGGTGCTGCACATCAGCGATCTACACATGATGCCGAACCAGAAGCTCAAGCAGAACTGGCTGCGGGAGCTCGATCGACTCGAACCGGATCTGGTGGTCAACACCGGCGACAACCTGTCGCACCAGAAGTCGGTCCCGGCCGTGGTGCAGTCCCTCGGCGGCCTGCTGGCCCGCCCGGGCCTGTTCGTGTTCGGCAGCAACGACTACTTCGCACCCAAGCCGAAGAACCCGCTCAAGTACTTCAAGAAGGAGCACCGCCGGGTGCTCGGCGATCCGCTGCCGTGGGCCGATCTACGGGCCGCGTTCACCGAGCGCGGCTGGCTCGACGCCACCCACGTGCATCGCGAGATCGAGGTCGGGGGCGTGCGCATCGCCGCGGCCGGTGTGGACGACCCGCACCTCGAGCGCGACCGGTACGACACCATCGCCGGCCTGCCGAACCCGCTCGCCCACCTGAAGCTGGGCATCACCCACTCCCCCGAGCCGCGCGTGCTGGACCGCTTCGCCGACGACGGCTACGACCTGGTCCTCGCCGGGCACACCCACGGCGGCCAGCTGTGCCTGCCGTTCTACGGCGCGCTGGTCACCAACTGCCAGCTGGACCGGTCCCGGGTGAAGGGCCCATCGCGGTGGGGTGCGCACACCCGGTTGCACGTGTCGGCGGGCATCGGCACGTCGCCGTACGCGCCGGCCCGGTTCTGCTGCCGCCCCGAGGCGACGCTGCTCACGTTGGTCCCCGCACCGCGTGACACCGTGACGGAAGCTCGCGGATCGGCCGCCGTGGAAAGCGCCGTTTTGGGGCGCTGACCAGCCGATTTAACCCCTGAGGAATCGGTCATGTAAGCTAACCGAGGTTCAACACGGGGTGTGGCGCAGCTTGGTAGCGCGCTTCGTTCGGGACGAAGAGGTCGTGGGTTCAAATCCCGCCACCCCGACAGTGTTAGAGCAGGTAGAGGCCCTATCCGGGAGATCGGATAGGGCCTCTACTCGTTTCCGGTCCGCAGTGGGTCCGCAGTAGTTTCACTCGGCTGCACGCACCGCGACATCGAGGGCCTCGGCCACGGCCTCGAGGTCATCCTCGAATAGGTCCGCGTACACGTCGAGGGTCATGCTCGCCTTCGCGTGTCCGAGCATCTTCTGGACCGCCTTGGGGTTGGCGCCGGCACTGATCGCCGGCGACGCGGCCATGTGCCGCAGATCGTGCGGGGTCACATGGGCCGACGACGTCACCCGACGAGTTGCATCGGTCGTCGCTTTGACGTGCCCGTTCGCAGCAAGCCACCGGGCGCCAAGCTCCCCGACAGTCCCCTTGCCAGCAGAGGGCGCGACATGGGATCCCTGCACCAACGACGCAGTGGCCGTATCGAGCCACGACTGCGCGTCGACCTTCTTGCCGAATGCCTTGGAGTGTTCACGGCCAGTGTCATCGACATACCGGGCCCGCCAGCACGTCGCCGCAGATGCAGACGCTGGACTGGGCGCAGGCCTACTCGACCAAAGCGAACGACTACCTCCGCGAAACCAGGACGGAGATCCTCGATGAGCTCGGCGCCGAGGCGTTCGGGTTCGCCGGGGGTGTCCAGGTGGGCACCATCATCACCCAGGACGTGCCGGCGCCATGACTCGGCTGCATCGCCTCGCCGACATGCATGCCCGCGGCTACACCCGGACGATAGGCCGCTGACCGTTCCAGCCAAAGAACCCCGCCCCGCCAGATAGCCTGGCGGGGCGGCCTTGTCGCGTTCAGCCAGGGCCGATCATCGACGAGCCACGTCAGGAGGCCTGCGAATGCGGTGGAGTCGCAGGAGAACTCACCGGGGGCCTCTCCGGACCACCAAGATGACCGTGGAGCTGCCCGACACCGACGTCGAACTACTCGTCGAAATGGCCGAGCACCAGGCGTCGACCATGACTGCCGCCCTCGCCCGCTCCATCCGCATGACCTCGTTCGTCGAGAAGCACGCAAGCGCGGAGCGACCGTGATCCTGCAATAACAAGACGGCGCCCAGAGCCAGATCGTACTCACCTGACCACGACCGAACAGGCATCGCAACCTGCAGTAATTGTGATGGAACCGTTCACCGCTGGGCTGCGTCAAACCAAACAGGGCTCCGCTGTGAGCGCCGTATGAGCGGCGGTGCGCGGTACCGCACATGGCACAGAAGGAACTGGGGGTGCTTTGGGAGATCAGCTGGGTGTCGATACAGAGGCGTTGCGTTCGCTCGCTGCATCGTTGACGGTCGAAGCCGATCGGATCTCGGGTATCGACCCGTCCGGTCCGATCGACGCCGCAGCAGGCGCAATGCCAGGGTCGTCGGTCGGTGCGGCCGCGGCCCGCGCCGGGGCCCCGCTGCTCCGGTCCCACCGCGACACAGCCGAGCGGCTCCGCGACATGTCCGCGAACGCGGAGGCGAACGCCCACGTCTACGACGGTGCCGAGCGCGCCTTCCGGCAGCAGCTCGATATCAAGTCCGGGGAGATCTAGATGGTCACCCTGTCTCAGCTCCGCACCTGGCAACCGGACCTCCTCGCCGCCGCCGGCACCGCCGTCGCCGCAGCGAACCGCACCTTCGGCGACGCGATGCAGGCGGCCGGATCACATGTCGACACCGCCATGTCGAGTTGGCACGGCACCGCCGCCGCGGCCGCCTCGTCGCGGTCCRCCTCGGAACAGGAAGCCGGACGCCGCATCGCGACAGCGGTCACCGCCCAGGCCGACGCATTGACGAATGCCGCGGCCTCGATCGGTCCCGCCCGACTCACCGCCCTCTCGATCGCCGACGAGGCGATCGCCTCCGGATTCGCGGTCGCCGACGACGGACGGGTCAGCGCCCCACCGTTCGTCAGCGGCAACCCGGTCGCCGACATGCTGATTCAGGCACAACTGGGCGAACAAGCGACCGTGCTCGAGGCCCGGCTGATCCCCGCCCTCGCGACAGTCGGCGAACTCGACGCCCGCGCCGGTGCCGCCCTGGACGCCGCGACCGCCCAGCTCGGCGACGCCGGCGAGGCCCGAGCGGGCAACCTCGGAGCCGGCGCGCTCCCCGAGCCGGCACCCGGCGCCACCGCCGCCGACAACAAGAAGTACTGGGACTCGCTCACCGAGGAACAGCGACGTCAGATCATCGACGAGCACCCGGACTGGGTCGGCAACCGCGACGGCATCCCCTCCGCCGTACGACACGAGGCGAACGTCAACCGGTTCGACGACGAACGCGACCGTCTCGAAGCCGAACGCGACCGCCTGCAGGCGAACCTCGACGACAACCTCTTCGGCGGCACGTTCACCAACGACGACGCCGCGCTCTGGTACACCGAGCAGAAACTACGTGACCTCGACGAGATCGAGGGCATCGTGGCCGACAACCCAGACGGCCGCCTGATGCTGCTCGACCTGCAGTCCGGCGAACGCGGCATGGCCGCCTTCGCCGTCGGCGACCCCGACACCGCCGACCACATCTCCGTCACCACCCCCGGGCTGAACACCAACATCGACGACTCCTTCAACGGCATGGTCAATGAAGCGACATACCTGCAGTCCGAGGCGGAGGAACAGCTCGATCGCGCCGGCCGTGCTGACGAGACAGTGGCGAGCATCGCCTGGTTGGGATACGAACCACCGCAGCTCGACGGGTCGTCGAACGTGGTCGCGGACCACGCACGCGGCGGACTGGACGTCGCCCAGACGGACCGCGCGAACGCGGGCGCCGCGAAGCTCGCCGGGTTCTACGACGGCCTCGACGTCGCGTCCACGCAGCCGGACCCGCACATCACCGCGCTCGGGCACTCCTACGGGTCCCTGACCACCGGTCTGGCACTCCAGGACCCCGGTCCCGGCCAACCCATCGACGACGCCGTGTTCTATGGATCGCCCGGCATCAACGCCGACGACGAATCCGACCTGGGCCTCGCCGAAGGACACGGCTACGTGATGGAGGCCGACGAGGACCGCGTCGTCACCGAAATCGGCAAGACGCACCGGTTCGGACCCGACCCCAGCACCTCCGACTTCGAACAGCTCTCCACCAACGCAGGCACCAGCCCCGACGGCGTCACACGAGACGGCGTCCACAAGCACAGTCAATACTCACAGCAAGGCGACAACGGGGAGCTTCGAATGTCGGGATACAACATGGCCGTGATCGTGGCCGGACTACCCGAACAGGCGGTGCGCTTGTGAACCGACACACCCTGCCGCTGCTGGCGGCGATCGCAACAACCGTGACAATCCTGACCACCGGATGCGGAGACCTCGACACCATGGGCAACCCTTACAACCACACCGACGAGGAAATCGCCGCCGCCGCAGCCCTCCTGCCCACCCGACCCTCACTCGAGGACAYCGAAAAGCAGATCACCGACGCGGTGGTGCAGATCGCCAACGCCGCAACAACCATCGCACCAGAACTGCAGTGGGAATGGCGTCGCCAGCGGACCCAGTCCAGCTGCGGCGGCGCCTTCGGCAAAACCGACGGACTCGAGATCGACTTACCGAACTACGTCTCCGCCACCCCGATTCCCGACGCCGACTGGCCCCGCGTGCTCCAGGCGGCCCGTGACATCGCCGCGCCCCTCGGGATCACCCAGCTGAACGTCCGCGTCGACAAGCCGGGCGATCACGACGTGGTACTCACCAGCGACGACGGCAGCCAAATCCACCTCGGCACACAGGTCGCCGCACTCGTCAGCGCCCGAACCGGGTGCCGACTCCCTGCCCAGCGGACCGAACAGACGCCGTAACGCGTCGCCCCCCCCCSATTGCCACCCACCCAGCACACCCGACCGATACCTCCGGGAGCGACACCATGACCAGCGCACCGCTCGACGACCTCGCCGTGAAAGCACGCCGAGTCCACGAGGCGGTGACACTCGTGCGCGGACGGGCCCAATCCGCGGGCGGGCACGTCACCGCCGAAGTCGACGCCGCCGGGCGCATCACCGCACTGACCATCACCGACACCGCCCTCGCGGGAGGCGCCACCACGCTCGCGGCGATCGTCACCGCCACCCACCGCGCAGCATGCACCGAAGCAGAGGAGGCAGCCCAGGCCCTTCGTGGCGAGTTGGCCGCCGACCCACGAGTCGCACAGGTCATCGCCGGAACACGCACAACCGCCCCCACTACGCCGCGCTACCACCCTGGACCCGATGCGGACGAGGACGCGTACTACGCCACCAGGTCGATCCTCCGGAGCATCTGACAACAGCGACCTGGCCGCAGACGAATTGTTGGTGCACATGGATGTCAAAAAGCTCGGCCGGATTCCCGACGGTGGCGGATGGCGTGCCCATGGCCGAGAGCACCGGATCCGGGACTACTCGACGAAGGTGGGGTTCGACTACGTCCACTCCCTCATCGACGATCACTCCCGGCTCGCCTACTCGGAGATCCTCCCGGACGAAAAGGGTTCCACCTGTGCGGGTTTCCTGGTCCGTGCGATCGACTACTTCGCCCGCCACGGCATCACCCGCATCGAGCGGCTGATGACCGACAACGCCTGGGCCTACCGGTGGTCGCTACGGGAGGTCTCCGCTGAGCACGGCATCCGACAGAAGTTCATCACACCGCACTGCCCGTGGCAGAACGGGAAGGTCGAACGCCTCAATCGGACCCTGCAATCCGAGTGGGCCTACCGGCAGGTCTTCACCAGCAACACCGAACGCGCCGACGCGCTTGCACCCTGGCTCGAGTACTACAACACTCGACGACGCCACAGCGCACTCGAAGGACTACCGCCGATCAGCCGACTGCAACCAACCCGATGGCCGGGTACACCCAGTCGCCTGCATCCTCGTGAGTCGCTTTCGATCGCAGGTAAGCGAGTGGGTCCGCAGCACCGCCATTACTCGGCACATCTCACTCACGAAGCTGACCATCCAGTTCGCTGGTTACGGCGTTTTCACTCATGCAGCTCACGCCTCCATATCCTGTCGTCTGCCCAGGTGAGGTCGTTCGGGACGAAGAGGTCGTGGGTTCAAATCCCGCCACCCCGACAGTGAAGAACAGAAAGACCCGGTCCGATTATTCGGACCGGGTCTTTTCCGTTTACAGGACCGCTCCCGCCGTCCCACCGGAAAGCCCCCCTGGACCACAGGCTAGCCTGACCTAATGTTCAATCGATCGTCCCTGCGCAAGCGGACCTCCGTCCGCGTCGCGATGGTCGCCCTCGCGACCGTGTTCGCCGCCACCGCATGCGGCTCCTCCGACAGTGCGACCGACGCTCCGGCCGGCAACACCGACGTCGCGACGGGCGGTCACCTGTTCGCCACCGCCGACGCCGCGACCGCCGAACTGGGCAGCGACGCGCAGCCCGGCGCGTTCCCGCGGACCGTAAAGCATGCGCTCGGCGAGACCGTGATCGAGAAGAAGCCGGAGCGCGTCGTCGTGCTCGACGGCGGCGAGCTCGACGACGTCCTGTCGCTCGGCATCACTCCGGTCGGTATCGCGAATCCGGAGGGTGTGTCCGGACAGCCGTCGTACCTCGCGGACAAGCTGAAGGGTGTGCCGGATGTCGGCACCTCCAACAACCTCAATCTCGAGGCGATCACCGCGCTGCAGCCGGATCTGATCCTCGGTAGCAAGCTGCGTTCCGACAAGCTGTACCCGCAGCTGTCGCAGATCGCGCCCACGGTGTTCGGCATCCGCCCGGGCTTCCCGTGGAAGGAGAACTTCCTCCTGGTCGCCGACACCCTCGGTGAGGAGACGAAGGCCGAGTCCGTGCTCAACGACTACCAGACCCGGGCGAACGAGGTCCGCGACAGCATCCAGGGCGATCCGTCGATCTCGCTGGTGCGCTTCATGAGCGGCAAGACCCGCCTGTACGGCAACCTGTCGTTTATCGGCGTGATCCTGCAGGACGTCGGACTGCGCCGCCCCGACATCCAGAACATCGAGGAGCTGGCCGTCGAGGTCAGCCCCGAGACCATCACGCAGGCCGACGGTGACTGGATCTTCTACTCGACTTACGGCAAGCCCGACACCACCGCCGAGGGCGAGGTGCTGGGCGGCCCGCTGTGGTCGAGCATGAACGCAGTGAAGAACGGCAAGGCCGTGCAGGTGTCCGACGAGACATGGTTCCTCGCGCTGGGTCCGACAGGCGCGATGATCGTGCTCGACGACCTGGACAACCTGCTCGGCGGCAAGCAGTAGACGTTCGACCCGCGGCGAGGCCCGGCACCGATTCGGTGCCGGGCCTCGCCGTTATCGTGGCCGCATGGACGAGTCGCTGACCCTGCAGAAGGCACTGCTCCAGCTCGACTACGGCCGGGTCGAGAAAGCGGAGGTCACGCTGCGTGAGCTACTCGATCGCTCGCAGCCCGGCGTGTTGCGGGTCCGCGCGCTCGTCGTCTACGGCGACCTTCTGCAGCAGCTGGGACGGGCCGACGAGGCGACGGCGCTCCTCGAGTCCGCGGTGCGGGAAGCCTCGGATCTCGATGTCGACGACCTGCTCGACATGGAGCTGGAACGGGCCCGGGACCTCTTGGGATGACCCTGGAATAACCTCGGCGGGGTCGTGGTTGAATGGTTCGGATCGGCGGTTCCGTGTCCCCCGGGCTCAATTTCACCGCCTTCGCAGAGTTCCGTTCGGCTGGAGCTGCGTTGCGCCTTTCGCCGTGAGGCGACCGAGCCGCCGGTCCACCTTCTTTCCGCTCAGCCCGCGGCGAATGCCGATCCGGCACGCTAGGGAATTACTGCGGTCGCTTCGACCTCGACCATGAGATCCGGTTCTCCCAGGGACGCGACTCCCAGCAGAGTGATCGGCTTGACCGGATCGATCCCCATCTTCTCCGCCGCTCGGGTCACACCCTCCCCCAGGAGTGCCATCTTGTCCGGGGTCCAGTCGACAACGTAGACGGTCAGCTTCGCTACGTCGTCGAATGACCCGCCGATCTCGGTGAGAGCTGTTCCGATGTTGAGGTACGCCTGCTCGACCTGTGCGGCGAAGTCGCCCTCGCCGACCGGTCTTCCGTCTGCATCACGAGCGACCTGCCCTGCGAGGAAAACGATCCGCGAGCCCGTCGCGATCGACAGTTGCCGGTAGACGGCGGGCTTCGGCAGTCCTTCAGGGTTGATCAGGGTGACTGGCATCTCAACTCTCATCTCTGTCTGGTCAGGGCGGAGCGGTCACGAGAAAACATAGCAGCGTTATGTATCGTTCTGGCGTGGTCAGAGCGAAGGATCCTGCGGTTCGGGAACTGTTGGTGGAGCGAGCGGCCCGGATGCTCCGCACCCGGGAGCCGATCACGATTCGTTCACTCGTTGCCGGGACCGGCGTATCCACGATGGCCGTCTACACCTACTTCGACGGCATGGACGGCCTGTGGACGGCGGTGCGGCAGGAAGGATTCACACGACTTGCGGCGATTCTCGAAAAGACCCCAGCCTCCGACGATCCCGTTCGGGACCTGGTTGCGCTGGGTTCTGCATACGTATCAAATGCGTTGGCGAATCCTGACCTTTATCGCGTCATGTTCGACGACACCGTCGAACTCGCAGATCCCCTGGCCGCAGATGCGACCCTGAGCTATCTCGTTCGCGCTGTGGAACGAGCAAAGCTCGCCGGGCGGCTGTCCGGCGAGGTCGTTGCGTCCGACCTCGCCACTCAGTGTTGGATCATCGGCCACGGGCTGACCTCGCTGGTTGCGACCGGACCTCTCGCGAGGGAGGTTCTCGACTACGGCGCAACCATGTTGACCGCT
Organism: Rhodococcus sp. TAF43; assembly: GCF_052113525.1. NCBI lineage: Bacteria > Bacillati > Actinomycetota > Actinomycetes > Mycobacteriales > Nocardiaceae > Rhodococcus > Rhodococcus sp. TAF43. The sequence continues at coordinate 30,548 of NZ_JBFRDL010000034.1, forward strand.
CTATTGATCCGCGCCGGCGACGACCCTGCGCAATGCGAGCGTTCGGTAGCGGGCGGATGGGGCGCGCATCCACTCGATGTCGGCGACGTCTAGTGGTTGCTCGAACCCGTGATGGGCTGCTGGATCACCGCAAGGAGGCGACCGGCCCGCTGCAGATCGACGGCCGCTCGGTCACTCAGGTCGAGGAACCAGTCGCACTGCCAACCCTGGGACCGCTTCGCCTGCGGGTTGCTGGTCGCCGACCACGGCGGATACACCCGGAAACCCCGCTTCCCACCGGCACCACGTACCGACACGATGCCGCGGGTGGCCAGCACCTCCGTCGGGAAGACGAACGCGCCGAAGCGGTCCCCCTCGCGGGCGGTGACGACCAGCCCGTCCACGTCGCCCTCGGTCGGGAACGGTTCCGTCGACCCACCGGCCGCGCGACGCCACACCGAGACGAACAGCCCCACCTTCGTCGGGGTCAGCTTGCCGACCCGAAACCGAACCGTCGACCGGCCGACCTCCGAAATCGCGGCACCGTACTCGGCGTTGTCGGGCTCGGACACAGCCGGCGAACACCCGACCCCGAGGCCAGCGAAGAGACGCATCACGAGGGCCACATCCGGATGGACCGCATCAGAAACCACAACAACTCCAAGCAAATCGACCCCGCCCGAAACTACCCGACGGCGCCCTCTACGGCAGCAGTCGGTCGTGGAAGCTGTTGGCGAACACGCGATGCGGGTCGTGCGCGTTGAGGGACTTCCGCGCCGCCTCCCAGTTCCCCGATGCCGGGATTCCTGTCGTGTAGGCGGCGGGCAGGGTCTGCGTCAGCCACTCGGGGTCGCGGTAGCCACCCTGACCGTCGAAGCCCCAGCCCTTGGCCCACTCGGAGCGGAACGTGGCGTAGTCGCCCGAATAGTTCTGCGCCATCCAGCGTTCCATCTCGCGGAAGTAGTCCGCCGCGCCCGGCGTCCCCGGCAGCGTGACGACGTTCATCCAGATGCAGGTGTCCCACTCGGGGTGATCGGGGCGCGGACGCACGGCCGACAGGTTCGGCGGCCCGGCCGATTCCACCAACACCTCGGCCTGGTCGTCGACCTTGCACATGCGCACCTCGAACGGGCCGTTGATCGGATACCTGCCCTGCGCCGCCAGGTCCGTCATCCGCGCGTTGTGCCAGGTGGTGAACTCGTTGATGACCCACTGGATGTTCGATCGCTTCGTCACGACGACACCGCCGCCCGCGGTGACACGCATCGTGGTGTGCCGCAGGTAGAACAGGACGTCCTTGGACCAGCCCCACAGGTCGTCGGTGTCGGTGAGCGCGAGGCCCGCCTGTACGGCCGCCAACTGCCCGATCCCGAAGGCGGGCGTGGCGGCCTGGATGCCCGACGCCACCTGCCCCAGCAGATCGGTGAGCGGCTCGGGCAGGTTGTCGGTGAAGAAATAGTTGTAGGGACCGAACACCTCCCGGGACTCCGGCGGCCTGACCGGCGTCGGCGTCCAGATCTTCAGCCACGGCTTGTCGGTGAACGGGAACCAGATCGCCTCGACACGGCCCGACGTCTCCACGAAGGTCTCGTACGTCCGGCCCGGCGCTCCCGGCTGCGCGAACATCTCCTGCCACGGGATGTCCATGATGCTCTGGCAGCGCAGGCGGGCGTTGACGCCGGCCTGCAGCGTCACCGCCGTGACGAAGCTGCGGCCCAGATGTGTCAGCAGCGCGGTGATCTCGGGATCGGCGCGGGTGAAGTCGCGCAGCACGAAGCGGTCGGTGGCATCGTCCCACACCACCGCGGTCATCGCGGTGACGAGGTTCGACAGCGAGCCGAACGACTGGCCGGGCGTCACCGTCTCCCCCGCGGCCGGGTACGTGGCGCCGTGGGCGCCGATGGCGAGGATCCCGGCGATCGAGAGATCGCCGATGGCCGGCGAGTTGGCCCACCCGAGACCGTGCTGCTGCAGCGCGGTGAGGATGGCCTCGAGGCTGGCACCGCCGCCTGCGGTGACGGTGGCCGGTGACCCGACGGGGTCGACGTTCACCCAGTTCAGATGGGTCATCGTGTCGACGAGCAGGATCTTCTCGACGTTCTCGCCGGGCACGACGGTGAGCGGACTCCACCCGTGCATGGTGCCCTTCGCGCGCACCCGGAAGCCGTTGTCCTTGGCCCAGTTCGCGATCCGGAGCACGTCGTCGGGTGTCCGCGCGGTCGCGGTCCACACGGCGTCGAACCGGATGTCCTTGGCCCAGTTGACGTAGCCCTGTTGGGACAGCGGAATGTCCTGGGGGAACGCGGGCGGYGCCGGAAGGTTCGACACCGGGCCACCACCCGAACCGGTCGAGCCCGCCGCCGGCAGCGCGAAGGCCGGAGACCAGCCCATGCCCGCCGCGGCGGCGGCGCCCGCCGCCCCGGCCGCTCGGCCGAGGAATCCCCTGCGCGACATCCCGTTACGCGATCCGCCTGTCGCCATCTCGCTGCCGTCGACACTCACCGGTTCGACTCCGATCCACTCGTCGGGGTGGCGGCACCGTCGAGTCCGCCGCGCACGATCTCGAGCCAAACTAGAACAAGTTTCGTTCCGATGCCAGTGGTTCCGTAATTCTGGTCGAGGGAATCTCGGAGGCGCCCCTACTTCTCGGTCACCTGCACCGAGGTCCGCAGCGCATCGGTGATCGCCTCCGGCGCCCCGTCCACCGACCAGACCGCGAGACCGACGGCCAGGATCGTCAGTGCCGGACCCAGCACGGCCTTCTCGAAGCCGCCGCCCGCGCGGATCGCCAGGAACGAGGGCAGCCGCAGCTCCCACCATCGACGTCCCCCGAACGGGACGAACGGCGCGAGGAACGGCACCCCCTCCTTGGTGATCATGTCGCCGAGACAATGCGTGGCGCAGCCGAGCGCGACCGCGACGCCGAGCCCGGTCGACCCCACCTGATCCGGGAACCACTGCCACGTCAGGATCGACAGGAACGCCGCGGCGCCGGTGACGACGAGCCACCCCTTGTCCCGCGCCCAGTCCCCGACCAGACCGCGCAGCGCCAAGCCGAGCGTGAAGAACAGCGTGACGATGATGGCGGGCCGGCCGAACTGGCCGACCAGCGCCGAGATCCCCGCGCCCAGCCCCACCGCGAACAACGCGGTGTGGGTGAGGGTGCGGTGCCCACCGCGCCGGTTGGGATCCTTCCGCCCCTTGGTCACCCGGTACACCCCGAGGGACAGGGCGTCGACGCCCGCGGCGAGGGTCCTGCTGATCGGGCCGAACGACCGCGCGACGGTGGACTGGGTGGTGTCCAGATCCGGCAGCAGCGCGGCCCCGGCGCACACGCCGGCGAACGCGAAGGTCTCCGCGGTGGACGTGGGTCCACCCCAGTCGGTGGGCAGCAGGTCCGCGACGGCTAGGCCGACCACGGCACCGGACATTGCATGGGTAGCACCCATAACCATGGGAGACAGCACCTTTCGAGCAGGACAGCAGATCACCGACAGCGAAGGGGTCCGAAGCGGCAGCCCCGGACCCCTTGCCGGGAACGCTAGCAACGACCACCGACACGACGCTCCGACGGCCGCGACCGGACCACCGTCGGCTCCCGGCTGGCCTAGATTGACGCGCATGACGGCCACGAATGTCTCGTCCACCGCGCCAGGGCGGCTCAGCGCCGCCACCATTCGCGGCTACGCGCTGGGTTCGGTCGGCACCGGCGGCTTCTCGACCCTCCCGGGCCTGGTGCTCGCCTACTACCTCACCGACACGTTGGGCATCGCGGCGGCCGTCGCCACCTTCGTGGTGTTCGCGCCGAAGGCGCTGGACGTGGTGCTCAACCCGGCGATCGGGTCGTGGAGCGACTCGTGGGCCCGCCGGACCGGGAGCCGACGGCGGTTCCTCACGATCGGCGCCGTGCTGCTGCCGGTCTTCTTCGCCCTCACCTTCGCGGTGCCCGACGGCGTCGACGCCGCGGGTGGCGCGGTGTGGGTCACGGTCGCGTTCATCGCGTCCGCGGTGGCGTTCAGCATGTTCCAGGTTCCGTACATCGCGATGCCCGCCGAACTCACCGACGACTACCACGAGCGTGCGCGCCTGATGGCATGGCGCGTCGCAGTTCTCGGCATCGCGATACTCCTCTTCGGGGCGGGTGGCCCGAAGCTGCGCGAGCTGGGCGGTGGCGGCCGCTGGGGCTACCTCGTCATGGGCATCGTCGCCGGCGCGTTGCTGGGACTGGGCATGCTCGCGGCGTCCCGTGTGGCCCCGCGCCGGCCGGCATCGGAATCCTCGCTCGGCGAGGACACCTCGTTCTCGGCGTCGCTGCGCGTCGTCCGATCCAGCCGGCCGTTCCGGATGCTGCTGACGGCATCCGCACTGCAGGCCTTCGCGACGGGCACCATGCTGGCCGCTGCGCAGTACGCCGCCACGTACGTACTCGGCAACGAGGGGTCGGTGTCGATCCTGTTCGCCGCGCTGGTCGGTCCGGCGGTCGCGGTGATGCCGCTGTGGTCGCGCTCGGTCCGGGCGTGGGGCAAGCGGCGCGCCTACCTGCTGGCGTCGAGCCTGTTCCTCGCCGCCACCGTGGCGCTGCTGGGTCTGCTCGTGGACACCGGGTGGTGGGTGTACGCGGTGGTGGCGGTGGCCGGTGTCGGCTACGCGGGCATGCAGATGCTGGGCATGTCGATGCTGCCGGACGTCATCAGCGACCACGAGAAGCGCGAGGGCGGCACGGTTCGCGCCGGGGCGTTCAGCGGCGTGTGGACGGCCGTCGAGACCATCGGCCTGGCGCTCGGTCCCGCTCTGGTCCTCGCGATCCTCGCGATCACCGGGTTCGTCTCGTCCACCGACGACCACCACGCCGACCAGTCCGAGACCGCGATCAACGGCATCGCACTGGCGATCTCCGCGGCTCCTGCGATCCTCACCGCGCTCAGCATCGTCGCGCTCGCGCGCTACCGCCTCGCCGCCGAGGACTCCTACTCCCAGAACGGAAGCCACTGATGCAGTTCCGCAACGATCCTGCCGACGTCCTCGCCCGCCTCGATGCCCTTCGCGCGGCGGATGCCCCGACGTCGGGCGGACGCCTGCTGTCGTACGTGTACGACCCGGGCGTCGCCGAACTCGCCGAGCTCGCGGGGGCCGCGGCGTTGCGCGCGCAGTCGCTGAACGGGCTGGACCCCACCACGTTTCCGTCGATCGCGGCGATGGAGCGCGATCTCGTCGAACTGGGGCGCGGCGTGCTCGCAGGTGGCGACCCGGACGTCGTCGGCTCGGTCACGAGCGGCGGCACCGAAAGCTGCATGCTCGCCGTCAAATCCGCACGGGACACGTGGCGGAGGCGAACGGGGGCCGAGCACCGCCCGACACTGCTGATCGGCGCCACTGCGCACGCGGCCTTCCACAAGGCGGCGCAGCATCTCGATCTGCGGCTCGAGGTGCTGCCGGTGGATCCCGTCACCGCGCGGCTGCGGCCGTCGGACGTCGCCGCGGCCTTGTCGCCCGACGTGGCCCTGGTCGTCGCGAGCACGCCGTCGTATGCGCACGGCGCCCTCGATCCTGTCGAGCAGATCGCGGAACTGTGTGCAGCCCAGGATGTCCCACTGCACGTGGACGGCTGCATCGGCGGCTGGGTGCTGCCGTGGTGGCCGGGCCTGACACGGCGGTGGGATCTGACGGTGCCGGGCGTGAGCAGCCTGTCGGTGGACCTGCACAAGTACGGGTACGCCCCCAAGGGCGTGTCGCTGCTGCTCTACCGCGACCGCGACCGACACCGCGCACACTGGTTCGCCACCACGTCGTGGCCCGGCTACTCCGTGGTCAATCCGACGCTGCTGGGATCGCGCAGCGTCATGCCGATCGCGGCCGGCTGGGCGGTGACACAGGCCCTCGGCGAGGAGGGATTCGCAGCCCTGGTCGCGCCGATGGCGCGCGCGACCGAACGGATCCGCGGCGCGATCGCGGGAATCGTGGGCCTGCGGCTCGTCGGCGATCCCGTCGGCCCCCTGCTGGCGATCGCCACGGACGAGGCGGTGTCGCCGGAGCGCCGCGTTGATCCGCACCGGTGGTCCGACGCCGCGGGCGACGCCGGGTGRGCGCTGCAGCCGCAGCCCCGGTACACCCAGTCGGACGGAACGGTCCTGCCGCGCACCACGCATCTGACGATCACGCCGGTCACCGAACGGGTCGTCGACGACCTGATCGCGGCGCTGCAGAAGGCGGCGGACGGCACCCGCGGGATCCCGGGCGCGGACGCCCCCGCCGACCTGGTCGCGGCCGCCGCGCAGATCGATCCCGTCGATCTCACCAGCGAGGTCAGCGCCGCCGTGCTGGGGCTCGCCGGGCTGGATCCGAAGGCCGGGCTCACCGGCCCCCAGGCCGACGTCCTCGCCCTCGTCGAGGCACTGCCCGCACCGGTCGGCGAGCGGCTGCTGATCGAGTTCCTGGCACGCTTTCTCGAACCGTGACGTCGAGAACGCCCACCGCGGCGCCGTGATGTGGGCACACTCGATGTATGGCAGCGACGTCGACGCGGTCAGTAGACGATTCGGAACCGGATCGGTCAGCCGAGCACTCGGAGCCGGAGCGCGACACGGTCGTGCGGGGAACCGTGGTCCCGATGCTGGTCGGTTTGCTGATCGGCGCCATCTTCGTCGCGGTGTTCCTGGCCGCCTTCCACGATCCGAAACCGCACGATCTGCCCGTCGCGGTGGTTGCGCCGCCACCGGCGGTCGCCGCGATCGAGGCCCAGTCGGCGGCCGCCGGCGACGCCTTCGACGTGCGCGTCTACCCGTCCGCCGACACGGCCCGGCAGTCCGTCGAGTCGCACGATGTCTTCGGCGCGTTCGTCGCCGCCGGTGCGCCCACCGCGGAACTGCTCGTCGCGGGCGCGAACGGGCCGGCGGTCACCGAGGTCCTGTCCCGTGCGTTCGGGGCGGCCGCCGCGGCGACCGGTACGCCGCTGACCGTGACCGACGTCGTCCCGTTGGCGTCGGGCGATTCCCGCGGACTGTCGGTGTTCTACACCGCCTTCGGTGTCGTCCTCGCGGCGTTCCTGTTCGGCCTCACCAGCATGCAGGCCGGTCCGCGACTGCCCGTCGTCTGGCGTGCCGTCAGCGCAGTGGCCTTCTCGATCCTGGTGAGCCTCGTCGTCGCCTGGCTGGTCCAGCCCGTTTTCGGGGCGCTGCCGGCGTCGTTCCTCATGACCGCCACGCTCGTCGGTCTGCTCGCGTTTGCCGTCGGCGCCTCGACCGTGGCGCTGCTCAAACTCCTCGGGCCGCCCGGGATCTTCGTCGCCGCCGTCGTCCTGCTGGTGTTCGGAAACGCGACCAGCACCGGCATCCTGCCCGCACAGTTCCTTCCGGGTTGGTTGGAACCGCTGACGAACATCCTGCCGGTCGGCGTCACCGTTCGCGCGCTGCGCGGCACCGCGTACTTCGACAACGACGGCCTCCCCACAGCGATCGCGGTGCTGGAGGCCTGGATCATCGGGGCGGTACTCGTGTACGGAATTGCCGTGTTTGTTCAGAGCCGACGCCGAGGGGCATGATGGAGGCAGTCCTCGAATGCTCGGGAGGCGGTTATGGACACTCTGATTCTGTGGCTGGCAGCAACCTTCATCTACTGGTGGGGCCTGCTCCCCTGACGAGTCGATGAGGCCGACAGGTTCGTGAAAGCCGATGGGCCCGTTCCGGAATTGTCCAATTCCGGAACGGGCCCATCGGGCTCATCGGTCTACTTCTGGCCGGCGCGCACGCCTACCTCGACCTTCTTGCCGAGTTCGGCGTCCACGTTCTTCCAGTACTCGAACACGCGCTGCAGCACGGGTTCGCTGACACCGCCGAGCGCGTGGCCGACGATGTTGCTCACCAGACGTTCGCGGGCGGCATCGTCGAGCACCTCGCGGACCAGGGTTCCGGCCTGCGTGAAGTCGCCGTCCTCCGGGTGCTGGATGTACCCGGCGCGCACCGCCTGACCGTCGAACTCCCACAGGCCCTCGTCACCGGCGGCCGACGGATCCGCGTGCGGCCCGCCGTACGAGTTGGGCGCGTACACCGGGGTGTCGGCGGAGTTGAAGCTGTAGCGCATCGCACCCTCCTTGGAGTAGGAGTTCACGGGGCACTTCGGCGCGTTCACCGGCAGGTCGGCGTAGTTGGTGCCGATCCGGTAGCGATGGGCGTCCGCGTAGGAGAACACCCGGCCGAGCAGCATCTTGTCGGGGCTGAACCCGATGCCGGGCACCACGTTCGACGGTTCGAACGACGCCTGCTCGATCTGCGCGAAGAAGTTCTCCGGATTGCGGTTCAGGGTCCACTTGCCGACCTCGATCAGCGGGTAGTCCTTCTGCGACCACACCTTCGTCAGGTCGAACGGGTTGAAGCGGTAGCCCTCGGCCTCCACGACCGGCATGACCTGAACCTTCATGGTCCAGCTGGGGAACTCGCCCCGATCGATCGCGTTGTACAGATCGGCGCGGTGGTAATCCGGGTCGGAGCCGGCGAGGGTGTCGGCCTCGGCCTGCGTGAGGAACTCGATGCCCTGGTCGGTCTTGAAGTGGTACTTCACCCAGAAGCGCTCACCGGCAGCGTTGACCCACTGGTAGGTGTGCGAGCCGAACCCGTCCATGTGCCGCCACGACTTCGGGATACCGCGGTCGCCCATCAGCCACGTCACCTGGTGCGCCGTCTCGGGACGCAGCGTCCAGAAGTCCCACTGCATGTCGTGGTCGCGCAGACCCGAACCCGGCAGACGCTTCTGCGAGCGGATGAAGTCGGGGAACTTGATGGGGTCCTTGATGAAGAAGACCGGGGTGTTGTTGCCGACGAGGTCGTAGTTGCCCTCTTCGGTGTAGAACTTCATCGCGAACCCGCGCGGATCGCGCCACGTGTCGGGGCTGCCCTGCTCGCCGGCGACGGTRGAGAAGCGCACCAGCGACTCGGTCTTCTTGCCGGGCTGCAGGAACTTCGCCTTGGTGTACTTGCTGACGTCACCGGTGATGACGAGTTCACCGAACGCGCCGCCGCCCTTGGCGTGCACGATGCGCTCCGGCACCCGCTCGCGGTTGAACTGCGCGAGCTTCTCGATCAGGTAGTGGTCGTGCAGCAGGATCGGCCCCTGCGTACCCGCGGTCAACGACTCGTCGTCGCTGCTGACCGGGATTCCGAAGTTGTTCGTCGTCGGACGTGACTGTGCGGACGTCATTTTGCGAAGCCTCCTGGCACTAGTGGGCTGTGGCTGTCTTCGAATGGTTCGACCCGCCCGATCCGGGCACATCGTCTTGATTCTGTGAGCTGGCAACGGTCTCTGCTGTGGTTTTCGCCGAAACACTTCGGCAACCGCCGCACAGACCCCAGAACACCACCTCGGCCTCGTCGATCTCGAAGCCGTGGTCGTTCGAGGGCTCCAGGCAGGGAGCGTGGCCGACGACGCAGTCCACATCGACGACCGTGCCGCACGAGCGGCACACCAAGTGGTGATGGTTGTCCGCGGCGCGGGTCTCGTACCGTGCCGGGGAACCCGCAGGTTCGATCCGGCGCAGCAGACCCGCCCGGACACAGGCCCCCAGCACGTCGTAGACGCCCTGGGTGGAGACGGTCCCGAGCTGACGACGCACCTCGGCAGCGATCTCCTCCGCATCCGAATGCGGATTCGCGGCAACAGCATTCAGAACCGCAACCCGGGGAGCCGTGACACGTAGGCCCGCTTCCCTCAGCAGGGTGCGGGGTTCGATGCCGTGCTCTCCGTGTTGCATGGTTCCCAGTATGCCCCTTTTCTGGAATAAGTCAAAAGAACGACAACCTCCAGGATGCGGCGGTCGCGCGAACCCGGGCCGTCCGGCGAGGACCGCGGGCCGGGCGACCCTCCGGACAGAGGCAATCCCCGCCCCGGTGCGCGCGGCGAACCGGCCGCACCGTCACCGGCCGCGCGGGTGCAATGATCTGCACCCGGAACCCGAAGCGGGATGGATTCGCCCGCAACCACATCCACGCGATCGATTCGGCCAATCTCTGCACCGCAGTACAATTCGGACGATTCCCCACACGCCTCCGCTACCACTCCGCTACCGTCGGGTGCGTACTGCACGGCACAGACGACAGGAGCGCACCACAGCTCACGGGAGACGACATGTGCGAGGCTCCACAACGCGCGCGGCGGGCCGGGATACGAACCACGTCACTGCGATTGGCATGGCTGCTGTGCATCGCACTCATCGTGTTCGTGCCCGGATTGTTCGCACTGATGGTCGGCACCACGCTGCTCGAGGCCGTTTTGATCACAGCCTTCACCCTGGCTTGCGTGTGGATGGCCGGGCTACTGATCAACTTTCGGTAACCGCGAACCGGCTTCGATGGAGGAACACCCATGGTCGACGACACCCCCGCAGGAGCCGACGCGGACGCGACCGCCTCCCGGCATCGGGCCCGGATCGCCCGGGAACGCGCCGACACGGAGCGCCGCATCGCCGCACTCAACCAGCGATTCACCGGAATAGTGGAGGGATCGGAGTTCACCACGGACGACGACGAGCACGATCCCGAAGGCTCGACCATCGCCTTCGAGCGTGCCCAGGTCTCGGCCCTGCTCGACGACGCTCGCCGCGACCTGGAGGACCTGGCGGCGGCAACACAGCGCCTCGAGAACGGCACGTACGGCGTCTGCGTCCGATGCGGAACACCGATCACCGAGGCCCGACTCGATGCGGTGCCCGCCGCCACGATGTGTATCGACTGCTCGGCTCGTCGCCACTAGCAAGCGACGACGAGCCGGCGGTCGGTGCGCGGCTAGTCCGCGAAATACGTTGCCACAGCGTTGAGTCCGGTGACATAGACCCCGTCGCCGAACATCTGCTCCACCGTCGCGACCGCCGCGTCGTCGTCGGCCTGATACTCCGCGCTCCAATGAATCTCGGTGCCGCCGGCGTGCGGCCGCACCGCGAGGGTGGCGATGTAGTCGCTGATCGGCAGCATCGGGTCGAGCACCTGGTAGCTGTACGTGCGCGCCGCTGCATCGCGGCCGACGAGAAGCTCCCGGGCGACGACACGCCCGTCGATCGAGAAGACACGGATTGCACCGACCTCGGTCGGCTCCGTGTCGCCCTCGAGCTCCGAGGGCGGGACGCCCGGATGCCACGCGCCGAGCCGGTCGAAGTCGCCGATGTGGGACCAGACCCGATCGGGATCTGCCGAAACCACGACGCTTCTCACCAGTGACCGAACCATGATTGTCTCCTTGTCTGCCGAAACATGTTGTCTGTCGAACGGATTCGTCGAGCTAGTCGCTTCGCGCCGGAATCTGGACATCGAGGCGTAGGACGGACAGCGCGGACGCCGCCAGCTCACCCACGTCGGCCGGCCCCTCGGGGTCGTCCAGATCGGGCCCGGCCCGCCCCGCCAGCAGCGGTCGCATCCGAGAGTGCGTCTCGAGCACATTGACAGCGTGGCACAAACTGGCGACCTGGCACAGATTGCCACGCTGCTGTCCCGGCTTGTTTCCCCGGAGAATTCGCACGTCACCGGCCACGTCGTCTTCGTCGACGGCGGCGCCGTGCGCCGCGGCGACTCCGCCTGGTAGCCGACGTCGACCGCCGGGCCGTTCACCGGGGCGGTGTGCGGATCGGGCCGGCTCCCCCGTTAGCCTGGGCGTACACGTACGTTTCTCTGGGGGGGGAAGATGTTCGTCAAGGACCGAGGACGGCGCGAATCGTCGGGGCTGGTGATCGCGGCGATCGCGGCGATCGGCATCGCGGGTTGCGCGACCGAACTGGAAGGCACACCGACGAGCGAGGAGGGGGTCGTCGCATCGAGTCGGCCGCCGGATACCGTCGCCTCCGACCTGGAAACGTGGGCCGACGCCTTCTGCACGGCCTACGGACCCCTCGCCGACGCCACAGAGGCGCTCGACGAGATTCCCGCCAGCTCCGCACTGTCACCGGCGAACATCACGAATACCCGCAGCGCCCTCGTCGCGAGCCTGCCTGCGCTCGACACGTTGATCGAGATGCCGGAACCGCCCGTCTCCGACGGTCGTCAGATCAAGGCCATCCTCGACGCGTCCCATCGCGCGTGGAGGAAACTCACCACCGATGTTGTCGCAGTGATCGATTCCAGCCCCGACGGGCTCAGCGTGAACGGAGCGCAGCGGATCCTGGATCTGGCCGCCGATGCAGACGCCGGGTTGACCACGACGGACCTCGACCGGATCGAGGACTTCAACAGCCGGATCGAGCAACTCGGCCTGCCCGCTTGCTCGGCTATGGACGGAAATCCCTGACCCGTCGCCCCGGCGGCCCGGCCGACCATGAGCCGCAACCTGTTCGGAGCCCGTCCGGATTCGACTACGCGGCGCCCGCCACGCACCGGAATCCGATGTGGCTCATCCCCGTGTCGACCATCTGGGGTCGGCGCGCCGCGGGCCGATAGCGGCGGCAGTAGCTGTCGGCGCACAGGAACGAGCCGCCCTTGATCACCTTGCGGGGCACCTGGAACTGGGGCTGACGGCTGTCGAAGCTCTGCGACACGTCCGGCCCACGCGGATTGAGCGGTGCGCAGCACGAGTCCGCCGAGTCGGCATGTCGGTCCGAGTACCAGTCGGCCGTCCATTCCCACACGTTGCCCGCCATGTCGTGCAGGCCGTACCCGTTCGACGGATAGCTGCCGACCGCTGCGGTGGTGCCGTACCCGGAATCCGCTCGCCAGGGGAAGTCGCCGTGCCAGAAGTTCGCGAGACGCTCGTCGTCCGCTTCGCCGTCCTTGCCCCATGTGAAGTCGGCGCCGTCCAGCCCACCCCGCGCAGCGGCCTCCCACTGCGCCTCGGTGGGCAGCGACCGTCCCGCCCATTGCGCGTACGCCGCTGCATCCTCGTGCGCGACATGAACGACGGGGTGGTCCCCGAGCCCGGCGGTCGACGATCCGGGGCCTGTGGGGCGCTGCCAGGACGCCCCGATCGTCCAGGTCCACCATTGACTGAGGTGCCGGAGATCGACCGGACCGGCGGTGCGTGTGAAGACCATCGATCCGGGCTGCAGGTTCTCCACGGGCGCCCCCGGGAAATCGGCGGGGTCCAACGGCCTCTCGGCCACCGTGACGTAGCCGGTGTCCCGCACGAAACGCGCGTACTGCGCATTGGTGACCTGATGGGTCTCGATGGCGAAGGCATCGACCTTCACACGGTGCGCCGGGCCCTCCTCCGGGTAGTGCCGATCCGAGCCCATCGTGAATGTCTGCGCCGGTACGTCTCGGAGGTCGGAGAATGCCGAATCACCCACTGGGCCTCGCTCCTCTTCGGGGTCAGGTGACGGCCGTCGAGAAGACGTTCGTCCAGTCGTTCTTCATGCTTACCACGGTCCAGTCCTTCTCTCGCGCTTGATCGAGGGCCTGTTCGGCACCGGCGACGTAGTCGAACTCGCGTTCGGCATCGTCGTGCAGGATCACCATCCGCAGGGACGGGCGGTCGGGTTGCCCGGAGAACGCCAGCATCGGAAGGTCGCCGTTGGAGTTGCCGACCGACAGGATCGGCCGCCGCCCGATCCTGCTCCAGATCCGGACGGGCTTCTCCGGTCCGTCGTCGAAGAAATCCATCGCGGCCTTGTAGAGCAGATCGGTGGTGTCCTCGCCCTCGCGGTACGACAGACCGAGCGCGCTGCCGATGATGCGTTCCGGCGGCAGCCCGTAGAGCCTTCCGGCGACCGGGCGCATGAAGTCGCGGTCACCACCGGACGCGATGTAGGTCGTGAAGCCGTTCTCCTCGAGGTAACGCAACAACTCGACCATCGGCGTGTATCCGCACCCGTAATAGGGGCGGCCGAGCGTCGGGTGATCCGCCCCGGCGAAGAAGGCCCGGACCCGCGCGTCGTAATTCTCGACGGTGACCGAGTCGAACGCGGCGGTGACCGCGCCCATCAGCAGCTTCAGATCGCCGTCGTCGCCCTGATAATGCTTGACCATCGCCGTGCCGAGCCACTGAAGGTCATTCTCGTAGGCCGCCTTCCACGGCTGTTTCTGGCGCAGATCGGGTTCGCCCGTAGCCATCTCGGCGAAGCGCCGCACGGTGAAGTCGAGTTGGATGGGCATCGGCTTCTCGCACCAGAGTGTGCCGTCGTTGTCGAAGACCGCCACCCGGTCCTCGGGTTCGACGAAGTCCGGTCCGCCGGCCGCCGTGACCCGATCCACGAAATCGACTATGGCGGATCTTGTTCCCCCGTCGGCCCACGACTCGAGTGCATTCACCATGCCGGTCAGTCCCGCGACAGAAAGGCGTGCAGCTTCTTCACCGCATGATCGATCGTGAAGGTGGCTGGCTCCTGCCGCGGCGGAAACTCCTTGAACGTGTCGAGGAAGGCGGTAGCGATCGCGGTGCCGTAGAGGGCGATGTAATCGTGGTCGAGGAACCAGTCCCAGTACGTGTTCGACGTCGAGTCGGCCCGCTCGAACGGATCGGTGCGGAGGTTGAACAGCTTCGGTACCCGCAGTTCCGTGAACGGCTCCGCCCAGATCCCCAGTGTGCCCTGTACCCGCTGCTCCATGAAGACGATCTTCCAGTTCTCGAACCGCACACCCAGCACGTCGCAGTCGTCCGAGAAGTAGACCATGCCCCGGCGCGGGCTCCGCTCCACCTCCCCGGTGAGGTAGGGCAGCAGGTTGTAGCCGTCGATATGGACCTTGTAGGTCTTGTCGCCGGGGGCGTGCCCGGACTTCAGCTTGTCGACGATGTCCGTGTCACCGGCCGCCGCGAGGAACGTGGGGAGCCAGTCGTGATGCTGGACGATGTCGTTGGAGACCGCCCCCGCTTCGATCCTCCCTGGCCACCGGATCACCTGCGGAACCCGGAATGCCCCTTCCCAGTTGGTGTCCTTCTCACTGCGGAAGGGTGTGGTCGCACCGTCCGGCCACGTGTTGGCGTGCGGGCCGTTGTCGGTGCTGTAGATGACGATCGTGTCCTCGGCCAGACCGAGCTCGTCCAGGACATCGAGCACGGAGCCGACATTCTTGTCGTGGTCGATCATCGTGTCGTGGTACGGCGACTGCCAGATGCCGGACTGCCCCAGGCTTTCCGGCTTGGTATGCGTCCGCAGGTGCATGTGGGTGAAGTTCAGCCACACGAAGAAGGGCGTGTCCTCGTCGTGCTTGCGCCGGATGAAGTCGATGCAGGCATCGGCGATCTCGTCGTCGATGGTCTCCATCCGCTTCTTGGTCAGCGGACCGGTGTCTTCGATCCGTTGCTTGCCGACGCGGCCGAAGCGCGGATCCTCGGTGGAATCGTCCTCATCGGTGGCCCAGGAGCGCAGGACGCCCCGCGGCCGTTGCAGGTTGTACAGGCGGGGATACAGATCCGCGTCGGGGTAGTCCGGGAGTTCCGGCTCCTCCTCGGCATTGAGGTGATAGAGGTTGCCGAAGAACTCGTCGAAACCGTGCACGGTCGGCAGGTACTTGTTCAGGTCACCGAGGTGGTTCTTACCGAACTGACCGGTGGCATACCCGAGCGGTTTGATCAGTTCCGCAATGGTCGGGTCCTCAGCCGAGAGACCGATCTCGACGCCCGGCATGCCGACCTTGCTCATCCCCGTCCGGTAGACGCTCTGGCCGGTGATGAATGAGGCGCGGCCGGCGGTGCAACTCTGCTCACCGTAGGAGTCGGTGAACTTCATGCCCTCGTCGGCGAGACGATCGATGTTCGGCGTCCGGTATCCCATCAGTCCGTCGCTGTAGCAACTGAGGTTGGAGATGCCGATGTCATCGCCCCAGATCACCAGAATGTTCGGCTTCGAGTCCGGCATCGCACATCTCCTCGTCCGCTCCGCATGTCGTTGAGTCCGTGTCCCCATCAGGGTGCGCCCTCCGCCGGCCGTCCACATCACCCGTTCGGGATGAGGCTCGGGCGACCGACGAGGACACAGATGTCACGTCGCCGGCACGACCGACTCCGGCTCAGGACTCGGATCATCGACTTCCTTTGCAGGAGAGGGAATGTCGGGGTCCGGCGGAACCGCAACGTCCTCCGCCTTCTCGCCGATCAGGACGTTCACCCAACGGGTGGCGGGGTCTATGTCCAGCAGCATCGCCTTGACCAGAAGCGTCATCGGAATTGTAAGCAGCGCACCCAGCGGGCCGAGCACCCAGGCCCAGAACACCAGCGCCAGGAAGGTCATCGTCCGCTGATGCCGACGGCGTCGCCGACGAACTTCGGCTGGATGATCGACTGGATGACGAAATTGATCACGCAGTAGACCGCGATCACCCACACCATGAGACCCGGCCCGCCGTCGAGCAGTCAGTCCGCGAACACCTCGCGAAAGTGCGCCTCCTGCTCATGGGACAGGTTCGTGGAGATCAGTTCGGCGTGCTGACCATGGAATTCGTCGTGCACGCGATCGACCGTCGCGTCGGACGTCAACACGAACAGGGCCGAGGTTCCGGGGGTGATCTGTTCCTTGAGCCGCTTGATGAAGTCGTCGTCGATTCCGACGTCGGTCAGCGCCCCTGTCAGTGCGCCGACGGCGGCACCGACGGCCACCCCGATCAGTGGGATGAAGAACAGAATGCCGAACAGCAGCCCCCAGAAGGCGCCGCCGAGCGCGCCCGCGCCCGCGAGATCGGCGAGCTGGTGAGTCTTCGGCTTCCTCCTCCCCTCCGGCCAACTCACCACTGCCGCATCGTGAACGGTGATCAATTCCTGCTTCTGCAGGGCTTCCAACGTCGCGACGGCGGTGTCCGCTCCGGACGGAGACGCGAACTTCCAGACGGTCAGCGTTCCTGCCATGCGAAACTCCTCGAGATGGTGGGATCCAGCCACATCGGCCTCTCAGGCACCGTACGAACAGAATCGCCTCGGCGGCCTCACACCCATCGGATGAACTGCCCCGCGGACACTCCGGTCCGCGGGGCCCCAGAATCTCGAATCGGCCCTCGCCTACTCCTCATCCCCCGGCGACGGTGCGGAATCCCAGCATCATGTCGTGGTCCTCGTGGTCGAGCATGTGGCAGTGCCACACGTACCCCTGCAACGGACCCGCCGCCGCCGGCGCGGCATCGTGTCCCGCAGGGGCGGGCATCCGGTGGTCGGGCATCTGAGGTGAGGCCTCCACCGGGGCGGAGATCTCTCCCACCCCGAAGGTCGCATCGGGGTCGAAACCGAGGCGCTCGGCGGTCGGGAACACCGCGACGATCCGGGTGATCGTCCCCGGATCCGCGATGACTGTGTCCTTCGAACCGGTCTCCCACGGCTCCGGCGGTGCGAGCGGGGAGGTGACGAAGTCGTCGGCGGGCGGCGTCCACTTGGTACCGATCGGTGGCTGCGGGTACTGCCTGGTGTACGCCGCGACATCGATGTTCTGCCGGCCCAGCACGCGGAAGTTCACCAGGTGGAGGTGAATCGGGTGCGGCTCAGGCGCGACGTTGACGATGTTCCACTGTTCGACGGTGCCCTGCCGAGGCATCTCGATGTCGGGGTCGCCGAACATCAGGTTGTTGAGCGACATGATCGTTCCGCCGGTCGACTGGTCGATCAACTGCATCACAGTGACCGTTCGCTGCACCTGCGGCGTCGGCACCGGTTCCAGATCCGCGGGCTGCCCCGACCCTCCGCGCAGCGTCTCCGGAACCCGCCCGGAGAAGCCGCGTCCCGCCGACATCCGGAACCGGCAGAATAGCGGCATCGCCCGGGCACCGCGCTGGGACGCCCCGAGCGGCGGGGGCTCGTCGTTGCAGAGTTCCACCGTCGCACCGGGTTCCAGTGCCCCGAAGTCGACGAGGAGATCGACCCGCTCTCCGGGTGCGAGCCGCACGCGGTCGGAGGCTACGGGCGCGGGCAGGAGCCCGCCCTCCATGCCGAGAATCCAGAACCGCATCCGGTTGCCGAAGAACAGATTCCACACGCTGAAGGACGCGGCGCTGACGATGCGCAGGCGGTAGAAGCCCCGCGCTACCTCGAGTTCCGGCCATATCTTGCCGTTCACCACCCCCACGTCGCCCGGGGTTCCGCCGTCCCACCGCCCCTGCGGCACCAGCGGGGTGGCCCGGATGCTCTGCCGTCCGTCCGCGGTGAAGATCTTCTCCTGCAGGACCAGCGGAATCTCGAACTCCCCCGACGGCAGCCCCCACGCGTTACCGGTTGCACCCGTGTCGAATTCGTCCCGCAACAGGAACATCCCGGCGAGTCCGGCGTACACGTTGAGGCGGGTGATCCCCATCGCGTGATCGTGGTACCAGAGTTGGGTGGCCTCGTGGCCGTTCGGGTAGTGATGGACGTGCCCCTGTCCCGGCCGCTGCAGGAACGCGGGGTGCCCGTCGTGCTCGGGAGGTGTCACGGCGCCGTGCAGATGCATCGACGTGGGCACCGACGTCCGATCCTGCTCGGTCACGCCGTGCAGTGTGGTGTCGAAGTCCGCGGCGAGGGGATGGACCCCGATCTCGTTGCGGTAGGACACCGTCAGCGGGTCGTTGCTGTGCGCCTCGATGGTGGGACCGAGATAGTCCATGCCGCCGTACGCGAGCGCCGGAGAGGGATCGAGGTCACGGTGGAACCGATGTGTCGTGCTCGTGGCGCGCAGCTCCAGCTGCGAGCCGGACAGCACCGGAATGCGGGGCAGTTCGTCGACGAAGGGCTCGATACGCGGCGACGCGAACAACTGCGGGCGGGACGGGTCGATATTGCCGAGATCGCCCAGATCCTGCGCCCGCACCCCCGGCACTCCTGCGGTGATCGCCCCTACACCCACGGCGCCGGCCGTCCACGCGAGGCCGCGGTTGAAGGCTCGCCGCGAGATCCGTCCGCTCATGTCACACTCCCTGTGGTTGCCCGCCGGAGCCCGTTCGATCGCGTCGCCCCGACGGTACGCCGGCGACTCCTGGGGCCCCGCCGGTTTCCCCGGATCCGTCCCGATTCCGACGACGGTTGCGGACGAGCCGGACGAATCGCGCGGACCCGCCGTGTTTCGTCGATTCGGCAACCCGATTCGGCTGCGCACGTCGCCTACGCTGTCGGAATCATCGAGACCGGCACGGCCGGCTTCTCATCGGGCATGAGCGGGGTGCTGTGAAGTCGTCGAAGTTCAATGTGGCGCTGGCCAAGGAAGCCCTCGCGGCCCGCTCGCAAACGGCGCAGGGCTGGCTGCGCGGCACCGCGCCCGGCCGTACGGTGCAACGCGTCTTGTCGGGGCTCGTCGACATCGAGTTGGTCGACCGCTCGATGACCCTCGCGGCACAGTCGTTCACGTCGGTACTGCCGGTCGTCATCGCGGCATCGACGATCGGCAGCCACGACAACTTCACCAAGGGATTCTTCGACCAGTTCGGTGTCGATATGGACGCCGTCGACTTCTCCCCGGACAGCCTCTCCATCGATGATCCGTCGTTCGCCGCGTTCGGGATCGTCGGGCTGCTCATGGTGATACTCAGCGGCACGTCCTTCGCCCGCGTGCTGGGCCGGTTGTACGGGCGGGTGTGGCACGTCCCGACACTCCGCCTCGCGAGTTGGTGGCGGTGGGTGGCCGTGCTGCTGTCGGTGGCGGCGTCCGCCGCACTGGTCGGCGGGACCCGGATATTGCGGGACCTCGCGTACGTCGGCGGTCCGCTCGCACTGGCGGCACAGTTCGCGGTCTGGATGGGATTGTGGACCCTGGTGCCGCACCTGCTCACCGAGCGTCGCCTGTCGGCCCGGGTGCTGTGGTCGACCGGGGCGATCACCGCGGTGGGCCTCACGGCGCTGCGGCTCGTCGGTAACGTCGCTCTTCCGCGGATCGTCGCGTCGGCGGAGACCAAGTTCGGCGACCTGGGGCTGGTGTTCACGGCGATCGGCTGGATGTTCGTCGCGTGCGGCATCATCGTCGGTGCGACCGTGGTCACCAAGGCACTCGCGCTGGACGAGGGACCGATCGGACGGTTCCTGCGGGGACCCGCGGAAGAACTCCCAGGAAGTTCACCGGTTGTCGAGAGCAAGACCCCAGTCGGCACCAGTTAGCTGTGCAGGGTGAGTACCCGGTACGCCTCGCCCCCCACCGACCTGAACGACGTCGCGGTCGCCGCCGCTCTCGGAGACCGCGCGGCGATGTCCGCCGTCCTGGTGCGCATCCGCCCGATGGTGCTGAGTTTCTGCCGGTCGCGGATGCAGGGGATGCGCTACCCGTCGTTGAGCGCACAGCAGCGGACGATTCTGCACCTGAGGATCATCGACGGCCGTACGGCCACCGACACCGCGGACGCACTCGGCATGACACCGGGCGCCGTTCGGGTCGCGCAGCATCGCGCGCTCGCCCGACTCCGCGAGGAATTCGCGACGAACTCTCGAAACACCAAGAGTCGCAACGCCTGATCCACACCGGGAGCGATACCGTTATCGTATCGTTATCTATTGCGGGACATCCCGGATCGACGCTGCTCATCGGCGAATCGGGAAACCGTCACATCACTGCGACACCGGCACGGACGTCGCCGATGTCGCATTTGCCCGACCCTCCTGTTGCAGCCCCGGCGCCGAGCCCCGATGGTGGAGTGGTGATCTTGGTTTCGAGATCCCGACACGGAGATCCCGCCGCGATCCCGACACCCCGATCATGCCCAGCGTCCCACCTTCGGAAGGGGTTCTACATGCAGTTGCGTAACCGGAAAGTGTTCTCCCGCACGGTCGGCGGCGCCGCGATCGTCGCCGCCTCGGCGCTTGCGGTACCCGCCCTCGCATCCGCCGAACCGGTCGAGCTCACCGGCCCGACGGTCACGACGAACGTGGAAGCGAACACACTGAACGTCACGCTGAAGAACACCAACAGCGAGCCCACCAGCACGTGCGGCGCCTTCGCCCTCGAGTCATCCAAACTGGCCGAACTCGAGGCAGATCCCGGCAAGATCGACGACCCGGGTTTCCTGTCGTGGCGCACCGACATCGCCCAGCGCGTCGGCCCCGGCGACGAGGACACCTTCAGCGCGGAGCTAACTGACGGCCTCTACGCCGTTGTGGGCGAATGTGTTTCGCCGAACAGTGAGGAACCGGCGGTGAGCCGGCCGCAGATCGTGTCCGTCCCGGACGGCGGACTGCTCGGCAGCGTCGATCTCGGCAGTCTCGAGGACGGAATGCTCGACGGCATCGCCGAATTCGTCCAGGGCCTTCTCAGCGGGTCGGCCATGCCGGCGGCCTGACCGCCCGCCCGTCGTGCACCGGCGTCGGCACCCGTCGGGGGTGCCGGCGCCGGTGACCGGTGCTCGCCGACGTGGCGGACCACAGGAGCACGATCTGCGCGTCGATGTCGGCAATGCGGTCCGCGAACGTGGAACCACTATCGCTTCCAGCGAACCGTGACACGTCCACATCGGGAGCGGCACAGACACCCGGCGCCCGATGTTTCACCCGCCGCGGGTGACGGCGTCGGGATGGTCGCCGACCTACGTTGTCCACAGGACGGTTCCCCGACCGGCGACCGGAAGGAACACTCGATGACCGCATACCCGCCCGGCCCTCCGCCGGCACCCACTCTCGATGCGAAGCGTCTGTGGGCCGGCGGGGCCGCCACCGCGATCGTCGCGGCCCTCGCCGCAGTGGTGGGGCTCCTGCTCGTCCGCGGCCTGCTCGACATCCCGGTGATCACCCCCGCCACCGTCTTCGGCGATTCGCAGGTCACCACGCTCGCCGGGTACGCAGCTGTCGCGGCGCTGCTGTCCGGCGTGGCCGCTACCGCACGTACGACGGCACCGACGCACCCGTGAGCCGCTAGCTGTACCTGGCCATCAGGTTGGTTGCAGTCGGCTGATCGGTGGGAGTCCTCCGAGTGCGCTGTGGCGTCGTCGAGTGTTGTAGTACTCGAG
>NZ_JBFRDL010000035.1:0-51094 GCF_052113525.1 Rhodococcus sp. TAF43
GCCCCGTACCGACGAGCGATACGGGGCCGATGCGCGTTCCGGTACTCAGTGGTGCCCGAAGTTGGGATCCCGCTTCTCGGTGAAGGCGGCCATGCCTTCCTTCTGATCCTGGGTTGCGAACGCCGAGTGGAACACTCGCCGCTCGAAGCGCACGCCCTCGGACAGCGTCGATTCGAACGCGCGGTTGACGGATTCCTTGACCATCATCGCGATCGGCAGCGACATGTCGGCGATCTTCGACGCCGTGGCGATGGCCTCGTCCATGAGGTCGATCGCCGGGACCACCCGCGCGACCAGACCGGCCCGCTCGGCCTCCTCGGCGTCAATCGTCCGCCCGGTGAGGCACAGGTCCATCGCCTTCGCCTTCCCGACGGCCCGCGTGAGTCGCTGCGAGCCACCGATACCCGGGAGGACACCCAGCTTGATCTCGGGCTGACCGAACTTCGCCGAATCCGCGGCGAGCAGCACGTCGCACATCATCGCGAGCTCACAGCCGCCCCCGAGCGCATACCCGGCGACGGCGGCGACGATGGGCTTGCGGGCCGCGGCCAGCCGGTCCCACGCCGAGAACCAGTCGTCGAGGTACATCTCCATGAACGACTTGCTCTGCATCTCCTTGATGTCGGCGCCGGCCGCGAACGCGCGATCCGAGCCGGTGATCAGGATGGCGCCGATACCGCGGTCGCGCTCGAAGTCGTCGACGGCGGCCACCACCTCCGACATCAACTGCGCGTTCAGCGCATTGAGCGCCTCGGGACGGTTGAGCGTGATCATGCCCACCCGACCCGTGCGTCCGACCAGAATGGTCTCGTAGTCCGTCATCGAGTGCCTCCGTTCGACCTGTCCCTGATGTCCCTGATGATCGCCGAGAAGTCCTCCCCGCCGTGTCCGGTCTCGTGGAACCGCCGGTACAGCTCGGCCGCGCGCATGCTGAGCTCGGCATCGACACCGTTGGCGCGCAACGCGTTCGATGCAAGACCGAGATCCTTGTCCATGAGCGCCGCAGCGAACCCCGGCTGGTAGTTGTTGTTCGCCGGGCTCGTCGGCACCGGTCCCGGGACCGGGCAGTTGGTGGTGAGCGCCCAGCACTGCCCCGACGCGTTGGATGCGACGTCGAACAGTGCCTGGTTGCTCAGGCCCAGCTTCTCGCCCAGCACGAACGCCTCGCTGATCGCGATCATCGAGACGCCGAGGATCATGTTGTTGCAGATCTTCGCCGCCTGGCCGACGCCCGGACCGCCGCAGTGGACCACCTTGCGGCCCATCACCTCGAGCAGCGGGTGCGCCGCCTCGAAGTCCTCGTCGGCGCCGCCGACCATGAACGCGAGGGTGCCCGCGCTCGCGCCCATGACACCGCCTGACACCGGAGCGTCGACGCTGCGGTGTCCGGCCAGCTCGGCCAGCTCGTGGGCCGCGCGGGCGTCGGCGACGTCGATCGTGGAGCAGTCCACGAACAGCGTGCCCGGCCGCGCTGCCGCCAGCAGCCCACTCTCGTACAGGTCCAGCACGTGCTTGCCGCTGGGCAGCATCGTGATGACGACATCGGCGTCGGTGGCCGCGGCGTGCGCCGACGGGGCGACGGTCACGCCGTCTCGGCGGGCCTGGTCGAGCGCGGCCTCGGCGAGGTCGAACCCGTTGACGCGGTAGCCCGCCTTCGCCAGGTTCGCGGCCATCGGACCGCCCATGTGGCCTAGTCCGACGAACCCTACGGTGACATCGGTACTGCTCATCGCTGTTCCTCCCCACTCACGAGTGCCGCGGTCAGGCCCAGTTCGGCCTCGCCGAGCGACTCGAAGAATCGATCCACGTGTTCGTCGGTGACCGCCTCGAGGGTCGACGGCGACCATGCGGGGTTACGGTCCTTCTCTACCACCTGCGCCCGGATGCCCTCCACCAGATCGTGGGATCCGAGGCACGCCAACGACACCCGGTACTCCTGATCCAGCACGGCCTCGAGGCGGTCGAGCTCACGCGCGCGCCGCAGCGCCCGCAACGTCACCTTCGCCGCGGTCGGCGACTTCGCGAGGATCTGGTCGGCGGCGGCATCGGCCTCCGGGATGCCGCTGGAGCGCAGGTTCGCGACGATCTCCTCGACGGTGTCGGCCGCGTAGGCCGCGTCGATCCAATCCTGCCGGGCCGCCAGGTCCGACGCCGGCGCAGGCTCGGCGAACTCGGCGAGCGCCGACTCCACAGATCCGCCGACGAGTGCCTCCTCGAGGGCGGCGATCCGGTCGGACGGGACGAAGTGGTCGGCGAAGCCGCAGTGGATCGCGTCGCCCGCCGTCAAACGCGCCGTGGTGAGCGCGATATGGGTCCCGAGTTCACCGGGCGCCCGCGACAGCAGGTAGGTGCCACCGACGTCGGGCACGAATCCGATGCCCACCTCCGGCATCCCGATCATCGACCGCTCGGTCACGACCCGGACCTTGCCGTGCGCCGAGACGCCGACGCCGCCGCCCATGACGATGCCGTCCATGATCGCGACGTACGGCTTGCCGTAGCGGGCGATCGCGGCGTTGAGCACGTACTCGTCCCGCCAGAAGTCCCGCGAGCCGTTACCGCCCTCGCGGGCATCGTGGTAGATCGAGACGATGTCGCCGCCCGCGCACAGGCCACGCTCGCCGGCGCCCCGCAGCAGCACCGCGCGGACCGCGTCGTCGTCCGACCATTCGAGCAGCGCGGCGGCCATCTGCCGCACCATGGCATGGTTCAGTGCGTTGATCGCCTTGGGCCGGTTGAGTGTGATCCGCCCGAGGTCGCCGACCCGGTCGACAATGACCTCGCGGACCTCGGCGTCGTCGCTTCCGAGAGATTCGCTCACGCCGGGCCCGCCGATCCGACGACCGAGCGGGCCACCACGATCCGCATGATCTCGTTGGTCCCCTCCAGGATCTGGTGCACCCGCAGGTCACGCACGATCTTCTCCAATCCGTATTCCGCCAGATAGCCGTAGCCGCCGTGCAGCTGCAGCGCCTTGTTCGCGACGTCGAACCCGGTGTCGGTGGCGAACCGCTTGGCCATCGCGCACAGCTCCACCTTGTCCGCGGTGTCCGCGTCGAGCGCGTCCGCGGCCCGCCACAGCAGGGTGCGTGCGGCCTCGAGCTCGATCCGCATGTCGGCCAACTGGAACTGCAGCGCCTGCGACTCGATCAGCGCCGACCCGAACGCCTTGCGCTCCGCGAGGTACGCGACCGCCTTGTCGAGCGCGGCCTGCGCCCCGCCCACCGAGCACGCGGCGATGTTGAGCCGCCCGCCGTTGAGCCCCTTCATCGCGATCCGGAAGCCCTCGCCCTCGCCACCGAGCAGGTTCGCCGCCGGCACCCGCACCTCGTCGAGGATCACCTGGCGGGTGGGCTGCGCGTTCCAGCCCATCTTCTTCTCGTTGGCGCCGAACGACAGTCCGGGCGCGTCCTTCGGCACGATGAACGCCGAGATGCCGCGGGCGCCGACCGACCCGGTCCGCGCCATGACGACGTAGACGTCGGAGGTGCCGGCCCCGGAGATGAACTGCTTGACGCCCGTGAGGACGTAGTCGTCGCCGTCGCGAACGGCCTTGGTGCTCAGGGCCGCCGCGTCGGATCCGGCGCCCGGCTCGGTGAGGCAGTAGCTGCCCAACTGCTCCATCGACGCCAGTCCCGGCACCCAGCGGCGCCGCTGCTCGTCGTCGCCGAACTCGTCGATCATCCACGTCACCATGTTGTGGATGGAGATGTACGCGGCGATCGACGGGCAGCCCGTCGCGAGCTGCTCGAAGATGCGGACGCCGTCGAGTCGGGTCAGGCCGGAGCCGCCCACGTCCTCGCGGATGTAGATGCCGCCCATGCCGAGCGCGCCGGCCTTGCGCAGCACATCCACCGGGAAGTGCTTGGTCTGGTCCCATTCGATCGCGTTGGGCGCCAGGTACTCCGCGGCGAAGTCGCGCGCGGTGTCGCTGATGGCGCGCTCGTCGTCGGAAAGTCTGAACATTGCCTTCGCTCCTAGTTCGTCGTCAGGATCACGCTGTGGCCGCCGTCGTCAGAGAGATTTCGCGATGATCCCCTTCATGACCTCGTTGGCACCCGCGTAGATCTTCTGCACCCGTGCGTCCTCGTACATGCGGGCAACGAGGTACTCGCGCATGTACCCGTAACCACCGTGCAGCTGCACGCAGCGGTCGACGACCTCGCACTGTTTGTCGGTGAGCCAGTACTTCGCCATGGCCGCTTCCGCCGCGTCGAGGTCTCCCCGCAGGTGTTCCCGGATACAGTGGTCGAGAAACACCTCGCACGTTCGTGCAATCGTCTGACACTCGGCGAGTTCGAACGCCGTGTTCTGGAACTCGAACAGGCTGTGGCCGAACGCCTGCCGGGACTTGACGTAGGCGACGGTTTCCTCGACGGCCCGGTTCATGGCACCCGACGCCTGGGCCGCGATGATCAACCGTTCCTGGACGAGTTGCGCGACGAGCTGACCGAAGCCTCGGCCCTCCTCACCCAACCGGTTCGAAACCGGAACCCTCACATCGACGAAGGACAGTTCGGAGGTGTCCGCGGCGTGCTGCCCCACCTTGTCGAGCACCCGTCCCACCGTGAATCCGGGGCAGTCCCGCAGGTCGACGATCAACAACGAGATTCCCCGGGCGCCGGCCTTGGGATCCGTCTTGACCGCCAGGACGATCATGTCGGCCGACGAACCGTTGGTGATGAACGTCTTGGAACCGTTGACGACGTAGTGGTCGCCGTCCCTGACGGCCGTCGTCCGGATGGCCTTGAGGTCGGACCCTGCGCCCGGTTCGGTCATCCCGATGGCGCCGAGGATCTCCCCGGACGCCATGCCGGGCAGCCAGGTCCGCTTCTGCTCCTCCGTGCCGTACTCGTTGATGTAGTGCGCGACGATTCCGCTGTGTACGGAGACCCCGAACGCGAGGTCACCCGCATAGCCCTGCGCCTCGAACACCGCGAGATCGTGCGCGAACGTACCTCCGCCGCCACCGTATTCCTCGGGAATCGAGCAGCAGAGCAGTCCGAGCTTGCCGGCCGTGTGCCAGACGTCGCGATCGATGCGGCGCTGCGCCTCCCACTTCTCGTTGTTGGCGACGACCTCGCGTTCGAAGAATCCGGCCGCCAGTTCGGAGAGCGCCCTGACCTCGTCGTCGTGCCAGCTCGGCACGTACTTCTTCACCGCGTCAGTCCATCGTGGGGATGACGAAGTGGTCCGCATGCTCCTTGACACCGGAGGGCCAGCGCTGCGTGACCGTCTTGGTCTTGGTGTAGAAGCGGATCGAGTCCGGACCGTGCTGGTTGAGGTCGCCGAATCCGGACCGCTTCCAGCCGCCGAACGTGTGGTAGGCGATCGGCACGGGGATCGGGACGTTGACGCCGACCATGCCGGTGTCGACCCGGGCGCAGAAGTCGCGGGCGGTGTCACCGTCGCGGGTGAAGATCGCGACGCCGTTGCCGTACTCGTGCTCGCTCGGCAGGCGCAGCGCCTCCTCGTAGTCGTGCGCGCGCACCACCTGCAGGACGGGTCCGAAGATCTCCTCCTTGTAGATCCGCATCTCCGGGGTGACGCGGTCGAACAGCGTTGCGCCGGCGAAGAATCCGTCCTCGTGGCCGTCGAGCGTGAAGCCGCGGCCGTCGACCACCAGCTCGGCGCCCTCGTCGACACCGATCTGCACGTAGTTGTTCACCCGGGCCAGGGCGTCGGCGCCGACGAGCGGGCCGAAGTCGGCGTTCTCGTCGTCGGAGGTGCCGATCCTCAGCTTGCCGACCCGCTCGGTGAGCTTCGCGACGAGCGCGTCGGCGGTCTCCTCACCGACCGGCACGGCGACCGAGATGGCCATGCAGCGCTCACCGGCGGAGCCGTAGCCGGCGCCGACGAGGGCGTCCGCGACCTGGTCGAGGTCGGCGTCGGGCATCACGATCGCGTGGTTCTTGGCACCGCCGAAGCACTGCGCGCGCTTGCCGTGCGCCGCGGCGGTCTCGTAGATGTACTGCGCGATCGGGGTGGAGCCGACGAAGCCGAGGGCCTTGACCCGCGGATCGGTGAGCAGCACGTCGACCGCGCCCTTGTCACCGTTGACGACGTTGAAGACGCCCGGCGGCAGGCCCGCCTCGAGGAACAGCTCGGCCAGCCGCAGCGGCACCGACGGGTCCCGCTCGGACGGCTTGAGGATGAACGCATTGCCGCACGCGAGAGCGGGCGCGGCCTTCCACAGCGGGATCATCGCGGGGAAGTTGAACGGCGTGATGCCGGCGACCACGCCGAGGGGCTGACGCATCGAGAACACGTCGATGCCGCTACCGGCGCTCTCGGTGTACTCGCCCTTGAGCAGGTGCGGGATACCGACGGCGAACTCGACCACCTCGAGGCCGCGCTGGATGTCGCCCTTCGCGTCGGCGATGGTCTTGCCGTGCTCGGAGGACAGCAGTCGCGCGAGCGGCTCCATCTCCTCCTGGATCAGCTGCAGGAACCGCATCAGGACGCGGGCGCGGCGCTGCGGATTCCATGCCGCCCACTCCCGCTGCGCATCAACAGCATTCGCGATCACTGCCTCGGTCTCGGCCTTGTCGGCGAGCGGCACGCGCGCCTGCACCTGCCCCGTGTTGGGGTCGTACACGTCGGCGAATTGGCCGGACGTTCCGGGGGTGCGCTTGCCGCCGATGAAATGGGAGAGCTCTCGAACGCTCATTGTCCGAACCCGTCCTTTGCTGGTCGCTGCGGGGAGGCGAAGGAGACACACGTCACCTTCAACATTCTTCGCTGATCCTATAGTTGGAAGTCCATGTAAGTCCAGGGTTTGATCCCGACAATTGCCCGAACCGCAGCTCAGGGGGTCAAAGGTGGGCGAGAATGACGATCCGTACGCCTGCCTCACGCCGTTGTCTGCAGGATGGAGATCACCCGATGGACTCCCCGAGCACACCGCTACTCGACGCGATCGATCACCCGCTGAGCCGTCGCTCGCTCATGGGCGGTGCCGGCGCGCTACTGCTGGCCGGCATGGCGGGCGCGACCACGCGTGCGGGCGCATCCCCGCAACCGGCCGTCGCCCAACAGCCCGGCAGCGTGCCGCGTCGACCCAACATCGTCGTCGTGATCACCGACCAGGAACGCCGACCGATGTTCTGGCCCGAAGGATGGGCGGAGCAGAACCTGCCCAACCGTAAACGGCTGGCCGACACCGGATTGTCGTTCGACAACTCGTTCTGCAACGCGGCGATGTGCTCGCCGAGTCGCAGTACGTTCTTCACCGGCCTCTACCCGGCGCAGCACGGCGTCACCGCGACACTCACCGAGGGCGGGACGGTCTCCCCCACCGAGCCGACCCTGCCACTGGACAGCCAGAACATGGCCAAGCTGCTGGAATCGGCCGGCTACAACGTGCACTACCGCGGCAAGTGGCACATGAGCAAGGGCTCCGACGGCGGCGACCCGTCCGGCGCCGATCTCGCCGCCTACGGATTCCAGGGCTGGATTCCGCCCGAGGGCGGCCAGGACACCAACCCCGACCACTTCGGTGGCGGGTGCGCCGATCTCGACAGCCGCTACGCGGCCGAGGCCGTGGACTTCCTGCACGGCCTCGCCGCCGGCGACGACACCCCGTTCGCGCTCATCGTCTCGTTCGTCAACCCGCACGACGTGCTGGCCTATCCGCAGACGTGGGACGCGATCAACGGAACCTGCGACAACTACGGTTCCGACGCCCCCGGCATCTTCCAGCAGGGCATCGAACTGCCACCGACCTACGACGAGAAGCTCGCCGCGAACTTCAAACCCACCGCGCAGGTGCAATCCGAGTTGCTGCTGGCCGCCGGACTCGGACCGCTGGTCGGCCCCGACGCCGCCCACAACTACGCCAACTTCTACGCCTACATGCACGAGGTGGTCGACGAACACATCGGTGCCGTGCTCGACGCGCTCGAATCCCAGCCCGGCAGAAGGGATTCGACGGTGGTGATCCGGATGTCGGACCACGGCGAGATGGGACTCTCGCACGGCGGGCTGCGGCAGAAGGTGTTCAACGCCTACGAGGAGACCCTCCGCGTGCCGATGGTCATCAGCAACCCGGTGATGTTCCCGCAACCGGTGCGGACCGGCGCCCTCGCCACACTGATCGACGTGATGCCCACGCTCGCCACCCTCGCCGACGTCCCCGACCGGTCCGCGTGGGACTTCAAGGGCGTCGATCTGATGCCGGTCGTGACCGACGCGGCCGCCCACCCGCAGTCACCGAGCGCCGAGGTGCAGGAGGTCGTCCACTTCACCTACGACGACCAGAACTGCGCCACCCCCGACGGACAGAACATCGTCACCCAGCCCAACCACATGCGCACCATCCGGGACCGACGCTGGAAGTACTCGGCCTACTTCGACCCCGCCGGTGTGGTGCCCCCGCAGTTCGAGATGTACGACCTCGACACCGACCCGCTCGAACTGCACAACCGCGCCGATCCGTTGAACATCACGTGGTTCGCACCGGCACAGGCGATGACCATGCACGCCAAACTGTTCGAGGCCATGGACCGCTGCGGCACCACCCCGGCGAAGGGCCTGAGCCCGGTGCCGTTCGGGAGCTAGTCGGCGGCCCTCCGACAAGTCCTCGCATCAGTTCGAGACTTCGTCGGAACGCGCACTGCGCCGCTGAACGAAAACGTCGTCGGCGGTCCCGAAACTCACTTCGCCCATAGACTCTCCGCTCCCAAGGCAGGCCGTTCTATCCGATCGTGATGCGCCGTAAGCACGTTGTCTCGACCAGATCCCAGTCCAAGTCGACTCCCAGGCCCGGTTTGTTGGGTGCTCGCACATGTCCGGTGTCGTCGACTCTGATGTGGTCGAGGGCCGCGAACTCCATCGGCTCGATGGGCATAGCCTGTTCGAAGTAGCGGCAATTCGGATAGGCAAGCATGAGGTGGAGGTTTGCCGCCTGGGAGAGCGTGTACCCCCAGGATTGAAGCTCGACATTCATCGAACTCGCACGGGCAAGTTCCATCACGCGGCGCGCACCGGTAATGCCGCCGGCCAGCGTGGCATCGACGCGCGCGTGATCCCAACAACCCGCCTCGATACCGGATCTGATGAGCTCGGGCGTCAGAATCTCATTGCCTGCAGGCAGAATCTCGATTCCAAGCTTGCTCCGCAACCATCGATATCCGTCGAGGTCGGCGTCGGGTAAGGGCGCCTCGAACCACGTGTAATCCAACTCCTCGAGCCGCCGGCCGACCCGGAGCGCATCGCGACGGCTGTACCGGCCCTCGACGTCGAGCATCC
Source organism: Rhodococcus sp. TAF43 (assembly GCF_052113525.1). Lineage (NCBI taxonomy): Bacteria > Bacillati > Actinomycetota > Actinomycetes > Mycobacteriales > Nocardiaceae > Rhodococcus > Rhodococcus sp. TAF43. The sequence continues at coordinate 9,250 of NZ_JBFRDL010000035.1, forward strand.
ATGCGACATCCAGATGCCCGTAGCGCTCGGCAATCGCGTCGACCAATTCCAGGTCACGGTCCGGGTAGCACCAAGTGTGGAATTTGACGGCCCGATACCCGGCATCGAGGTACTCGGCCGTCGCATCCAAGTACTCACCGATCGTGGGGAAGAAGGGCGTGCTCGCGTACGCCTGAATCTCGTGGCGGAACCCGCCCAGTAGTCGGTACAGCGGCACACCCAAGGATTTCGACTCGAGATCCCACAATGCAATGTCCAGCGGCGCCAGCGAAACCGGAAGCATCGAGGCACACCGGTTCGCCATCAGCACATGCAGACGTTCGCGCTGGGTCGGATCCTGCCCGATCAGCGCACTACCGACATGCTCGATCGCATGTCCCAGTGCGACGTCGACACCGCCCTCCGTCCACGAAATCGCCGCACCCACCCCGAATCGACCGTCGCTTGCGGTGATCCGAACGATCGTGTTGGTGATGTGCAGCTCGTCGTAGTGCGCAGAGGTGCGATATCGAGCGTCAGGATTCGCGAGGACGAAGACATCGACGGACTCGATGAACCCCGGTTCTGCAACGCGGGATTCGGCGATTCCTCGATCGAAGTTCGATGCAGTCATGATTGCCCACCCCAGCCGATCCTGACCCGGTACCGCTCGAGCAGGTCCTCGTCCAGTTCGATTCCGAGGCCGGGACGATCGCTGACCAGAACGTGTCCATCGACAAGAGGCGGCGGGTTCGTCACCAAACTCGTCGACAACGGGCTTGTACTGCGCGAGTATTCGACCAGGTCGCCGCCAGGCGTTGCCGCGAGGAATTGCACCGTGGCCGCCAGCAGAATGCCGGTGCTGAATCCGTGCGGGACCAGGCGGGTGCTGTACTCGTCGGCCAGTGCCTGGATCCGCCGCATCTCGGTGATCCCACCGCATCGGGTGATGTCCGGCTGGACGATGTCGGGCGTTGTCTCACGGATGAACTCGGCAAACTCGGCTCGTGTGGTCAGGCACTCTCCACCTGTGATCGGTGTGCCCGACGCCTCGGCGAGGCGCCTCAACCCGTAATGGTCATCTGCTGCGAGCGGCTCCTCGATCCAGGACAGACCGAACTCGGACATGCGCCGTTCCTGCTCCTGCGCATACCGGTAGTTCCGCCACCGGTACACGAGGTCGACGGCCAATTCGGCATCGGCGCCCACTTCGTCACGTACCGACCGCAGTACCGCGGCATCATGCTCGGGATCGAGTCCGAACAATCCCCCGCCCAGTTTCATACGGTTCAGGCCCTCCTCCTGGAGTCCTGCGACGATGCGCCGGTTCGCATCGGGGTCGTCGTCAGGAATGAAGGTGCCGTAGGCGGGGATCCGATCGCGCACCCGGCCGCCGAGGAGCCGGTGGACCGGCTCACCGTAGTACTGCGACGCGATGTCCCACAGGGCGATATCGATTGCGCTGATGGCGTGAATGGCAGCGCCGCGGCGGCCCATGTAAGACGAGTACTCGTACATCTTTCGCCACATGCGCTCGATGTCGAGCGGATTCTCGCCGACCAGGATCTCGCGCAGGCCGATGCTGGTGGAATGCGACGACGGTGTGTCCACGAGCGCACACATCACGGCAGGAGAGCTGTCGGCCTCGCCGATGCCGATCAGTCCTTGATCGGTGTGAACCCGGACGAGGAAGGCGTCCTCACCCCACTCGCACTGCTCGGTCAACCCAGGAACCCGGAGCCAGATCGGCTCGACGTCAATGATCTTCATCGCGGCGTGCTGCTCTCTTTCTCCAACGCGTCTTCCGCTGGGTCCGCAATCTCCTCCGGTCGCACGAGCCCGGATTCGGGATCGACTCGGGGACCGTCCTGCCGAAGCCACCGGGTGAGGCCGACGATCTGCATCCCGAGCAGGAACAGAAACGGAATCGCGGTCAGTGTCAGACCTGTCTTGAGCGTCCCGAGGTTTGCGTTGATCGCCAACATCGCCATCGGAATCGCTGCGAGCATGACGACCCAGAACAGACGGAGGCCGCGAGCGGGATCGGTGCCCACCGGGAGGTTTCGGGTGCTCACCGCCGCAACTGTGAACGAGGTGGCATCCATGTGGGACGCCAAGAACAGCAGCATGATCACGAAGTAGACCACCGAGAACACCTGCCCCAGCGGCAGGGAGTTCAGCAGCTGCGCCACCGCGAAGTCGCCACCGCGCGTGGTGAGCAGCTCGGGCGCGTTGACGGTGCCGTTGACGGTCTCGTTCATCGCGTAGCTCGACAACACGCCGAAGAAGAACATGATTCCGGCGCACCCGCCCACTACCAGCCCGATCACCGTCTGACGAATGGTGCGGCCCTTGGAGACTCGCGCAATGAAGATCGCGACACCGGGCAGGTAGGAGATCCAGTACAACCAGTAGAAGACGGTCCAGTCACGCGTGAACGAGCCCCCACCATTGGGATCGGTGAACAACGACATATGGACGAAGTTCTGGATCTCGAGCCCGAGACCGTTGGTGATGTTGTTGGTGATGAACTCGGTCGGGCCGATGATGTACACGACTGCAGCGAAGCCGAACGCAGCGAGGACCGCGATCTTCGCGAGCTTCTGCAAGCCCTTGTCGATACCGATGAACGAGCTCAAGCCGAACACCAAGGTAGACCCAGCCAGGATCACGGCCTTGATCCAGAACGAGTCCTCCACTCCGGCCAGCCCGGATACACCGGCCGAAACCGTATTCACCGTGACCGTGACCGTGAGGATCAGGCCACCGAACGTACCGAAGAGGAACAGCAGGTCGATCACACGACCCCAGACGCCGCCGGCGCGCATACGCCCGTTTACGGCCTCGATGTTGCCGGCATAACTGAGTCGTCGTCCCCGCCGAACGTGGAAGTAGTACGCCATCGAGATGCCCGCCACCACGTACATCGACCAAGCAATCGGACCCCAGTGGAAGAACGCATAGGCGATTCCCATGTCCATCGCTTCACGAGACTCAGGTTCGATGTTGAGTCCTGGCGTTTGGTAGTAGTACGCCCACTCCATGAAAGCCCAGTACATCGTCGCCGAGCCGAGGCCGGCGGAGATGAACATGAACAGCCAGCTGGGCGTGGAGTATTCAGGCTTGCCCTCGCCGAGCTTGATCTTTCCGAAACGCGAGATAGCAAGCCCGACGGCAAGGATGAAACAGCCGAAGCCCATCAACTGGACCGGCGCACCGAATATGCGTGTCGAGGCGTTGAACACCGTATTCGCGCCGTTCTGCGCTTGGTCCGGCCAGATCAAAAGCGCGACGACGACCAACCCGACAACGACGAGGGCGCCGATTGCCAGGACGAGATCCACTCTCGGTCGACGAGCCGCCGACGCTTCCGCTACCGCCGGCGCGGTATCCACTGCGGTCATTTCTTCTCCTATGAAGCGAGATGCGCTCACTCGGCGCGTTCGGCACCCAGCACGTCCAGGTGGGGGGAATTGGTATCGAGAATGTGGGCCTTGAGGGCAGCGAGGCTGCTGTCGAGATCCCCGGTACGGAAGGTGTCCACGAGTCGACGGTGGTCCTCGAGGAATGAGGTAAGGGCCCCGGTCCTACCGGTTTGCAGGGCAAAATGCATCCGAATCCGTTGATGGATGGAATCCCAGATGCTGCGGGCGGTCACCGAATCGCATGAATCGACGATCAGTTCGTGGAATCGGATGTCGGCGATGTTGAAGGCCTCGATATCGCCGCCGTCGACGGCGCGCTCCATGTCCGCGAGCACCACCGAGAAGGCGTCGAACACGTCCGAGTCGAATCGCTTCAGCCCCTCTTTCAGGGCGAACTGCTCGACATCGACTCGGATGGGCAGCAGCAGTCCCTCTACCTCGTTGCGAGAGATCGAGGCCACTTCGGTACCGGTATAGGGCGTCGAAATGATCAAGCCCTGCAGTTCGAGAACGACGAGAGTTTCACGGACGACCGATCGGCTGACGCCGTACTCGTCCGCCAGTTCCTGCTCGATCACGCGAGAACCCGGAGCCAGCTCGCCGTTGAGGATCTTCCGGCTGAGCTCCGCGACGAGCCGGTCCTTGAGCGAGAGTTTCACGAGTTTCCCCACTTCGACATCCCTTCATCGTCAATCGATTGACGATTGTCGACAATAATTGATCGTGATCTCCGACACAAGCCGGTCGCATCTGGGGCACCCAGTCCTCCACCGACGGTCATGGTTCAGTTCCGGTGCCTGATCTCGGGAATGCAGATCCCGTCGAGGCATCGACGAGCCCCGAAGTTGGCCGCCTTGGCGACAGAGAAGGTGTGGGGAGTACGCACGCGACGGACCGTCTCAGCCGGCACACCACCGCATCGTCGAGGTGAACGGGTGCAGGCCGGTGCCGGTGACGAGCCTGCACGCTGGCACCGTCACTGCGGCGCGCAGTCGTCCTGCACGACACGGCCGGACGCGAGGAACTCGGTCACCAGCCCACCGCAACTCGAGCCGACCGTGGAACCGTGCACGCTGTCCTCGATCGTGAGGAGCCGACCGCCCATCGCGTCGTGCGCGTCTAGTGCCCACGGGTACGGCGTCACGAACTCGTCGCGGTGCCCGATGATCAGCAGGTCGGTGCCGGTGTTCGCCACGGAAGTCGGCTCTCCGTCGAGTGGCCAGCCCGTGCACAGACTGATGCCGGGCACGTCGGAGTCGGCCGGGAATTCGATGCGCCGCTGCGGGTCTCGTCGAATGTCGGCGTTGAGCGCCCGATGCTCGGCCAGCTGGGTCTCGGTGTCGCCGACGGGTCCGAGGCTGTTGCAGATGTACGCGGTTCCCGCCGTCGGGTTCACCGCGTGTTCCAGGAAGTCCTCGGTCGACGGATCGAGCGGCGTGTCGTCGCCCGCGGCGCCGGGATCAGTGTCCGACGGCACGTCGGGCTCGTCGGGGGCGGGCGCATCCTCCCCCTCCGGCACGATGTCGTTCGGCTCGGGCACGAGCCCGGGCGGAGCATCCGGGTCGGCGGTCGCGAGCACTCGCAGAGCCTCGGCAGCGGATGTACCCGTGTAGTCCATGCTGTCGAGCACCACGCGGCGCAGATGTTCGGGGAAGCGGGACTGCAACTCCGCCCCGAGGACCGTGCCCCACGAGACACCGAGGAAGTCGACGGTGTCGAGACCGAGGGCCCGCCGCACCGCGTCCAGGTCGCGGGCCGCGTTCGCGGTGGTCATGCTCGCGACGAGGCCGGGATCGACGCCGACACAGTCCGCGTTGGCCTCCGCGATCGATTCGGCGTACGCGGTGAGGGCGGCGTCGTCGGTGTCGGGATCATCCGGCTCGGGACACGCGAGGCCGGTCGAGGCACCGGTCCCGCGCAGGTCGATGCCGACGACCGTGCCGCCGATACCGAGCGACGATGCGACCGTCGCGGCCATGCTGCGTCCCTCGACTCCCGGACCGCCCGGATTGACGAACAGCGTGGGGGCGCCCGGATCGGTGCCGGCGACCCGGCTCAGTGCGAGTTCCACTGTCCTGCCGTCGGGGTCGTCGTAGTCCAGTGGCACGTCGACGCTCGTGCACTGCAGACGCTCGACGACGCCCGGGTCGATGCCCAGATCCGTCACGTAGTCGGCCAGGTCGCCGCACGGACCCCACCCGAGCGACAGCGAGGTGGCCGTCTCGGTCGCGCCGGCGCAACCGGACAGGACCGCGCCGCACACGGTCGCGAGCACTACCATCGGTCGCCGCGCCGTCACCGGGCTCCGCTCGCCGCGAGGAACCGGGTGGTCGCAGCGTCGGCCGGGAAGAACGATTCGATCGCCAACTCCGACACCGTCACATCCATCGGGGTGCCGAATACCGTTGTCGTGCTGAGGAACGCGAGATCGTGACCGTTCACGCGGAGGCGCAGCGGCACCACGAGCGAGACCCCGCCCTGAGGAACCGCGTTCTCCCCACCGGGATAGGCCGCCAGTTCGTCGCGCAGACAGTGCAGCTCGCGGTCCCCGGTCGCCTCGATCTGGTGGTCGAGCCGGTGCAGCACGTGTGCCCGCCACTGCCCGAGGTTGGTGATGCGCGGCGCCATCCCGTCCGGGTGCAGGCTCAACCGCAGCACGTTGACGGGCGGCTCGAGCAGCCAGGCGGCGGCGCCGTCGGTGAGCAGTCCGATCGCCGAATTGGCATCGATCATGTTCCAGTGCCGGTCGACGACGACCGCCGGCAGCGGATCGTGCGCCGCGAGAATCTGCGTGACGGCGTCGACCACCGCCGACATGGGGACGTCGGCGAGCACGTGCTCAGGGAACGCCGGGGCGAAGCCGGCCGCCAGCAGCAGCGTGTTGCGGTCGCGCAACGGAATGTCGAGCTGTTCGCCCAGACGGAGCAGCATCTCCCGCGTCGGCTGCGCGCGGCCGGTCTCGAGGAAACTGACGTGCCGCGTCGACACCTCGGCGCGATTGGCCAGGTCGAGCTGGGTCATCCGCCGATGCCCCCGCCACCGGCGGAGCAGTTCCCCGACCGGCTCGGTGGTCGTCTCCTGTGCCGCGGTCATGGCACCACAGTAGAAGCTCCGGGGAACGGTCCCCATTACCTCCGAGGTAATCGACCGGACGCCGCATGCCGGGCAGATTCGTTTCCGCAGGCCGCCGACCGGCAGCCCACCGGAAACGACGGAGCGAACGATGAACGACTTCGACACCCTGATCCAGCGCTACCTGGCCACCTGGAACGAGACGGACACCGGCAAGCGTGATGCGATGGTCGCCGAACTGTGGGCCGACGACGGCCGCTACGTCGATCCCATCGGCGCCGCCGACGGTCCGGCCGCGGTGAGCGCGCTGATCGGCTCCGTGCAGCAACAGTTCGCCGGCATGCGTTTCGAACTGGCCGGCGGCATCGACGCACACCACGATCAGGCCCGCTTCACGTGGGAACTCGGCCCCGTCGACGGCGAGGCGCTGGTGGTCGGGTTCGACGTCCTCGAACGCGACCACAACGGCAGGATCCGACTGGTTCTCGGGTTCCTCGACAAGGTCCCCACGGCCTGACGGGCGAGGTCGCGCCCGCGACACCCCGCGGAGCTACGAGCCGAACATGATCAGGTCGGCGATACCGGCGAAGAAGTTCCAGGTGTCGGCGAAGATCTGGCCGACCACTGCGGCGAGCGGCCACAGTGGTTCGGGCAGACTTCCGAGCGGGTTCGGACCCGGAGGGCTGGCGTTCGCGACACCACCACCAACGAGCAGGAGCACACCCACGAGCGCGACGGCGGCGGTAATCCTGATCCTGTTCATACCCGGTGTATCCGGGCGGATCGGTCGCCCGTTACCGCCGTCGCGGATCGCGTGCGCCGAGCGCGCGGTAGCAGGCGCCGAGGTCACGCAGCGCCGACACCACTTCGGAGGGATCGTCGGTGTCGGCCTGCAACACCTTGCGGAGCAGCGCGGGGTCCAGGTCGTCCGTTGCCGCGCAGTATTCGACGGCGGGCAGCTCGGGCAGGTGCGCGCCGTCGCCGAAGTAGTCGTCGGCCCCGGCCGGCGGCTGCTCGTCCTCGCCCCCGACGCTGCGGATCAGGGTATCGAGGTCCAGGCCGCGGAGGGCGAGCATCGTGAGGGGATCGTGGTCCACCCGCTCGGCCAGCAGGTAGGCGACGGCCGCGACGTGCTTGCACGGCCAGCCCGGGTCGGGGCACGTGCAGTCGAAGTCAAGTTCGCCGCTGCTGCCCGGCAACAGCATCGGCGCCAATTCCTGCGGCACAGCGCCGGACGCGAGCGCAGCGAGCATGCCCGGCGTCGAACGCACCGTCTCCACGAACGCCGCCACCTCGTCGTCGTCGAGGGTGCGCAGCGTCAGCACCGAGGTGAACGGCGCGATCTGGCTGCCCTGCACCTCGCCGGTGACCCGTCCGGGCGCGATGTGGAGGGCCACCACCTGGCCGCCGCGGGCATAGGTGCGTCCGCGACTGAGCCGGCCGGTGTCGCCCGCCCGCTCGAGTACCTCGGTCAGGGCGCGGCCCCACCACCCGCGTGCGAACGCGCCCCGCTTGGACTGCGCCTCGACACCACCGACCACCCGGAGCCGCGGGCCGAAGCCGCGGAAGTCCGGGCGTCCGTCGCGAGGACTCATCGACACCACCTCGTGCAGGCTCTCATTCGCCGACCGCCTCGTCGCCGAGGGTGAGCAGGTCGTGCAGTTGGTCGGTGCTCATCTCGGTGATCCACCGCTCGCCCGTGCCCACCGCGAGGTCGGCCAGTTCCTGCTTGGTGGAGAGCATCGCGTCGATGCGTTCCTCGAGTGTCCCGACGCACACGAGCTTGCGGACCTGCACGTCGCGCCGCTGCCCGATCCGGAAGGCCCGGTCCGTCGCCTGGTTCTCCACCGCCGGGTTCCACCAGCGGTCCAGGTGGACAACGTGATTGGCGGCGGTGAGGTTCAGTCCGGTGCCACCGGCCTTGAGGGAGAGCAGCATGATCGGCGGTCCGTCGTCGCCCTGGAACTGCTCGACCATGCGGTCCCGTCGCGCCTTGGTGACGCCACCGTGTAGGAACGGCACCTCCACCCCGAACCGCTCGGACAGGTACGGCACCACCAGGTCGCCGAACTCGCGGAACTGCGTGAACAGCAACGCCCGTTCGCCGTCGGCGGTGACCGATTCGAGGATGTCCTCGACCAGGCCGAGCTTGCCGGACCGGTGCCGGCCGCGGCGCAGCACCCCGGACCCGTCGCCGAGGAAGTGCGCCGGATGGTTGCACACCTGCTTGAGCCGGGTGAGCGCCGAGAGCACCGCTCCCTTGCGCTGCATGCCCTCGGTGTCCTTGATCTGCTTCAGCATCTCGTCGACCACCGCCCGGTACAGCGCGGCCTGCTCCACGGTGAGGTTCGCCCGCACCGTCATCTCGAACTTGTCGGGCAGGTCCGAGATCACCGTCGGATCGGTCTTCACGCGCCGCAGGATGAACGGCGAGGTCACCGCCCGCAGGCGGGACACCGCCGCCTCGTCCTGCTCGCGTTCGATCGGCACGGAGAACCGGGCCCGGAAGGCCTGTGCGCTGCCGAGCATGCCGCGGTTGACGAAGTCGAGGATCGAGCGCAGCTCGTCGAGACGGTTCTCCACCGGGGTGCCGGTGAGCGCGATCCGGTGCTGCGCGGGGATGGCGCGCGCGGCCCGCGCCTGCGCGGTGGCCGAGTTCTTGATGTGCTGCGCCTCGTCGAGCACCACCCGCCGCCACGCCTGCTCCCCCAGCGCCTCGACGTCGCGGGCCAGCAGCGAGTACGTGGTGATGACGAGGTCGCTGTCGCGCACCGCCGACGTCAACTCGTCACCGCGGCTGCGCCCGGCGCCGTGGTGCACGTGGACCCGCAGGTCGGGCACGAACCGGGCGGCCTCGCGCTGCCAGTTCCCGACCACCGACATCGGGCACACCAGCAGCGTCGGATGTTCGGACCGTTCGTGGGCCAGCAGCGCCAGCAACTGCAGCGTCTTGCCCAGGCCCATGTCGTCGGCGAGGACGGCGCCGAGCCCCGTCTCGCTCATGAACGCGAGCCAGTCCAGGCCGCGCTGCTGATAGGGCCGCAGGATCGCGTGCAGCCCCGCCGGCTGCGGCACCGGCGTCGGCTCGAGGGTGCCGTCGAGCAGGGTGCCGACCCACCCGGTGGCGTGCACCTCGTCCACCGGCACCGGGGGACGCTCCGCCTCGGTGAGCTGCCCGAACAGCCCGCCCAGGGTGCCGTCCTCGCCCGAGTTGCGCTGCGTCACATAGCGGGCGGCCTGCGCGAGGACGGTGTGATCGGCCTGCACCCACTTCCCGCGCAGGCGCACCAGATCGCTCTGGGTGCCCGCCAGCCGGACCAGTTCGTCGGGGGTGAGCACGACGTCGCCGAGCGCGAGTTCCCAGTCGTAACCGACGATCTCGTCCATGCCGACGGCACGGTCCTCGGCCGCCGCGGGCACCGGGGGCGAGGACACCTTGACCCGCAGCGACGGCGAGACCACCGCCCACGCGCGCGGCAACAGCAGCGTGATCCCGGCCGCGGTCAGCTCCCGCGCCCCGTGCAGCACCAGATCGGTGACGACCGGGGTGGGCAGCAGCAGGTCGAGGCTGTCCGGGTCGGTGGGCACGTCCCGCAGCCGCGGATACGCCGCGACCGCGGCCGCGAGCTTGCGGACCCCGATCTCGAGCAGGCGGGAGTCCGTGCGATGCAACAGGATCGGATTGGGCGCCTCACCCTCGGGCCGCAGGCACACCTGCAGGCGCCACAGCGCGTCGTCGAGGAGTTCGGGTTCCGCGCCCGCCTCGTCGGTGTCCTCGGCCTGCCCCTCCGGCTCCACCAGCCGCAGCACCAGTTCCGGTTCGTCGACGGTGAGGCTGCCCCGCCACGCCTCGAGACCACTGGCCATCCGGTTGTTGCCGCCGTCGTACGGCTCGCCGCGCAGCAGCGCCCGCAGCAGCGGGTGGTCCGAGTCCCGATCCCCCAGCAGCTCGCGCACCACCGCATCGGTCAGCTCGGCGACGAAGTCGTCGAGGATCTCCCGCGGGCTGCCCTCGTGCCGCTGCACCGGCGGCATCGCCGCGGCCAGCTCCGCGAGCCACGCGCGCTGCCGCTCGCCACCGAGCAGCCGCCACCGCGGCCACCAGTGCCCCTCCGCCCGGTACAGCTCGGGCACGACGCGCCCGGCGCGCGCCCAGCGTTCGACGCCGCGGGCCACGTGCGCCAGGTACCGCAGGTCGCCCGAGATCCCCGGAACGCCGTCCGGCACCGCGAGCAGGACGTCGGCGGCCTCGGCCGGAGCCAGCGCCAGGACCGGCACCCGCAGCGGCTCCACCCCGACCGCGGCGGGCACGTGCACGGTGTGGTGGCGGCGGAAGCGTCGGCGCAGCACGCGGCCGAGCGCCTCGGGCAACTCGGGCAGCTCAGAGTTCGGGCCCCGCCACAGCATGAGGCCCGCTCCCGGCGACCAGAGCCCGTGCAGCATGCGGTCCATCCAACCAGCCGCCGMCGACAAACCTGGAGTTCGCCCCGTCACCAGGCCCATACTGGGCAGACGCACAACCGGGAGCGGTCATGACGATCATGATTCAGGTCTTCGAACAGGTGTATTCGCCCACCACACCGTGGCAGCAGCGCAAGGTCGCCTTCGTCGACGCCGACCACATCGTCGCGATGCGCCTCGACGGCCAGTCCGGGGTGTGGCTCGACGTCACCAAGCAGGGCGAATCGCATCGGCTCGCCACGACGAGCTCGCCGGAGCAGGCCATCTACTTCCTGCTCAGCGTCTTCAGCACCATGGCCGAGTGCCGACAGAACGGCGGGTCGTGGCTGATCGGCCACGACGGCGTCGGCGCCGGTTCGATCCGCGCCGCGAAGTTCCCGCACTCCTGACGTCCCCTGTCGGTGCGGTCCGGCACACTGACCGCGGCAGGTGAGCGTCCGGGGAGGGGCAGCGGTGAGACGGGTTCGGGTTGTGCTGTGCGCCGCGGCGGTCGCACTGGTGTCGTGGTCGGCCGGGTGTGCGATCGGGCCGAGCACGTCGGCGCCCGCTCCCGGTAGCCCCACCCGCGCCGCGATCGACGACCTCCTCGCCCGTGCCCAGGTGGTGGCGTCCCGTCCCGACGCGCCCGGCTACCAGCGCGGCTGCAAGGCCGGCCAGGGCTGCGTGTTCGGCCCGTCGTGGTCCGACGACCATTCCGGACCCGCGGGCCACGACGGCTGCGACACCCGCAACAACGTCCTGGCGGCCGACCTCACCGACATCACGTTCCGGGAGGGCACCCGCGACTGTGTCGTGATCGCGGGCGTGCTCGCCGACCCGTACTCGGGCCGGCGCATCGAGTTCACCAAGCAGGACGCGGGCGCCGTGCAGATCGATCACGTGTACCCGCTCGCCGCGGCGTGGGACATGGGTGCCGCCACGTGGTCGCCGGAGCAGCGACGTGATTTCGCGAACGACGTCACCTACAACCTGCTGGCCGTCAGCGGACCGGAGAATCAGGCGAAACGCGACAGCACACCGTCGGACTGGCTGCCGCCGGATCCGGCGTACCGGTGCTTCTACGTCGGCAAGTATCTCGGGGTCGCCGTGCGCTGGGGACTGCCGATCACCGCGGCGGACCGAGACGCGATCGACGATGTCGCCGCCGGGTGCGCGTGACGAGTTCCCCGCGCGAGGTCGGGCCGCCGGTTAGCGTGGACGGGTGAGCCGAACGATCACCGGAGATGTCAGCAAGGACACCCGCCTCTGCATGTCGCTGTCCGGACGGCCGAGCAACATCGGCACCCGTTTCCACAACTATCTCTACGACGAACTGGGCCTCGACTTCGTCTACAAGGCGTTCACCACCACCGATCTGCCGGCAGCGGTCGCCGGGATCCGCGCCCTCGGGATCCGCGGGTGCGGGGTTTCGATGCCGTTCAAGGAGGCATGCATCGAGCACGTCGACGTGGTGCACCCGTCGGCCTCGGCGATCGACTCGGTCAACACGATCGTCAACGAGGACGGCGAACTGCACGCCTACAACACCGACTACCAGGCGGTCGCCGATCTGCTGCACCGCGCCGAGCTGAGTCCGGAACTCACGGTCGCGGTCACCGGCAGCGGCGGCATGGCCAAGGCCGTGGTCGCGGCGTTGCGGGACAGCGGCTTCCGGACCGTCACCGTCGTCGCCCGCAACGCGGACACCGGTACCGCTCTCGCGCGAACCTACGGGTTCGAGTGGCAGCCCGAACTCGGCGCCGCGCACCCGCAACTGCTGGTGAACGCCACCCCCATCGGGATGGCCGGCGGCCCCGAATCCGACGCGCTGCCGTTCCCCGAGGCCGCCGTCGTCGCCGCGCAGGCCGTGTTCGACGTGGTCGCGCTGCCGCCCGACACGCCCCTGGTCCGGCTCGCCACCGAGCACGGCAAGACCGTCGTAACGGGCGCCGACGTCATCGCGCTGCAGGCGGCCGAGCAGTTCGTGCTCTACACCGGAGTCCGCCCCACCGACGAGCAGATCCGGCGGGCGTCGGAGTATTCGAGGTCCTAGATGGCCGAACTGCCGCCCGCCGAACCGGGAGAGACGCCGAGCGCACGCCTGGCGCGCAACTTCAGCGAGCTCCTGCAGGAACTGCGGGTGGCGCAGGCGGGAGTGCAGATCCTGTTCGCGTTCCTGCTCGCGATCGTGTTCACCGACGTCTACGCGGAGCAGTCGGCGTACGTCCGAGGACTGCACCTGGTGACGATGCTGTGCGCCGCGGCGTCGTCGGCGCTGCTGATCGCGCCGGCGGTGTGGCACCGGATCCTGTTCCGGCACCGGCGTCGGGAGGAGATCCTGCGCTACGCCAACCGGTGCGCGCTCGCCGGCTCGGCCTTCCTCGCGGCCACCATGACGGGGACGGTCCTGATCGTCGCGGAGGTGGCCGTCGGCGGGTGGTTCGCGAAACTGATCGGTGTGGCCACGGCGGTGGTGTTCGTGGGGCTGTGGTTCGTCGTGCCGCGGCTGCTCCGTCCGGACGACGAGCTGCCCGCGTGAATTCCGCGCTATCGTCTGAACTCATGGCAGCCCCCGACGAGCCCGAGCCTCGCGCCGAGGCCTATCCCGCACTGTGGCCGGTACCCACCCGCTGGGCGGACAACGACCACTACGGGCACGTCAACAACGTCACCTACTACTCGTACTTCGACACCGCGGTCAACGGATGGCTGATGGCGAGCACGGGCCTCGACATCCGCGAGCTGCCGGCCATCGGGATCGTCGCCGAGACGTCGTGCCGGTTCGTCCGCGAGCTGTCGTTCCCCGACCAGCTGCACGTGGGTCTGTCCGTGGAACGGCTCGGCACCAGCAGCATCGTGTACGCGCTCGCGATCTTCCGCGAGGACAGCGACGGGATGCTCGACCTCGCGGCGACAGGTCGGTTCGTCCACGTCTACGTCGACGCAGAGACTCGCCGCCCGGTCCCGATCCCACCCGAGATCCGCAGCGCCGCACACCTACTCACCACGGATGCCAACTGACTCCGCTCAGTTCAGGCCCACGGCATCCGCGGTGGCGACCGCGCGCCTGACGACGCCGTCGATCAGTTCGGCGGTCGGTCCGCCCCGCTCGGCGCGGTTGCGGGGATCGTCCGTGGTGCGCCGCAGCACCCCCTCGGCGATGATCGCGAGCTTCCACAGCGCCAGCACGTGCCAGAACCCGACCGCGGACGCATCCCGTTTGGTCTCGTGGACGTACACCTCGACCAGCTCGTCCCGCATCGGGAATCCCTCGAGCGTCGACGCCATGAACGGGCCGGCGACGCCGTCGCCCCGTTCGGGCCAGTAGGCGAGCAGACCGCCCAGGTCGGCCAGCGGGTCGCCGAGTGTGGACAGCTCCCAGTCCAGCACCGCCACGACGCGACCGTCGTCGGGCGAGGTGATGACGTTGCTGAGGTGGAAGTCGCCGTGTACCAGCGTGGTTTCGGTCTGCTCCGGGACGTTGCGCGCGAGCCGGGCGGCGAGTCTCTCGATGTCGGGCAGGTCGTGTGTCTTGGACTGGGCCCACTGCGCGGACCACCGCTTGAGCTGGCGCTGCGCATACGGTGCGTGGCTCGCGAGGTCGAGCAGGCCGGCGCTCTCGAGGTCCACACGGTGAATGCTGGCGAGCGCCTTGGGAAGCGACAGGCCGATGGCGCGGCGGCGCTCGGGGCTGAGCTGCTCGGCCACGGCTTCGTGGTCGATCACGAGGCCGTCGACGTAGCTCATCAGCACCAGTGGGACATCGGTGACCGCCGGATCCGTCGTCAACGCAAGCATTTTCGGCACCGGGACGTCGGTGCCCTGCAGCGCGGCGAGGATGCGGTGCTCACGAACCACGTCGTGCGCGGACGCCAGTAACTGTCCCAGTGGCGGACGCCGCAGCACCCAGCGTCCGCCGCCCGAATCACGAACGGCGAAGGTGAGATTCGACTGCCCGATCCCGATCCGCTCGAACGACAGCGGCGCTATCGCGCCGACTCCCAGGCCGGCGATCCATGTCGAGACGGCATCCTCGTCGAGACCCACAATGCCCACTTCACACCACTCCCCTGCCGCGTCTCGTGTGTTGCTCCCGTTTGGTTGAACAGTTCGAACAAGCTGCTGAAAACAGTCGGCGAAACGGCCGATTCCACGGCGTCGAACACACCCCCGCCAACATCCGTCCGCCGATGCTAGCCGCCCGAAAGCTCCGATGCGGGCATTACGGCGCGCGGCCTTCGGCGGTGCGCTCGAGCAGCGGGGCGGTCCGCGGCCCCACCAACTCCCGCATCACGAGCGCCATGTTGGTGCGCTCGACACCCGGGATCTTCAGGATCTGCCCCGCGAGCCGGTAGAGGTCGTCGGCGTCGGTCGCGACCACCTTCACCGACAGATCGGTCAGGCCGGTCATGCCGTACACCTCGACCACCTCGGGGATGTCGGCGAGCGCGTCGACCACGGCGTCGAGCTGGTGCTGGTCCACCCGGGTGGAGACGAAGGCCGCGAGCGGATAGCCCAGCGCCCGCGGATCCACCAGCCGGTCGAATCCGCCGATGGCACCGGATCCCTCCCACCGCGCCAGCCGCGCCTGGACGGTGTTGCGGGAGAGCCCGAGCCGCTGTGCGAGTTCCACGCCCGTCGCGCGGGGATTGTGCGACAGCTCGAGCAGCAGTCGGGCATCGGTGCCATCCAGAGTGGTCATATTTCGCAGTGTGCCCGCCGAAGCACCCCCGGAGTTGTGCATTGTGCTGAATCGTTGCAACTTCGCTTGCGCAGATCGCGGGACGGTGGATGCTGTGAGGTAGAGCACTTGCATTCGGCGTCCGCTCACGAGGCGGCCCCGGATCCCGGCAGCGAGGTGACCCACGATGGCCGACAAGATCGCCTTCCCGGTGCAGCTGGTCCAACCCGACGGACGACGCGTGCACCGCCCCGACTACGCAGCGCTGGTCGCCGACATCGGTCCCGACCGGCTGCGCGATCTGTACGAGGACCTCGTCGTCGTCCGGCGCATCGACACCGAGGCCACCGCGCTGCAGCGGCAGGGCCAGCTCGGGATCTGGGCGCCGCTCCTGGGGCAGGAGGCCGCGCAGATCGGGTCCGTGCGGGCGCTCGAGCCGGACGACTACATCTTCACCAGCTACCGCGAGCACGCCGTCGCGTACTGCCGCGGCGTGGATCCGGCGGTGATGACCCGGCTGTGGCGCGGGTACGCGTTCTCGGGCTGGGATCCGGCGTCGGTGAACATGACGAACCCCGCGATCGTGGTGGGGTCGCAGGGCCTGCACGCCACCGGCTACGCCCTCGGCGCGCACCTGGACGGCGCGGAGATCGCGACCGTCGTCTACTTCGGTGACGGCGCCACCAGCCAGGGCGACCTCGCCGAGGCGCTGGGCTTCGCGACGAGCCTGGGGGCGCCGGTGGTGTTCTTCTGCCAGAACAACCAGTGGGCCATCAGTGAACCCGTGCATCTGCAGAGTCCGGCGCCGATCGCGGCGCGGGCCGCGGGCTACGGAATGCCGGCGGTCCAGGTCGACGGCAACGACGTGCTCGCCGTTCTCGCGGTGACCCGCCAGGCCGCGCGACACGCGCGCGAGGGCGGCGGGCCGTCGTTCGTCGAGGCCATCACCTATCGGATGGGCCCGCACACCACCTCCGACGACCCCACCCGGTATCGGACCGCGGCGGAATCGGAGGTGTGGAAGGCGCGCGATCCGATCGACCGGATGCGCCGTCTCCTCGAACGCGAGGGGCTGTTCGACGACGCCCTCGCGGACCGGGTGCAGGCCCGTGCCGACGAGGTCGCCGCCCGGCTGCGGGCCGGGGCACTCGAGGCGCTCGACCCGGATGTCGACGAGTTGTTCGAGCACGTGTACGCCACCGACCATCCCCTGCTCGACGAGGAACGCGCCGAGTACCGGGCGTACCTCGACACGCTGACCGCCGGTGAGGAGGCCCTGTCATGACCACCACGACACCCACGACCACGATGGCCCTCGGCGCCGCGCTGAACGCGGGACTGCGCAGGGCGCTCGAGGACGATCCGAAGGTGGTGCTGATGGGCGAGGACATCGGCAAGCTCGGCGGCGTCTTCCGGATCACCGACGCACTGCAGAAGGACTTCGGACCGGCCCGCGTCATGGACACCCCGCTCGCCGAATCCGGAATCGTGGGAACGGCGTTCGGGCTCGCGTTGCGGGGCTATCGACCCGTGTGCGAGATCCAGTTCGACGGCTTCGTCTATCCCGCGTTCGACCAGATCGTCTCGCAGGTCGCCAAGATCCACTACCGCACCCGCGGTCACGTGAAGGCGCCGTTGACGATTCGCATCCCGTACGGCGGCGGCATCGGCGCGGTCGAGCATCACTCGGAGTCCCCGGAGGCGTACTTCGCGCACACCGCCGGGCTGCGCGTGGTCAGCCCCAGCACCCCGGCGGACGCGTTCGCGATGATCCGGCAGGCGATCGCCCTCGACGACCCCGTCGTGTTCCTCGAGCCCAAGCGTCGCTACTGGGATCGCGGCGAGGTCGACGTCGATGCTCTCCCGGATCTGCCGCTGCATCGGGCCCGGATCGTCCGGCCCGGCACCGACGCCACGCTCGTCGCCTACGGCTCGATGGTCCCGACGGCGTTGCAGGCCGCGGACATCGCCGAGTCCGAGGGCACGTCCCTCGAGGTGGTCGACCTGCGGTCGCTGTCCCCGATCGACTTCGACACCGTGGAGTCGTCGGTGCGGCGGACCGGTCGGCTGGTCGTGGCGCACGAGGCCCCGGTGTTCGTCGGCCTCGGCGCGGAGATCGCGGCGCGCATCGCCGAGCGGTGCTTCTACCAGCTCGAGGCGCCCGTGCTGCGGGTCGGCGGCTTCGACATACCGTACCCGCCGGCCAAGCTCGAGAAGCATCACGTCCCCGACGCCGACCGCATCCTCGGCGCTGTCGACGAGGTGCTCGCGGCATGAGCAGCGAGGCACTCGCATCATGACGCGGATCGAGGAGTTCCGGCTGCCCGACCTCGGGGAGGGACTGACCGAGGCCGAGCTGGTGTCGTGGGCGGTGGCCGTCGGCGACACCGTCGAGCTCAACCAGGCGATCGGGGAGGTCGAGACCGCGAAGGCGCTGGTGGAGTTGCCGTCGCCGTTCGCCGGTGTCGTACGCGAACTGCTCGCCCGGCCCGGCGACACCGTGCCGGTGGGCGCGTCCCTGATCCGGGTGGAGACCGACTCCGCGACGCCCCCGAAGCCGGCCGCGGAGACGTCCCGGGCCGATTCGGTGCTGGTCGGCTACGGGCCGTCCGCCCCCGCCCCGAGCCGCCGGCACCGTCGCGCCGGTCCGGTACACCGCGATTCGGCCACCCGCCCCGACGCGGTGCGCCGGCACCAGGCGCGGCCGGCCCCGGCCGGGACCGACGGGACCGACGGGACCGACGGGGCGGACCCGCGGGAGACCCGGACCCCGATCCGCGGGGTGCGGCGGGAGACGGCGTCGGCCATGGTGCGCAGCGCGTCCACCGCCCCACAGATCACCGAGTTCCTCACCGCCGATGTCACCGAGACGGTGCGACTGCTCGAGCAGCTCCGGTCGTCGGACCGGTTCACCGGACTGCACCTCACACCGCTGGCCCTGGTCGCGAAGGCGGTGCTGGTGATGCTGCGGTCGCATCCCGGTCTGAACTCGTCCTGGCTCGAGGACACCCAGGAGATCGTCACCAAGCACTACGTCAATCTCGGCATCGCGGCGGCCACCGAACGCGGGCTCGTCGTCCCCAACATCAAGGACGCCGAGAACCTGACACTGCCCGACCTGTGCCGGGCCCTCACCGACCTCACCGACACCGCGCGCGCCGGGGAGGCGACACCCGAGCAGCTGTCGGGCGGGACGATCACGATCACCAACGTCGGGGTGTACGGCGTCGACGCGGGCACCCCGATCCTCAACCCGGGCGAGGCCGCGATCCTCGCCCTCGGCGCGATCAACCGTCGGCCGTGGGTGCACGAGGACCGGCTCGCGATCCGCGAGGTCACCACACTGAGCCTGACGGTGGACCACCGCCTCGTCGACGGCGAACAGGCGTCGCGGTTCCTCGCCGATCTCGGGGCGGCGCTCACCGACCCGGTACCGACCCTGCTCGCGCAGCTGTGACCGGTCCGGCCGCCCGGCACCGGAGTTCGGTACAAAGGGGTACGTGAACGCCCAGCAGACGGACCGGCCGCTCCACCTGCGATCGGCGCGTGCCGCGATCTTCGGGGTGTTCGGGATCAACGGCTTCCTGCTCGCGATGTGGGTGGTCCACATCCCGGCGATCGAGGCGCGCACCGACATCTCCCATTCGACGCTGGGGTCGCTGTTGCTGCTCCTCGCGGCGGGCGCGATCGCGGGCATGCAGCTGTCGGGTCCGCTGTCGGACCGGTTCGGCAGCCGACGGCTGGTGGCGCTCAGCGGCACCCTGCTGTCGATCGCCGTGATCGGGCCCGGCCTGGCCGGCAACGCGTGGCAGCTCGGCTTGGCGCTCACGGTGTTCGGGTTCGGCAACGGCGCCCTGGACGTCGCGATGAACTCGCAGGCCGTCTACGTCGAGCAGGCGTACCGGCGGCCGATCATGTCTGCGTTCCACGGCATGTTCTCGATCGGCGGCGTCGCCGGCTCGCTCGTCGGGGCGGCGACGTTGGCCGCGGGCTGGTCGCCGCTCGTCGCGCTGGGCGGGTCCGCAGTGGTCGGTCTCGTGGGGATCGCCGTCTGCACGACGCGGCTGCTGCCGCCGTCCGCGCATCCACAGCCGGAGCATCACGAGACCCGGCCACGGGGGCGGTACTCGACCCGGGTGGTCGCACTCGGTGCGGTCGCGTTCGTGCTGATGCTCGCGGAGGGGGTCGCGAACGACTGGAGCACGCTGCAGGTCAAGGAGCATCTCGACACGACCGCCGCCGTCGCCGCGCTCGCGTTCGGAGGGTTCTCGCTGACGATGACGCTGGGCCGCTTCACCGCCGACCGTGTCAGCGCGGCGCTCGGTCCCGTCGCGATCGTCCGGTACGGCACGCTCATCGCGGCGGCCGGCATGGCGCTGGTGATCGTCTCGCAGTGGCTGCCGACGACGCTGCTCGGGTGGGCACTGTTCGGCCTGGGCCTGTCCGGGTGTGTGCCGCAGATCTTCACGACCGCGGGCAATCTCGGAACCGGCGCGGCGGGCGCGAACATGTCGCGCGTCGTGGGCATGGGTTACATCGGATTCCTCGCCGGGCCCGCGACCATCGGGTGGGTCACCCAACTGGTGCCGCTCACCGTCGCGATGGTGGTGCCGCTGGCCTGCGTACTGGTGGCGGCGTGCTTCGCGGGTGTCGTCCGGCGCCCCACGAGCCGGCCCGTGCAGGTGTGAAAGTCCCCCCGAAACTCGGTCTCCCGAAACGGCGGAAGGGTCCCTTCACACGCTGGGAGCGTGTGAAGGGACCCTACGACTGTCGAGCGGAGGGGGAGTCACCCGGCAGCTGCCGTCTTCCGTGATTCCCGAAGCGGCTACAGGGCCTTGAGCTCCTCGGTGACCTCGGAGACCATCTTCTTCGCGTCGCCGAACAGCATGGAGGTCTGGTCGGCGGTGAACAGCGGGTTGTCGATACCGGCGTAGCCCGACGACATGGACCGCTTGAGGACGATGACGGACTTGGACTGGTCGACGTTGAGGATCGGCATCCCGTAGATCGGGCTGGACGAATCCTCGCGGGCCGCGGGGTTGGTGACGTCGTTGGCGCCGATGACGACGGTGACGTCGGTGCGGGAGAACTCGCCGTTGATGTCGTCCATTTCCTTCATCGCGTCGTACGCGACGTCGGCCTCGGCGAGCAGGACGTTCATGTGTCCGGGCATGCGGCCGGCGACCGGGTGGATCGCGTACTTGACCTCGACACCCTTGTCCTCGAGCAGCGCGGCCATCTCCTTGACCGCGTGCTGGGCCTGCGCCACCGCGAGACCGTAGCCGGGCACGACGATGACCTGGTTGGCGTACGCCATCTGGATCGCCGCATCCGACGCGGAGGTGGCCTTGACGGTGCCACCCGACGCGGCACCGGCGGCGCCGCCGGCGTCCCCGCCGCCGAACGAGCCGAAGATGATCGCCGGGATGGACCGGTTCATCGCCTTGGCCATCAGGTTGGTCAGGATCGAGCCCGACGCGCCGACGATCATGCCGGCGACGATCATCGCCTGATTGTTCAGCGCGAGACCGGCGGCCGCCGCGGACAGACCGGTGAGGGCATTGAGCAGCGAGATGACGACGGGCATGTCGGCGCCGCCGATCGGCAGCACCACGAACAGACCCATGACACCGGCGGCGACGAGCAGGCCGACGATCAGCCACGGCGACTGCGGGTCGCCGTCGGCGCCCAGGCCGATGTAGATCGCGAGACCGAGCGAGACGAGCGCGAGGACGATGTTCGCCAGCTGGAACAGCTTGGCCGACGCGACGACCTTCTTCTCGAGGTTCTTGTTGAGCAGTTCCTGCAGCTTCGCGAACGCCACCAGCGAGCCCCAGAACGAGACCGAGCCGATGATCGCGGCGAACAGCGAGCCGACGATGAACGGCGCCGACGGCACCGCCTCGACGGCGGTGAAGCCGTCGGAGTTGAGGAACTCGGCCCACGCGATGAGCGCGACGGTGCCGCCGCCGACACCGTTGAACAGGGCGACCAGCTGCGGCATCGCGGTCATCTTGGTGCGCAGCGCGGGCGGGACACCGAGGATGATGCCGACGGCCAGGCCGCCGATGATCAGGCCCCAGTTGTCGGTGTCGCGGATATCGATCAGGACCGCGACGACGGCGACGAGCATGCCGACCGCGGCGATGTAGTTGCCGCGCACGGCGGTCTTCGGGCCGGTCAGGCCCGACAGACCGTAGATGAACATCGCGAACGCGACGATGTACAGGATCGTGACGAGGTAGCCCATCAGGCGTCAGCCCCCTTCTTCGCAGCCGCCTTCAGGGCGTCCTTCTTGGGCTTGAACATCGCGAGCATGCGGTCGGTGACCACGAAACCACCGACCACGTTCAAGGTGCCGAACACCAACGCGACGAACAGAATGATCTTGATGCTCCAGGGCGCGTCACCGGGCAGATGCCCGAGGACGACGAGCGCGCCGAGCACGACGATGCCGTGGATGGCGTTGGTGCCCGACATCAGCGGCGTGTGCAGCGTGTTCGGCACCTTGGAGATGACGGCGAAGCCGACGAACCCGGCCAGGACCAGGATCGCGATGTTCGCGAGCAGTTCGTTGTACATCAGGCGTTCGCCTCCTCACGGGTGACGCAGGCGGCGGCGAGGATCTCGTCGTCGAAGTCCGGCGCGAAGGCACCGTTCTCGTCGAGCATCAACTCGATGACCGCCTGCAGGTTCTTCGAATACAGCTCGGAGGCGTGCTCGGGCATCGTCGCCGGCAGATTCAACGGCGAGCAGATCGTCACACCGTGCTTGACCACGGTCTGACCGGGCTCGGTGATCTCACAGTTGCCACCGGTCTCACCGGCGAGGTCCACGATCACCGAGCCGGGCTTCATGCCCTGCACCGCTGCGGCCGTCACCAGACGCGGCGCCGGACGACCCGGCACCAGCGCGGTCGTGATGACCACGTCGAAGCCCTTGATCGCGTCCTCGAGCGCCTGCTGCTGCTGGGCCTGCTCGGCCTCGGTCAGCTGACGGGCGTAGCCACCCTCGCCGGCGGCATCGATGCCGAGATCGAGCCACTGTGCACCGACGGAGCGGACCTGATCGGCCACCTCGGGGCGCACGTCGTAGCCGGTGGTGCGGCCGCCGAGACGCTTCGCCGTCGCCAGCGCCTGCAGACCCGCGACACCCACACCGAGGACCAGCACCGTCGCCGGCTTCACGGTGCCCGCGGCGGTGGTCAGCATCGGGAAGTACCGCGTCGACTCCGACGCCGCCACCAGCACCGCCTTGTAGCCGGACACGTTCGCCTGCGACGACAGCGCATCCATCACCTGGGCACGCGAGATACGCGGGATGGCCTCGACCGCGAAGGCCTGCACGCCGGCCGCCTTCAGATCCGCGATCCGGTTGTCCGCGTTGCGGGGCGCCAGGAAGCCGATCAGCGTCGAGCCCGAGCGCAGCTTGGCGATCTCGTCGGTCGACGGCGCGGCCACCTTCGCCACGATGTCCGCGGACCACGCGTCACCGATGGTGGCACCCGCCTCGACGTACAGCTCGTCCGGAATCAGGGCGGCCAGGCCGGCCCCGGACTCGACAACGACGTCGACGCCCTTGGCGGACAACGACGCCACAACCTTCGGCACCAGCGCCACCCGCCGCTCGTCGTCGTTCGTCTCCCGAACGACACCGACCGACGGGCGCACCTGTGCCGCGCTCTTCGATGTATCCAATGTTTCGACTTCCTGCGTTAGATGGTGTGCACGCCACGACGGGCGGCAACTCTCGAGCGATCGACGGACGATGACCCGATCGATGCAAGTGGTCCACGATGGTAAGCAGAACTACCGTGAGCAAGGGAACACACGCAAGTCGTCAGTGTTGTCTGAATCGAGTCCGAACAGAGGTATACCACTGTAAGGAACACATTTTGTGATACAGCTCACTAATTCACATGGACGTAACTTGGCGCCGAAATAGGCCCAAGACACGGAGGTGAGAGATGCCCGTCAAGACGGTGGAGATCGAACGTGTGTACGACCATCCGGGTGCCGAAGCGGGCTTCCGCGTCTTCGTCGACCGGCTCTGGCCACGGGGGCTGCGCAAGGATTCGTTCCACTACGACGACTGGGCCAAGGAGCTGGCCCCGTCCACCGAGCTGCGCCGGTGGTACAGCCACGACGTCGCCGAGTTCGGCGAGTTTCGGTCCCGTTATCTCGCCGAGCTCGAGTCGCCCGACGGCCGCAGCGCCGTGGAGCGCGTTCTCGAGCTCGCGCACGACCGTCCACTCGTCCTCCTGACCGCCACCAAGGACGTCGAGCACAGCCACGCCGCGGTACTGCGTCAGTTCCTCAGGGACGTCACGTAGCGGGCCCGGAGTTGATGCTTGACCAACTTGCCTGTCGGAGTGCGCGGTAGGTCGTCCGCGAAGTCGACCGAGCGCGGCGCCTTGTAGTGCGCGACGCGGTCGCGGACGTAGTCGAGCAGCTCGCGCGCGAGGTCGGCGCTCTTCGTCACACCGTCCGCCAGCTGGACAACAGCCTTGACCTGCTCCCCCATCTCCTCGTCGGGCACCCCGATCACCGCGACGTCGTACACCTTGGGATGCAGGGTCAGCACGTTCTCCATCTCCTGCGGATAGATGTTGACGCCGCCGGAGATGATCGTGAACGCGGCGCGGTCGGTGAGATAGAGGAATCGCTCGTCGTCGATGTAGCCGATGTCGCCGCTCGTCGTCCAGGTCGGATGGTCCGGGTGCTGCGCCGACGCCGTCTTGGCCGGATCGTTGTGGTACTCGAAGGGCAGCTCGGCGCGCTCCCAGTAGACGGTGCCGATCTGCCCCACCGGCAGCTCGCGCCCGTCCTCGTCGCAGATGTGCACGATCCCGAGCACGCCGTCCCGGCCGACCGAGCCCGGATGCGCGAGCGCCTGCGCACTGTCGATGAAGGTGACCCCGGACCCCTCGGTGGATGCGTAGTACTCCTGGATCACCGGCCCCCACCACTCGATCATCGCCCGCTTGACGTCCGGCGGGCACGGCGCCGCGGCATGGACGGCGACCTGCAGGCTGGAGACGTCGTAGCTGTCCCGAACCGCCTTGGGCAGCTTCAGCATTCGCACGAACATCGTCGGCACCCACTGGCTGTGCGTGACCTTGTACGTCTGGATCAGGTCGAGCGCCTCGGCGGGCTCGAACCGGTCCATCACGATCACGGTGCCGCCGACGGAGTTGATGGTTCCGCAGAAGCGCAGCGGCGCTGCGTGATACAGCGGCGCGGGGCACAGATAGACGGTGTCGGAGTCGAATCCGTACATGGGCGCGAACACCGCGGTGTACGGGTCCGTCGTCTCGTGGACCTCGCCGCCGGGCAGTTTGGGCTTGATGCCCTTGGGCCGGCCGGTGGTGCCCGACGAATACAGCATGTCCTGGCCGCGCGGCTGCGACTCGAGCGGTTCGACGGTCTGCGCTGCGAGCACCTGCTCGTAGTCGTCGTAGCCGGCGAGCGCGCCACCGAACACGAGCCGGCGGCGGACCCGGGGAAGATCGGCCGGGTCGTCCGGGAGCGCCGCGGCCGCGTCGGCGGACACGACGAGAACCGATGCCCCGCAGTCGTCGACCACGTACGCGGTCTCGGCCGCGGTGAGGTGCCAGTTGACCGCCGTGATGTAGAGACCGGATCGCAGCGCGGCCCAGTACACCTCGAGCATCCGCAGGTCGTTGCCCGCGACCATCGCGAGGTGATCGCCCGGCCGCATCCCCACCTCCCGCAGGTACCGGGCCAGCCGCAGGGACCGTTCGTCGAGCTGCCGATACGTCAGCTGCTCACCGGTGGCGGGCCGGATGATCGCGGGCTTGTCGGGGGTGGTGGCTACGAAGTTTCCCGGGAACACGGCAGCTCCTCATGTGAACGATCGTCTCGCGCTTCGGTCTGGCCCGATCGTCCACCACCACGCGCCGCTCCGTGACGGGTTTCGCCCGAATCGCCGGATCCCGACCGGGTGCGCTCTTTCGATGTGTCATGGCGTCGCACGGGAGGCCGATCGGTCATAGAGTGACAGGGTGACCACCGACACATCCGATGCTGCCGCGCCCGCCGGCGACGAGGCGATCACGTCGGTGGACTTCCACTTCGATCCGATGTGCCCGTTCGCGTTCCACGCCTCGCGCTGGATCCGGCACGTGCGGGCCGAGACCGGCATCGACGTCGACTGGCGCTTCTTCAGTCTCGAGGAGATCAACCGCCGCGACGATCAGAAGCAGCAGCAGTTGCATCCATGGGAGCGGGACTGGGCCTACGGCTGGTCGCTCATGCGGATCGGTGCGCTGCTGCGTCGCGAGAGCATGGATCTGCTGGACCGCTGGTACGCCGCGACCGGCCACCTGCTGCACGTCGACGGTGGAAAACCGCACGACCCGGATGTCGCACGGGATCTGCTCGGCAGACTCGGACTCGACCCCGGCCTGCTCGACGCCGCGCTGGCCGACCCGACCACGCACGACGACGTCCGGGCCGACCACGACCGGGTGGTCGCGGCGGGCGGGTTCGGTGTCCCGACGCTGTTCGTGCTGGGCACCCCGCTGTTCGGGCCCGTCCTGGTCGATCCGCCCGAGGGCGAGGCCGCCGTGCGACTGTGGAACATGGTGACCGAGATGCTCGAGTTCCCCCGCGTCTACGAGCTTCAGCGTGTGAAGGGGCCGGCGGACGCGGCGGCCATCGGTGAGGCGCTGGCCCCGTACCTGCGGGGCCGGGACTGGCAGAGCGTCAATCGTGGTGAGGTCGTGGACCTTTCCGGACTGGAAACGGAGCGAGATACATGAGCGAGTTCCCCCAGGGCATGCTGGTCGATGCACTGTCCGAGCAGTGGGCAGTGCTCGACGATGTGCTGTCCACGGTCGAGGGCGATGCGTGGACCACGCCGACGGCCCTGCCGGGTTGGACGGTGCGCGACATCGTCTCGCACATCATCGGGACCGAATCGCTGCTGTCGGGCCTGAAACCCCCGGAGACGGCGATCGACGTGCACGCACTCCTCCACGTGCGCAACGAGATCGGCGCGCTCAACGAGCGCTGGGTGGAGGGCCTGCGAGCCCATACCGGGGCGCAGACTCTCGCGATGTTCCGCGAAATCACGTCCAGCCGGCGCGAGGTGCTCGCCGACATGACGCAGGGCGACTTCGATGCTCCCGCAATGACGCCGGCGGGTCCGGCCACGTACGGACGGTTCATGCGTATCCGGTTGTTCGACTGCTGGATTCACGAGCACGACATCCGCGATGCGCTGGGCGCCCCCGCGGGCGACGAGGGCGGCACCCGCGGCGAGCTGGCGTTCGCGGAGATCGCGGGCGCGCTGGGGTTCATCGTCGGCAAGCTGGGCGGTGCCCCCGAGGGTGCCCGGGTCACGTTCGAGCTGTCCGGCCCGCTGGCCCGCACCATCCACGTCGAAGTCGACGGCCGGGCCGCGGTGGTCCCGCAGCTGTCCGCACCGGCGACGTCGACGATCGCGATGGGTTCGCCGCTGTTCACCCGGCTCGCCACGGGCCGCACCACCGCCGCCGAGCACACGTCGGAGTTCGAGCTCGGCGGCGACGCCGAGGTGGGCCGACGGATCGTCGACCACCTCGCCTTCACCGTCTGAGCAACCGTGCGACTGTTCCTGGCGTCGTGCCGGTTCGGTCTGCACGTGGACCGGTTCGTCGAACTGGTCGGCGGCCCCGGCCCGATCGCGGTGATCGCCAATGCCGCGGATGCGTGGCCGGCGCGGGCCCGGGACTCGGCCGTGGTGAGCGACGTCGTGCCGCTGCGCCGTCTCGGGTTCCTGCCGTCGGAGGTGGATCTACGCCACTACGTCGACCGGCCGGCCGCTCTCGCGGAGACGCTCTCGGGATTCCGGTCGGTGTGGGTGCGCGGCGGCAACACGTTCGTCCTGCGTGCACAGCTGGCACGAAGTGGTGCCGACGACGTCCTGCGGGATCTCCTCCGCCGTGACGCCCTCGYCTACGCGGGCTACAGCGCCGGCGCGTGCGTCACGGCACCGTCCCTCGTCGGGGTGGACAGCGGGGACGATCCGGGCGAGGTGGCGCCGACCTGCGGGGTGCCGCCGCGCTGGGACGGGCTGGGCCTGATCGACTTCTCGATCGTGCCGCACTGCGTGGGTTCGGACACTCCCCCGGACGCACAGAACCCCGGCGACGACGCGGCTCGCATGATCGAGGCCTGTCGCGGTGCCGGGGTTCGGTATCGGGCGTTGACCGACGATCAGGCGATCGTCGTGGATGCGGAGGCCACCGCGTTGCTGTAGCCGCCGACGGCGGCCGGTTCGCGGCGCTCCTCGCGCGGGGCCAGCCGGTCCAGTGCGGACCAGGTGATCTCGCAGCGCTTGACGGTCATCTCGTCGGCCTCGGAGAGCAGGGCGGTGAGCAGGGTCTTCGGGTTGCGGTCCCACGACGCGTCGATGCGGCCCACCTGGTGGTTGGTGAACAGCCCGGAGCCGGCCACGGCCGAGACCCAGTCGTTCACGTCACCGCGGTGGATGCGCTCGAGGGCGTTGTAGTCGACTCCGCCGTCGAGGAACTCGTACGAGAACATTGCGGCGACGTAGTCCTCGATGCAGTTCGAAGCGCTCACAATTCTGCGCCCCTTTCTCCCCGACGGCCTAGCCCTCACCACCGGAAATAACAGATCCGGAAACAAGGAGATGTCCATGGTCATATCGCGTAACGCTTTGATTGCGTGGTGCGTTGAGAACGACGCTAACGCGGCGAAAGACGTCGGCGTTACTGTTTGATCATAACGATTGAATAACGTCTCCGAATTTCGCGCTCGAGGCTACAGCCAGGGAAAATACGCGTTAAGTTCGAACGAACGGTCCTGTTTTTCTTGTACAGGAGTTCATTTCGCGGTCGCGCGGGAACCGGCCCGCATCAGGTACGACGCGAGCCGGTTCCCCCGCCGGCCGGGGCCTAGCGTGCGGAGTGCGGCGCGCCCATTCCCGGATCGATCCGCACGGGACCGTCCGCGGACGGCGCGACCGGGAAGTCGAAGATCGCGGTCGGCAGGTACACCGTGGCGCACGAGTTCGGGATGTCGACGACGCCGGACAGGCGGCCCTCGATCGGCGCGGCGCCCAGCAGCAGGTACGCCTGCTCCGGGCTGTAACCGAACTTCGTGAGGTAGTCGATCGCGTGCAGGCACGCCCGCTGGTAGGCGAGGTGCGAGTCGAGGTACCGCTGCTCGCCGTCGAGCGTCACCGACGTGCCCGAGAACGCCAGCCACTCCGAATACTGCGGATCGGTGTTGCCGGGCATGAAGATCGCGTTCTCCGACACGCCGTACGTCTCCATGCCGCCCTTGATCAGGTCGACGCGCAGATCGATGAACCCGCCCATCTCGATCGCACCGCAGAAGGTGATCTCGCCGTCGCCCTGCGAGAAGTGCAGGTCCCCCACCGACAGCTTGCCGCCGTCGACGAACACCGGATAGAACACGCGACTGCCCTTGGTGAGGTTCTTGATGTCCTGGTTGCCGCCGTTCTCGCGGGGCGGGGCGGTGCGGGCGGCCTCGCCGGCGACGCGGTCGAAGTCGGCGCCGGTGAGGGTGCCCAGCACCGCGTCGCGCGGTTCCGGTGGCAGCGCGAGCGGCGGCACCCGGTCCGGATCGGTCGCGATCAGCGCGGCCTCACGGGTGTTCCACCTGCCGAGCAACTCGTGCGACGGCGCGGTGCCCATCAGGCCCGGATGCACGATGCCGGTGAACTTGACGTGCGGCACGTGCCGGGACGTCGCGGTCTGCCCGGAGAAGTCCCACACCGCCTTGTAGGCGTCGGGGAACTGCTCGGTCAGGAAGCCGCCGCCGTTGTCGCGCGGGAAGATGCCGGTGTACCCCCAGCCCTGGCCGGCGAGCGGACCCGAGTCCTCCTGCGGGATCGGTCCGATGTCGAGGATGTCGACGATCAGCAGGTCACCGGGCTTGGCGCCCTCCACCGCGAACGGCCCCGACAGCGTGTGCACCGTGGTCAGCGGGGCATTGAGGATGTCGTCGGCCGAGTCGTCGTTGCGGATCGCGCCGTCGAACCATTCCCGGCAGTGCACGCGGAACGAATCGCCCGGCTTCACCGTGACGGCGGCGGGGATGTCGGGGTGCCACCGGTTGTGGCCGATCTTCTCCTGCTCGGTGAACTTCTTGCGCGAATCCAACGGGAACAGCAACTCGGGCATACGGATCTCCTTCACGACGCGAGGGGAAAGACTCAGGGGCGGGGCAACTTTCGGTGCAGCGGATTGGTGGTGACGTTCTGCACCGCCGTGCGGGCTCCGGGGCGCGGGCCCGAGACCACCGCGGGCTCGCTCGCGGACCGGGCGGTCGCGTCGAGCAGACGCATCTGCGTCGACGAGCCGTGGCCGAGCCGCGGGCCGGTGATCTGACGGCGCGCGTCGGACGCGCAGGCGGGGCAGGCGGAGCTGTCGGGGACGGTGGCCATCGAGTAGGTGCGGTCGAACGGACCGCACTGCGCGCACCGGAACTGATAGAGGGGAATGACCGCGTCCTTTCGCCGGGGCAAGGATCGAAGTCCCTCAGACGTTAACCGAGGCGGCACCCGATCGCGCGGCAGACGACTTGTCCGCCGTGTCCGGAAAGGCGAAGCCCGAATCTCGTGACGCGTCCGCTCCCGCGGGGCCACACTTGAGGCGACACCCCCGATCGTGGATTCGAGGAGCGTGCGTATGGCCGACGGGCAACCGTTCATCCCACCGAGTGCGGTGGATGTGGACCTCTCCGCGGTCGGATGGGCGCAGAACCGGACCATGTCGGACTTCGAGACCGGCATGTGGCGGATGGAGGAGGTGCGCCCCGAACTGCGCACCCCCATCGTCGCCGTCGACGTCCTCGACCGGGCACCGGACTGGGATCGGTTGGTGCGGGCGCACGAATGGGCGTCGCACATCGTTCCCCGCATCCGGATGCGCGCGGTGGAACCGGCGTTCGGCCTCGGCAATCCGGTGTGGTCGGTGGACCCCGAGTTCGACCTCGACTACCACCTGCGCCGGGTGCGGTTGCCGGAGCCGGCCGACCTCGACCACGCGCTGCGGATCTGCCGGCACCTCGCCACCGAACCGTTCGACAAGGCCCGCCCGCCGTGGATGGCGATGCTCATCGAGGGCCTGGGTGACGGCCGCGCCGTCTACGTCGTCAAGACGCATCACAGCATCACCGACGGCATGGGCGGCATCCAGATGATGGCGCTGCTGCACAGCCGCCGACCCGAACCGACGCCCGACAAGCCGGACCGCGCGCCCGCGCCGCCCGAGCACCTGTCGGATCTGTCCGCGCTGGGGCTCGAGGTGCTCACCGAGGTGCGCCGCGCCCCGAGCCGGATCGCCGACCTGGTCTCCGGCTCGGCGCGGGCCGCGATCACCGCCGTGACCCGGCCGTTCGACGCGGCGGGAGAGGTCCTCGACTACGCGAACTCCCTGCGCCGCGTCATCCAGCCGCCCCCGGCGACGGGCTCTCCCCTGCTGCGCAACCGCGGTCTCGGGCGCTGGTTCGGGGTGCTCGAGGTGGAGTTGCCGGTCCTCAAGGGCGCGGGCCACGCGGCCGGTGGTTCGGTCAACGACGCCTACATCGCGGCGCTGCTCGGCGGCTTCCGCCGGTACCACGAGGAGCTCGGCGAGTCCGTCGGCAAGATCCCGATGGGCATGCCGATCAACATGCGGGCCGCGTCGGATCCGTCCGGCGGCAACCGGATCGCCGCGGTGCGGTTCGCGGGGCCGGCCACCGAACCGGATCCGGCGTTGCGGATCCGCAAGGTCCGCGCGATCGTGCTGGCGCTGCGGGAGGAACCGGCCCTCGACATTGTCGAGGCGGCGTCGCCGCTGCTGGTGCGGCTGCCGACCCGGCTGCTCGCCGAGTGGTACCTGTCGCAGTCCAAGGGGCTGGATCTGCAGGCGTCCAATGTCGCGGGGGTGCCCGTGCCGGTGTATCTGGCGGGGGCGCGGATCGAGCGGATGTTCCCCTTCGGCCCGGCACCGGGCTGCGCCGTGATGGCGACGATGGTCTCCCACGTCGGGACCTGCTGCATCGGCGTCAACCTCGACACCGCCGCGGTGACCGAACCGGCGCTGTTCATGCAGTGCCTGCAGGAGGGTTTGGACGAGGTGGTGGCGCTGGCCGGCGCCGCGAAGGGAGCCGAGGGATGACCGAACACGGCGCACAGTCCACACACCCGACGATCTATCTCACCGAGCCGATGACGGAGACCGAGGAACGCGCACTGCGGACCTGGCTGGGGCACCAGGAGTCCGAAACCGGATCGCCGACGGTCACGTTCGCGAACACCGATCAGGCACTGTCGGCCCTGACGCGCCGGGACGACGACCCGATGGTGACACCGGTACGCGTCGTATGGCTGCCCGATATCACCAACGGCCATCGTGCGCAACGGCTTCGGGATGTACTGTCCGCGAGGGACCCGCTCCATCTCGGAGCGAACGCGCAGCGCCGGGTGCTCCGCACCGATCCGGCGCGCTGCCGGGTCATCGAGGGGGACGCCGCGTCGCTGAGCGAGCTACGGGACCGGCTGGCCGAACGCGGCGGCGGATCGCTGCCCAACTTCATCCGTCGTCAGGCCGCGCTCGCGCTGGAACGGGCCGAACGCAGCCTGCTCGGCACGCAGTACAAGGTGTCCCGGTTCGTGGTCGAGGAGATCACCGACACCAGCCGGTTCACCGCGGGGATCAAGAACCTGGCCGCCCGGCTCAATCTGACCGTGGTGGACGTCGACCGCCAGGCCCGCGCCGACCTCGACGAGATGGTGGCGGCGCAGAGCCGGCGGGCGATCGCGCTGTGGGATCAGCTGGGCCGCTACTTCTCCCGCGCGTATCGCCTGGACGTGGACACCACCCGGTTCGAGGAACTGCGCGAGCTCAACCGGGAGCATTCGCTGGTGTTCCTGCCCAGCCACCGCTCGTACCTGGATCCGCTGGTGCTGCGGCCGGCGCTGCTCGCCAACGACTTGCCGCTCAACCACGTCATGGGTGGACTCAACGTCAGCTTCTGGCCGATCGGTCCGATCAGCAAGCGGTCGGGCACGGTGTTCATCCGCCGCAAGTTCGACGGCGACGAGATCTACAAGTGGACGCTGCGCGAGTACATGCGGTTCCTGCTGAACAAGCGGTTCAACCTCGAGTGGTACATCGAGGGCGGGCGGTCCCGCACCGGGAAGCTGCGCCCACCCCGATACGGGCTGCTCACCTACCTCGCGAAGGCGTTCCAGTCGAGCGACGCGTCGGACGTCTACCTGGTCCCCGTCTCGCTGGTGTACGACCAGCTGTACGAGGTCAGCGCGATGGCCGCGGAGGCCCACGGCGCGGAGAAGCGCAAGGAGAGCATCCGCTGGCTGGTCGGCTACGTCCGGGCGCAGGGGCAGCGCCGCGGCGTCGCGCACGTGACGGTGGGACGGCCCCTGTCGCTGCGGGATTCGCTGGCGCAGGAGGACGATCTGCGGCTGGCGATCCAGAAGACCGGCATCGAGGTGAGCCACCGCATCAACGAGGTCACCCCGATCACGGCGTCGTCGCTGGTGATGCTCGCGTTCCTCGGCATCGAGGACCGGGCGCTGACGGTGCCCGAGCTGGGCTTCATCCTCGGCCCGATGGTCGACTACATGACCGCCCGCAAGCTCCCCACCGCCGGCGACGTCGATCTCACCAACCCGCAGGTGATCCGGAAGGCGCTGTTCACCCACCTGGACTCGGGAGTGCTCAAGCGGTTCGACGAGGGCAACGAGCGGGTGTACTACCTGGGCCGGGACCAGKGGCTGGTGGCGGCGTTCTACCGCAACAACACCATTCACTTCCTGCTGGTGCGGGCGATCGCCGAGATGGTGCTGGTCGCGGCCGTGGACGAGAAGTTCGCGGACCCGCTCGCCGACGGCTGGGCGGAGGCCAAGGCCATCCGGGATCTGCTCAAGTTCGAGTTCTTCTTCAGCGACAAGGAGACCTTCCAGGAGGAGCTGCGCGCGGAGCTGAGCCTGATCGACCCGGCGTGGGAGAGCGATCTGAGTAAGACGGAGCACGTGGAGCACATCCTCTCCGAGGTCCGCCCCTATCTGGCGCACCGGGTGCTGCAGCCGTTCCTCGAGGCCTACGAGGTGGTGGCCGATCATCTGCTGGATGCGCCGGTGTCCGAGGACTTCGACGAGAAGACCTTCGTCGCCGGGTGTCTCGCACTGGCCCAGCAGCGGCGGTTGCGCCAGCAGCTCGCGAGCAGCGAGTCCATCTCGTCGGAGCTGTTCGCGACCGCGCTGCAACTGGCGCGCAACCGGAAGCTGATCGAGGTGGCCGATCCCGAGGTGCCCGAGCGCCGGCTGGCGTTCGCCGAGGAGGTGCGGACGCTGGTGCGCCGGGTCCGGGAGATCCGCGCACTCGCGCACGTGAAGCTCGATCAGGTGAAGGGCGCCGACTCGGCCGCCCAGATCGTGGGCGATCCCGGGGCGGAGTTGGACCGATGAACCGGCTGGGAGATCTCTACGCCGCCATCGCGGCCGCACCCGAGGGCCCGTCGACGCTGGCGGCCTTCGACCTGGACGGCACCCTCATCACCGGCTACTCGGCCACCGTGGTGTATCGGGATCGGCTGCGCCGCTTCGACATCAGCATCGCCGAGCTGCTCCGCACCACCGGCGCGGCGTTCGACACGCAGTTCCGCGGCGCCGACGTGGGCCGGCTGATGGAGATCGCGGTGACCGGGCTCGCCGGTCGGCGCGAGGACGAGCTGCGGGAGTGGAGTCAGCGGCTGTTCCGGCAGCAGATCGCCGCGATGATCTTCCCCGATGTGCGACGGCTGCTGGACGCGCACCGGCGGGCGGGGCACCGGATCGTGATGGCGACGTCGGCGACGACGTATCAGGCGCAGTACGTGGCCGAGGATCTCGGGATCGACGACGTGCTGTGCAGTCGGCCCGAGGTGGTCGACGGGATGCTGACCGGCGCGCTCACCGGTCCCGCCCTGTGGGGTCCGGCGAAGGCGAAGGCGTTGCGGGACTTCGCGAACGAGGTCGGGGCGCCGCTGTCGGAAGCGTTCGCGTACTCCAACGGCGTCGAGGACGTCCCGATGCTCGATTCGGTGGGGCGGCCGGTGGCGCTGAACCCGGACCGGAAGCTGGCCGGGCTCGCGCGGACCGAGGGCTGGCTGTCGGTGAATCTGCCCAAGCCGGAGCGGGGTGCGACGCCGATCGCGACGCTGCGCACGGCGACCGCACTGGGCGCGCTGGGCGCGGCCACCATGGTCGGTATCGGAGCCGGGGTGTTGACAGGAAACCGTCGCACCGCCGCCAATGTCGTGGGCACGGTGGGGCCGGATCTGGCGCTGACGATCTGCGGGATCGACGTGAAGATCACCGGCGAGGACAACGCGTGGAAGGACCGGCCGGCGGTGTTCATGTTCAATCACCAGAGTTCGCTCGACCTGCTGCTGGTGGGCAAGGTGGTCCAGCGGGACGCGACGGGCGTGGCGAAGAAGGAGGCGGCGCACGATCTGCGGTTCGCGGCGATCGGCACGCTACTGGATGTCGCGTACGTGGATCGGACGGACAGCAAACAGGCCCGCGCGGCACTCGGGCCGGCGGTGGACAAACTGAAGGACGGCACGTCGATCGCGATCGCCCCGGAGGGCACCCGCTCCCCCACGCCGAGACTGGGCCGATTCAAGAAGGGCGGCTTCCACATGGCGATGCAGGCGCAGGTCCCGATCGTGCCGATCGTCATCCACAATGCCGGGGACCTGATGTGGCGGAACTCGTTCGTCGCTCACCCGGGCACGGTCTACGTCGACGTCCTCGACCCCATCGAGACCAAGGACTGGAACGTCGACGACCTCGACCAGCACATCGCCGAGGTGCGGGGCCGGTTCGACGAGGTACTCCGGGCGGGGCCGGTGAAGGCCTAGGGTGTCTCTCCTATTTCGGGACCTTCGGGTCGGTACAGTGCCCCATATGATCCGAAACGCCCGGTTTGTTCCTGTGCTGCTTCTTGCTGCCGCGCTCAGCGCCTGCGGTTCCGACGACGCCGACACGGCCGCCCCGGAGGTCGCGCCCGACGAGGTCGCGGTCGCCGACGAGGGTGCGGCGAGCGCCGCGGGCGCGGAGGTGTTGGCGCGGTTCACGAGCTGCGACGACGTCTCGCCTGCGGTGGCGCAGTACATTGCAGGGCTGCAGGAGAGCTCGTCCAATGCGGTCGACGAGTACGGCGCGATCTGCAACTGGGAGACCCCGGACGGCGCCACGTCTCTGAGCGAGATCCGTGGCGTCGAGGTTCTCATCGAGCCGGGGACCGGCGAGGTTCCGACGGTGCAGGACCTCGAGGCCGGCCAGCTCGTCCTCCTCCCGGACGCCGAGCTCGCGAAGGCCGGTGGCGTCGCCTACACCCTCCCGGTGACGACGGCGGTCGCCGGGGTGATCGTCACCACGGTCGCARCACCCGATGTCAAGGTGACGATCACCGGCGGGCAGTGGGACGACATGCCGTCGCTGGACGGTCCGGCCGCGGTGTCGGCCGCCAAGCAACTGATCGGCACCTAGCGAGCGCCCCGGGATGGAGGCGGCCGGGTGGACGACGACTGCTCGTCGTGTCGCCGATCCGGCCGCCTCCATTCAGAAGATATGCACTGGCCGCCTCAGCTCCCGATCACGGGCGGGGCGGCCAGTGGAAGCTTGCCGATCAGTTCGCTGCCGTTGTCGACGTTCACCAGGTAGCCGGGCGTCTTGTGCTCGGATTCGTCGTCACCGCGGCCGCGCGCCCCGGCGCCGGGCATCATGCCGGCACCTGCCGCGCCCGGTCGGGCTCCCGCCGCGCCCGAGCCCGATGTCGTCGCCGCGGTCGCGCCTGTCCCGCCTGCGGAACCGGATCCCGATCCGGAACCGATTCCACCGCTGAGGATTCCACCGGATCCGTAGCCGCCGAGAGAACCTGCACCCGATCCGCCTCCTCCCCCGGATCCCAGTCCGCCGGCGCCGGCGGAGTAGCTGCCGATTCCCGATCCCGACGTTCCGAGACCGGACTGGCCGAGTCGGGTGCCGTCACCGCCCGACGCCGCCGCGGGCGCAGTCCAGGCGGAGGCGGGCGTGGTTACGGCGTCGGTCTGGTTGGGGTTCGGCGCGAACTGGTCGCTCGCGCCGGGCTGGGCGCCGGCTGCCGCGGGGTCGAAGCCGCCGACTCCGGGGGCTGACCCGGCGCCCGGGGTTCCGCCGGGCAGCGGGGCACCCGGCATCGGTGTCGGGTTGTGCGGTGATCCCGAGTTCGGTCCTGCGTGCGGCGCATACGGGTTCGATCCGCCGCTGCCGGGTGCGCCGCCACCGGGTTGGGTTCCGTCGAGGCCGGTGGGGCCGTCGCCGATTCGGGGCGGTTCCGGGAGCCTCGGGACGTTGGTGTCGGCCTGCTGCATCACGGGGGTGTAGACGGTGCGCATGATCTCGATCGCCTGCTGGTGTGCCTCGTCCTGCTCGTGGAGGACACGTTTGAGGATCCCGACGCTGGGCAGCACCCGGTTCAATGCGGATTCGAGGATGCCGCGCTCGGCGACCGGGGGCAGGGTGGCTTTCACCTGGTCGACACCGGTGGCCGCTTCGGTGATCTTGGTGCCGATGAGGGTTCCAGCCTCTGCCAGCTTCCCCGACTCGGTGACGTATCTGTTCGTTGCAGCGACGGCGGAGTCTTTCGCGATGCCCTCCCACTTGCCTTCGGTCTCGTGGGTGATGAAGTCGCGGAAGTCATTGAGCGCCTGCTCGAGTGACTCGCCGATCTTCGTCCAGCCTTCGGCACTGGCGCGGAGCGAGCCGCCGTTCATCGCGTCGACGGCGGCCTTGATGTCCTCGTGTGACATCGTCTCGAACGCTTCGGGCGACCCGAGCGCGGGGGCATCGAACTCTCCACCGAACCGGCCGTACAGCCCCGCCTGCTGCAGGTAGATCTCGTCACGCTCGGTATTGCCGGCCGCCTGCTCGTCCCGGACGCGGTCGCGCTCGTTCAGGTCGTAACCCGTCACGAGATCGACCAGAGCATTGCCCGGATCGCGGACGAGCCCGTACGCCTCCTTGCCCAGGTCGCCGATGAAGTCGGTGAATCCCATGTGCTTCCCCCCTCCGCTAGCCCCGGCGTCAGAAGCCGGCGTCCACGTTCGTCAGTGATTGCTGATTGGCATCCTCGGCCGCCTGGTACTGGGCGCCGATCTTTGTGAACAAATCGCGCATCTGCGCAACGACCACGATGTGGTCGGCGATCGCGCGATCCAGCGAATACTCGCCACCCGAAGCTTTCCGCTCGAACTTCCCGGCGAGAGCCACACCGGATGGCAGTGTGCCCAAACCGTCGATCTTCGCCAACCTGACGGCTGAGTCCCGCAGCGCGTTCATCCGCGCCAACAGTTCGTCGCACTTCTGCGCGCAGTTCTTCGCGACACCTGGTTCCAGATACAGCTGTCCTTCACCTACAGCAGTTGCCAGTGTCGTCCAGCCCTGGAGATCGTCAGCCATTGTGAGTTCCCATCAGTCGACCAACTATTGCGGGATATGGGGAACAAGAGCTCGAGCGGACTGGACCGCAATCTCGCACGGCTCCTGCGTATCTCGGGGTGGGGTCAACACGTGGAAACCCACGGACACCAGCACTGCTCCTGCGCCCGATACCATCGCCACATCACACGACTCACGGTCCGTATCCGCTACCTCTCGGTACGTGACGCCCGCTCGGTCCCCCAGTTCGACCGGGGCGAAGTCTTCGTTCTTGCCGTTGGACCTGACGTCGTCCATGGTCTTGTTCGTTGCATAGACCGTGAGCGAATATCGCGGTCCGCTCCACCCGCAGACGTTCCAACCCGGCTGCTTGACTCCCATGATGTCCCGCTCTTCGGTTAAGAGATCGACGTCCTGCGAGCGCACCACATCATCAGGAATGTCGTCGCACGGACTGAACGCGGGCTCCCCCAACGCGACTGCCTCCGGGTCAGCCGTCCCCGACACGGTTCCCGAACCACACGCCGCGAGCGCCAGTCCAGCACCTATCAACCCCACCGCAGCAACCCAACGCACCCGGCACCCCTCCCTCAACGCAGACCCGCTCCACCCTAAACAGACGCATCACACCCGCGTTCGGTTCCATACCGATGGCGAATCGGATCCGATCGCTGTCAGAAACCGCCACCCGCGGTGGTCAACGCCTTCTGGTTCGCGTCCTCTGTCGCCCGGTACTGGGCGCCGATCTTGGCGAAGAGATCGCGCATCTGCTCGACTTCGGCGATGTGATCGGCAAGCGCTCGGTCCAGTGAGTAATCGCCGCCCGAGGCCTTGCGTCCGAACTTCGCCGCCAGCGCGACGCCGGACGGAAGCGTTCCCAGACCGTCGACCTTGTCGAGTCGCTTAGCCCTGGCCTGCACCGACTTCAGCTCTCGAACAAGCTCTTCACATCGCCGCGCACATCGCAGGCCGACATCTCCGTCGAGAAGTAGTTCTCCTGATTCAGCTGCGCGAGCGAGACCTGACCAGCTCGCGTCCGGTGTTCCGATTGTCGTCATGGCTCCCCCATCTAGCTATCGAATTGACTCTAAGCAGGTAGGTATCCGACCAACCCCCGAGTCGCACGAGTCGCTATGACGCAGGGATCCTCGACTACGGCATCGACCCCGAGGTAGGAGACCGAGATCAGCACGGCGCCACCACTGGTTCCCACCGCAACGTCACAACTCCTGCGATCCGTATCCGCGATCTCACGGTATGAGAAGCCACTGCGGCCTTCGAGATCAACCGGCGTGAACTCAGTGTTCTTCTGATTCGCTCGAACGTCGTCGAGTGAATGGTTCGTGGCGAACACACTGAGCGACGGACCAGCGCCCATCCACCCGCAGATGTTCCACCCTGGCTGCTTTACACCCATGATGTCCCGCTCTTTCGTCGTCGGATCGACTCCGAGCGAGCGAACAACATCATCCGGAATGTCATCGCACGGGCTGAACACCGGTTCCCCCGCGGCGACGCCCTCGGTTTCAGCGTCACCCGACACAGCCTCCGAGCCGCATCCTGCCAGTACCAGCCCCGCACTGATCAGCCCCACGACCGTCACCAAACGCATCCGGCATCCCTCCCTCGATCCAGACCCGCTCCACCCTAAACAGACGCACTGGACTCGCGTTCGGTTCCACCTCTAGCGAACTGTCCCATTCCACCAACGCGTGGTAGCGGCAACCCCTCACACCAGCGACGACAGTGAACCATCGGGGATGTGTATCCAGCCCTCACGCTCGGCGGGATCTCGGTCGGCCGGCGCGGGCAATCGCGTCCGCCCGGTGGCAGCAGCCCTCGCGATCACCGCCGCCACCACGGCGTCGAACGCGTCGTCCGACGCCACGCACCGGCCGCGGAACTCGCCGAGTTCGAGCCCAGGCAGCGCCTCCTCGAACCGTCCGACCAGCTCCTCGCGGTTCGCGCGATTGGCGGCACCCTTGTATCCCCGAAACGGCAGACCCCACTGCTGCAGCGCAGCCGCCGGATAGACCTCGACCACCGTCCCGTCGACGCGGTTCACGTCGATCCCCGTCATCGCGAGCTGGGCCAGCAGGCCCGCGCACCGCAACGCCACGTGCGCGATCAGGTCCGCCGAGACACTCAGCGGCACGATGCCGGTCACCTCGTGGACGACGCGGTCGGTGCGCCGACGCACGAGGGGCAACCTGCCGACCCGGCTGTTGAGTTCGAGCTCGCGCGACGGCTCGCGTCGATGGTGCGCGACCACGAACTCGACGAACGCGTCCGGCCACCCGAACGGAGCGTCGATGCCGCACTTGTCGGCGCCCGCCACGGCCTCGATCAGTTGATCGTCGGTTGCACCGAGTCGCAGATCGACCACCCGCGCGGCCCCGCGGTCCCAAACCAGGCTCGCGACTGCGGTTTTCGACGGTTCGGCGGCCAGGTCGATGCCGACGGTTCTCATGCCGTCACGGTAGTGGCCACGTCACCGCATCACCGGCAGCACCTGGCCGCTCGACCGCCCCGATGCCGCCTCGATGAACGCGCGCGGATCCGGCACCGCCGCCAGCACGTCGCGGGTGCGCTCGAGTGCCTCCGTCTCCGGTGCCGGACCGCCGACCGCGTCGACGACGTCGAGCAGGTGCACGGTCGCCTCGAGGATCGCCATGTCCATGAACGCGCCCAACGACACCGAGCCGAGGATCGGGTGTGGGATGACGGTCTCGCGGGTGAGTCCGGTCATCCGCGCGAGGCCGTCGGGCAGTTCGACGTCGAACCGCTCGACCAGCGTCTCCCGTCGGGCGTCGGCCGCCAGCTCGCGGACCATCTCGGCGAGCTGCGCGTGCATCGGCTCCGAGATTGCAGAGTCGGCGTTGAAGACGCGGAGCATCTGCGCCGCACTCGTCACCTCCGCGACACCGTCGGATGCGGGCTGCGCGAGCATCGCGATCATGACGTCGGGCGTGACGTGGACGTAGAGGTCGCGCACGGTCCAGCCTGGCAGCCGGGTCTCGGTCATCCACTGCTCCTCGGACAGCTCGCCGGCGCGCTTCGCCCACGCCCGCCACAGCCGGATCAGCAGATCTCGGTCCCCGTCGAAGCTCGATGCCACAGTGTTCCCCCTCTATTCGGTTTGGTTTCCGTGTCCGACGCTAACGGTGTCGGGTCGCCTCCGGCCGAAAACCAGGCATCCGGGGGATGATGGATTCATGACGACGGTCGATCCCGCGGTGCTGGACGAACTCATCGACGCGCTGCCCGACGGTTCGGTGCTCACCGACCCGGACGTGATCGCGGGCTATCGCCAGGATTGGGCCGCGGACCCCAACGCCGGCACCCCGATCGCCGTGGTCCGCTCGACCTGCACCGAGGACGTGCAGGCGGCGATGCGGTGGGCGTCGGCGCACCGGGTGCCGGTGGTGCCGCGCGGGGCGGGGTCAGGGCTGTCGGGCGGGTCGAGTGCCGTCGACCGCGGCATCGTCCTCAGCACCGAACAGATGCGGGAGATCACCGTCGACCCGGTCACCCGCGTCGCCGTCACCCAGCCCGGACTGCTCAACGCCGAGGTCAAGCAGGCCGCCGCCGAGCACGGACTCTGGTACCCGCCGGACCCGTCGTCGTTCGAGATCTGCTCCATCGGCGGCAACGCGGCCACCAACGCGGGCGGACTGTGCTGCGTCAAGTACGGCGTGACCACCGACTACGTGCTCGGCATGCAGGTGGTTCTCGCCGACGGCACCGCGGTGCGTCTCGGTGGTCCGCTCCTCAAGGATGT
>NZ_JBFRDL010000036.1:0-50499 GCF_052113525.1 Rhodococcus sp. TAF43
CCGCGAACCCGAACAGGAATGCCTTGCGGAAGGACGTGGTGCGCGAGCCCTTGGCGTCGTCAGCGTCGCGCGCACCCGCCGACTGCATCGCCCGGGTGGCCTGGATCAGCAGGGACGTGAACAGCAGGTCGACCTGCTCGAGGTCGAGCGGGCTGCCGACGACGGTCGCGATCGCGAACCTGTCGAACCACACCGTCCGCGACCGGTTGGCCTCGCCGATCGCGGTGAGGAGGTGGACCTTTTCTCGGACATACGGGTTGTCGAGGTGGATGCGGCGGCTCGAGACCGCGGTATTCGCACCGTCGGTCGGCCCGGTTCCCTGCAGCAGGGCCGAGTTGATCGCGTACCGGGTCATGAGGGCCTGGGCCTTGGCGGTGAACGTCTCGGCCTCCTCGACGAAATCGGTGGCCTCCGCCTTGGCCAGCAGCCCGCGGATCCTGTTGAGTACCTTCGGGTCCGCGCACCGTGCGTCGTCCACCACATCCGTGGTCTCGGGTCGGGTGCCGGCACGCGGCCACGTCGACGGCGGATCGCACAGCCGGGTCAGGCGGGGGAGTTCGAGCCACTGCACCGTGAGCGCGACCCACTCGCGCACCCCGATCTGCCAGCCCACCGCGTCCAGCGCCGTCGCGAACTCGTCGGGGTCGCAGTAGGCCGGGAGTCCGGCAGCGAATCGCCCCGCTTCGGATTCGCGGTCGGCGATCTGCTCGAGCTGTGCCCGCCACTCGCGCGGCGCGCGGCCGTCGACGTCCGTCGCGCGTGCCTGGTAGAGCACGGCCGCGGCGGCCGTGGGCACGGCGCCGGAGCCGAGGGCCCGACGTGTCACGTGCATGACGTCCGCGGGCTGCCAGCCGCGCTCGTACGCGTCCGCGAGTGCCGTGATCAGCCCGGCCGCCGACCGCTGCCGTGGAGGCATGCAGTCGCCGGCCAGGCGGTCCTGCGTTCGAAAGTATGTTCTATTGCTCCCCATGGCGTGCAGTGTGCACCAGGGGGCCGACAACTTTCGGTGGGCGCTACTCCTCGACCGTCTCCTCGACGTATCGCGGGAACACGCCGACCGGCTTCGGGAGCGGCGTACCTGCGACGATGCGGGTCTCGAGGTCGGTGAACGTGCGCGCCTCGGGCGTCTGCCCCAGGAGGTCGAGGATCTTCTCGGCCGAGCCCGGCATCACCGGCTGGACGAGGATGCCGACGATGCGGACCACTTCGAGGGTGACGTACAGGACCGTGGCCATCCGAGCGGGATCGGTCTTGCGCAGCACCCACGGTTCCTGCTGCGAGAAGTACCGGTTGGTTTCGCCGAGCACGTGCCAGATCGCCTCGAGCCCGAGGTGCAGCGCCTGCACGTCGAACTCGGCGCGGACCTTCGCGAGCAGCGCGTCGGCCTGCGCGAGCAGCGCACGATCGTCGTCGGTGAGTTCACCCGGCGTCGGCACCTGGGCATCGCAGTTCTTGGCGACCATCGACAGTGAGCGCTGTGCCAGGTTGCCGAGCTCGTTCGCGAGGTCGGTGTTCATGCGGGTCACGATGGCCTCGTGGCTGTAGCTGCCGTCCTGGCCGTAGGAGATCTCGCGCAGCAGGAAGAAGCGGACTGCGTCGAGGCCGTACTGCTCCACCATCGCGAGCGGGTCGACGACGTTGCCGACAGACTTCGACATCTTCTCGCCCTTGTTGTAGAGGAAGCCGTGCACGAAGACGCGCTGCGGCAGCTCCACACCTGCGGACATCAGGAACGCCGGCCAGTACACGGTGTGGAACCGCGTGATGTCCTTGCCGATGATGTGCAGGTTCGCCGGCCAGTACTTCCGGAACTCGTCCGAATCGGTGTTCGGGAATCCCGCGCCGGTGAGGTAGTTGGTGAGCGCGTCCACCCACACGTACATGACGTGCTCGGGGTCGCCGGGCACCGGCACGCCCCAGTCGAACGTCGTGCGCGAGATGGACAGGTCCTTGAGTCCGCTCTTGACGAAGCTGAGGATCTCGTTGCGGCGGGTGGACGGTGCGATGAAGTCGGGGTTCTCCTCGTAGTGGGCGAGGAGTCGGTCCTGGTACTTCGAGAGGCGGAACGTGTAGTTCGACTCCTCGGTCCACTCGACCGGCGTGCCGGTCTCGGTGGCGATGCGGGTGCCGTCCGCCTGGAGGGTCGTCTCGTCCTCGGAGAAGAACGCCTCGTCGCGCACCGAGTACCAGCCCGAGTACGTGTCGAGGTAGATATCGCCGGACGCCTTCATCCGCTCCCAGATCGCCTTGCTGGCCTCGAGGTGGTCGGCGTCCGTGGTCCGGATGAACCGGTCGTACGAGATGCCCAGGACCTTGTCCATGGTCTGGAAGACATCCGAGTTGCGCGCGGCGAGGTCGCGGACGTCGATGCCTTCCTTGGCCGCAGTCTGCTGCATCTTCAGACCGTGTTCGTCCGTGCCGGTCATGAAGAACACGTCGAATCCGTCGAGACGCTTGAAGCGCGCGATCGCGTCCGACGAGATGTACTCGTAGGCGTGCCCGATGTGCGGGGCGCCGTTGGGGTACGCGATCGCGGTCGTCAGATAGAACGGGATCCGGGAGGGCTGGGCAGGCCCGGCCGGCGGAGTAGGCGAGGAAGGCACAGTCATGGTGCGCCTACTCTATCGACGTGAGTAAGGATCGTCCCGCCCCGGACCTGCCCGAGCCGCTTTTTCCACTCGTCGACGCCCACACCCACCTCGATGCGTGCGGCGCGACGGACGCCGCGAGCGTGCGCGAGATCGTCGACCGCGCGGCGTCGGTCGGTGTCGAGCGGGTGGTCACGGTGGCCGACGACCTGGACGCCGCGAAGTTCGCGGTCGACGCCGCGAACTGGGACGACCGTGTTTTCGCCGCCGTCGCGATCCACCCCACGCGTGCCAACGTCCTCGACGACGCCACCAAGGCGGAGATCGAGCGTCTGGCGTCCGATCCGCGCG
The DNA here is from genome assembly GCF_052113525.1 of Rhodococcus sp. TAF43. Taxonomy (NCBI): domain Bacteria; kingdom Bacillati; phylum Actinomycetota; class Actinomycetes; order Mycobacteriales; family Nocardiaceae; genus Rhodococcus; species Rhodococcus sp. TAF43. The sequence goes on from NZ_JBFRDL010000036.1 coordinate 2,940, forward strand.
TCGTCGCGGTCGGTGAGACCGGGTTGGACCTGTACTGGCCCGGCAAGCTCGACGGCTGCGCCACCGTCGAGGAACAGGAAGACGGCTTCCGCTGGCACATCGACCTCGCGAAGCGGCTCGGCAAGCCGCTGATGATCCACAACCGGGACGCCGACACCGACCTGCTGCGCGTCCTGCACGACGAGGGTGCGCCGGAGACGGTGATCTTCCACTGTTTCTCGTCCGACGCCACGATGGCGCGGGCCTGCGTCGACGCCGGCTACGTGCTGAGCTTCTCCGGCACGGTGAGCTTCAAGAACGCGAAGGCGCTGCGTGAGGCGGCGCCGCTCGTCCCCGCCGGACAGCTGATCGTCGAGACCGACGCGCCGTTCCTCACGCCGCACCCGTTCCGCGGTGCACCCAATCAGTCGTACTGCCTGCCGTACACGGTCCGCGCGCTCGCGGAGCTGCGCGGCGAGGATCCGGCGGAGCTGGCCAAGTCGTCGACCGTGACGGCCGAGCGCGTCTACCGCCTGCCGGCCCGCGACTGACCTCGGCCGCAGCGCCCACTCCCGACCCGGGTGCGCGGGATCCCGCGCACCCGGGCCGAGGAATGGTCACTCAGGCCGACGGCGGATTCGTCCGGGGCTTGATCCGCGCGTTCGGCAGCGGTGGTGCCGGCAGCCGCGCCACGTCGCCGGTGTAGCCCTGCACCGCGCCGAACCGCTCGGCCTCGGCCTGCCACGCGTCGAGGAACGCCTCGATCTCCTCGTGGCTGCGGCCGACGAAGTTCCACCACATCACGATCTCCTCGCCGAACGGCTCGCCGCCGAGCAGCACGACGCGGGCTGGTTCGTCGGTGAGGTTCGTCAGGGTCAGCTGCGACGCCCCGATGCCGGCGTAGCCGAGGTCGGCGCGGGCAAGATCGACACCGTCGATGTCCTCGAGCCGCACCGATCCGGTGTCGACCAGGACGCCGTGCTCGAACGTCGGATCCACGTCCAGCCGGACCGAGGCCCGCGGTTCGAGCGTCAGTTCCGCGCCGAGCAGCGGAGTGAAGGTGTGCACCGGTGACGACGAACCGGCCACCGAGCCGAGGAAGACCCGAGCCGACCCGCCGTCGACGGACACGACCGGCGGTACGTAGTGCTCGAAGTTGCGGGGCGCGTCGCGGGCCGCGTCGGGCAGGGCCACCCACAGCTGGACGCCGTGCAGGATCGTCGTCTCCGGGGTGGAGACCTCCGAGTGACAGATGCCGTGGCCGCCGGTCATCAGGTTGACCTCGCCGGGGCGGACCATCGCGTGCACGCCCTTGCTGTCGCGATGCTCGATCTCGCCGGTGAACAGCCAGCTGACGGTCTGCAGCCCGGTGTGCGGGTGCGGCGCGACGTCCATGCCGCCGGTGAGCGCGACGTCGTCGGGGCCGTAATGGTCGGCGAAGCACCAGGCGCCGATCAGCGACCGCGCACGCTGCGGCAGGGTGCGGCGCACCGGCATCGCGCGCGGCCCGCCCAGCGGCACCTCGCGGGAGGAGATGACCTCGAGCAGAGGACGGCCCGCGGACCCCGGTGCATCGGGGCCGTGCTCGCACTCGATCTCGACGGGCTGGGTTTCGACATTGCTCATGGAACCACCCTCCCACGCGGCGGCAACACGCCCGGGCGGACATTCTTTTCCTCTGGGCCCGTGACCGATTCGTGATCGACCAGCGGCGATTCCGAGATGATTGTCGCAGCGTATGTGCTGATCGACACGTTGTAGTTGCCAGATCACAGCCTCGCCGTTACCGTGCTGTGATCGAACCTGTCGTCAGCCTTGGGACTCCTCGTGTCGCCTTTTGCTCGGATCAACACCGCCAAGTCGCCTCTTCTCTACGTCGTGGTCGCCGCTCTCTTCGCGACCCTGCTCGTAGGTGGCGGACTGGTCGTCACGCAGCACAAGAAGGTCACGCTGGACGTCGACGGCGAGACGATCGCGCTCAGCACGCTGCGCTCCGAGGTCGGGTCGGTTCTGGACAGTGCGGGTTACCCGCTCGGTGAGCACGACGTCGTCGCGCCGGGCCCGGACGCCAAGCTGTCCGACGGCGACACCGTCGTCCTGCGCCGCGCCCGCGAGATCGTGTTGACGGTCGACGGTGAGCGCCGCACGGTGTGGTCGACGGCGCTGACCGTCGACGACGCGATGCGTCAGCTCGCGCTCGCCGGGGACGCGTACGTGTCGGCGTCGCGCGGTCAGCGGATCCCGCTCGAGGGTGTCGAGCTCGACGTGGTCAACGCCAAGACCGTGAAGATCTCCGACGGTGGTGCGCCGCCGGCCGAGGTCCGCGTCGCGGCGCCCACGGTGGGTGAGTTCCTGGCCGCCACCAATGCGACGCTCGAGCAGGCCGACAGTGTCGTTCCGGCACCCGAGACCCCGCTCGCAGACGGGCTCGAGATCGTCGTCACCCGCAGCCGCACCGAGACCCGCACCGAGACGCAGCCCATCGCCGCGCCGGAGCACCGGGTCGACGATCCACAGCTCACCGAGGGCAAGACCGCGGTGGACAACCACGGTGTGCCGGGCGAGCGCACGGTGACCGTGACCGTCCAGACCGTCAACGGGGTCGAAACCGGCCGCCAGGAGTTGTCGTCCGCCGTCGTCCGCGAGCCCGCCCCGACGGTTCTCCGAGTGGGCACCAAGCCCGTGCCCACCGTCCCGGCCGTCAGCAACGGATCCACGTGGGACGCGATCGCACAGTGCGAGGCCACGGGCAACTGGGCGATCAACACCGGCAACGGCTACTACGGCGGCCTCCAGTTCAGTCAGAGCACGTGGGCGGCGTACGGCGGCACGCAGTATGCGCCGACGGCCGACCGCGCGACACGCGAACAGCAGATCGCGGTCGCCGAGAAGGTTCAGGCCGCGCAGGGCTGGGGTGCCTGGCCGTCGTGCACCAGCAAACTAGGTCTCCGGTAAGGAATCCCGATGTCACCGCTGTCGAAGATCAACTCGAGTCGCTCACCCATGCTGTACGGCGTGGTGGCAGCGACCCTCGTGACCCTCACGGCCGGTGGCGGGATCGCCATCGCGCAGCACAAGACGGTCACCGTCGACGTCGACGGTGAACTGGTCAGCGTGGGCACGATGTCGTCCGATGTCAACGGTGCGCTTGCGGCCGCCGGCTACTCGCTGGGCGAGCACGATGTGGTCGCCCCCGCGGCGGAATCGGGTCTCCACGACGGCGACACCGTGGTGTTGCGCCGCGGCCGCGAGGTGATGCTGACCGTCGACGGCGAGCCCCGTACCGTCTGGACCACCGCGCTGACGGTGGACGAGGCGCTCAACCAGTTCCGGCTCGCGGGTGACGTGCACGTCTCGGCGTCCCGCGCGCAGCGTCTGCCGCTCGACGGCGCCGACATCGATGTGCTGAATCCGCGGACCGTGCGCCTGGTCGACGGCGCGTCCGCGCCCGCCGAGGTCCGCCTGGCGGCGCCGACGGTGGGGGAGTTCCTCGCCGCGAACGGAACCCCGCTCGAGCAGGCCGACACCGTCATGCCGTCCGCGGATACCCCGCTCGCGGAGGGTATGGAGATCACGGTCACCCGGGGTCGTGTCGAGGAACGCGTGGTCACCGAGCCGGTCGCGCCGCCGGAGCAGCGCATCGAGGACCCGACGATGAACATGAGCCGCACGGTCGTGGAGAACCCGGGTGTCGCCGGGGTGCAGGACGTCACGTACACGGTCAACTTGGTCAACGGCAACGAGACGGGTCGCGAGCGCGTGTCCGCGACGGTGACGGTGCCGGCCCAGCCCAAGGTGGTGCGGGTGGGCGCCAAGCCGGGCACCGAGGTGCCGCCGGTGGAGAACGGCGCGACGTGGGACGCGCTCGCACAGTGCGAGGCCACGGGCAACTGGGCCATCAACACTGGTAACGGCTTCTACGGTGGCGTCCAGTTCGACCAGAACACGTGGGAGCGGCAGGGCGGCCTCAAGTACGCGCCGCGCGCCGACCTCGCGACCCGCGAGGAGCAGATCGCGATCGCCAGCCGCACACAGGCGACGCAGGGCTGGGGTGCGTGGCCGTCGTGTACCAGCAAGCTGGGCCTGCGTTGATCGCGACCCGCGTGCGTTAGGTTCTTCAGGTGTCAGACGCCGTGCCGCCCCCCATTCGCCCACGAGGCCAGGCTGCCCTCCTGGGCCCCGCCGAGGTCCGCGCCCTCGCCGAAGAGTTCGGGGTGCGCCCCACCAAGCAGCTCGGTCAGAACTTCGTGCACGACGCCAACACGGTGCGTCGCATCGTCACGACCGCCGGCGTCGGCCCGCAGGACACCGTGCTCGAGGTCGGTCCGGGTCTGGGATCGCTGACGCTGGCGCTGCTCGACGTGGTCGACAAGGTGATCGCCGTCGAGATCGACCCCAAGCTGGCGGCGCGGCTGCCCGCGACGGTCGCGGACCGCGCGCCCGAGTTGGCGGACCGGCTGTCGGTCGTCGGCGCCGACGCGATGCGCGTGATGCCCGACGAGGTGCCGGGCGAGCCCACCGCGCTGGTCGCGAATCTGCCCTACAACGTCGCCGTTCCAGTGCTGCTGCACCTGTTCGCGGAGTTTCCGAGCCTGYGTACCGCGTTGGTGATGGTGCAGTCCGAGGTCGCGGACCGTCTCGCGGCGGTTCCGGGCAACAAGGTGTACGGCGTGCCGAGTGTGAAGGCCAACTTCTTCGGTACCGTCCGGCGCGCCGGACACGTCGGTCGCGCGGTGTTCTGGCCGGTGCCGCAGGTCGAGTCCGGTCTGGTGCGGGTGGACCGCTACGAGAACGCGCCGTGGCCGATCGACGCCGACCACCGTCGCAAGGTCTTCGCGGTCATCGATGCGGCATTCGCGCAGCGCCGCAAGACGCTCCGCGCGGCGCTGGCCGGCTGGGCCGGATCGCCCGCCGAGGCCGAGCGACGCCTCGTCGCCGCCGGCATCGAGCCCTCCACGCGCGGTGAGAAGCTCGACGCTGCCGCGTTCGTGCGGTTGGCATCCGTGCAGCCCTGACCAGCCCACGCGGACCGGTCTGCTCCGGAGCGTGATTGGCGGCACCGTTTCGGGCGATCGGTCGGTCTGTTTTCGCGGCGTCCAGTCCAGTGGGACAGAATGCAACGGTGGTCCGGCCCGTCGGGCCACCGGGAAATTGCTCCCGGACAATCGATTGCTTCGAGGAATGTGGTTGTGAACAAGGGAATTCGGGCGGTAGTGCGGCGGTCCGGTGCTGTCGTGGTCGCGCTTGCGGCGTTGACGGTGGCTGGATGTGGATCCTCGGTCGAGGGCAGCGCTGCTGCTGCCGACGCCACGTCCTCGACGGTGGCTTCGACCTCGGTCTCGGCCCCGACATCGGTGGCTGGTCAGCAGGGTAGCGACCGCGGTGGGTCGGTCGACATCGACGTCGAGATCGGCGACTGCGTGCGGCTCGGGGGGACCACGGACGACGCGACCATCGACGAAGCAGTCTGCGGCAGCGAGCAATCCAACTACCGGGTGGTCGCCAAGGCGGCGAAGAACGCGCAGTGCGCGTCGGACGTCGACCAGGTGTACTACGAGACCAAGTGGGGCAGCGAGCGTGGGGCGCTGTGCCTCGACATCGACTGGGTGATCGGCGGATGCATGAGTCTGCCGGACGGCGAGGACGAACCGCAGCGTGTCGACTGCGACGACTCGACGGCCGTGAGCGTCGAGCGCGCGGTGGAGATCATCGAGGGCGCGACGGATGTCGACCAGTGCTCGGAGGGCGGCTTCGTCCACGACGAGCGACTGTTCACGGTGTGCACGGAGACGGTGCGCCCGTAGGGCGGGTTCCGTGACGGCCGGCCGGGTCTGTCGGGAATCCGGCCGGCGTCGCTGACACGGTCGAAGTTCCAGCTCGAGGCAAATTCTCACTCAATGGGAACGGGCATTCCGTGCGTTCCGTCACCGGTTAACGTCTGCGCCAATGTGTGGCGGGCGTCACACCTGGGTGACTGGAGGGTGCGTGGGTAGCAGGACGAGGTTCGGCAAGAGCCTGACAGCGGTGTTGGTTGTGGGTGCGCTCGCTCTCGCGGGCTGTGCGAGTGCGGAGAGCAGCGGCGAGAGCGGCGACACCCGAACCCCACCCGCGGTGGGCATGGTCGGGGAGCAGGCCTCGGACACCACGGGGTCGGTGGCGCAGCTGACGTTCAGCGTGCAGGCGCTCGCGGCGGTCCTGGACCCGACGAAGACCGCGGCCCGTGGCGGAAGCGGCGGCGACGAACTGGCGGCGGTCTACGACGTGCTGCTGCGCTACGACGGAGACAGCAACGAGTACGAGCCGCGGCTGGCGCAGTCGTTGACGGCGAACGACGCCGGCACGGTGTGGACGCTGAAGTTGCGTCCGGGCGTGACGTTCAGCGATGGCACGCCACTCGACGCGAACGCGGTGGTGGCCAGCATCGACCGATACAACAACGGCCGCGGCAACGGTGCCGCCGTGTGGCTCGAGGCTGTCGAATCGACGACGGCGGTGGATCCGCAGACTGTCGAGTTCCGCCTCCGCACCGCGTGGCCGACCTTCCCGTCGATGCTCGCGCTGGGGCACGGCATGATCGTCGCCCCCGGCGCCGGTGAGGGCGAGGCCTTCAAGCCGATCGGTGCCGGCCCGTTCGTGCTCGAGCGCTACACCCCCAACGAGGAGCGGGTGCTCACCGCGCGCGCCGATTACTGGAACGGCAAGCCGAGCGCCGAGAAGCTGAAGTTCGTCGCGCTCAGCGGTTCGCGCGAGAACCTCGAGTCGATGAAGACGAACGGCATCGACATCGGCTTCCTGCGCGGTAACCCGTCGGCCATCTACGACGCGATCGACGCCGGTTACCCCGGCTACTTCAGCATCCTCGACAGCGGCGGCGCCGAACTCGTGAACAACCGCGAGGGCCGCCCCGGCGCGGATGTCCGGGTGCGCAAGGCGATCGCGCTCGCGATCGATCCGGAGCTCGTCGGCCAGCGCGGCGACGACGGTCTGGGTCTGCCGGGCAAGGCGTTGTTCGACGAGCGTTCGCGGTGGGCCACCGACGTGGATGCCCTGCCGTACGACCCGGATGCTGCACGCAAGCTGCTCGACGAGGCGAAGGCTGACGGCTACGACGGCCGCCTCGATTACGTCGTGCTGCAGGTGCCGAACGAGCAGGCGATCGGCCTCGCGGTGCAGTCGCTGCTGCAGGCGGTGGGCTTCACCGTGAACATCATCAACGCGAACAACGCGGGCGACATCGTCAAGCAGGTGTACGTCCAGCACGACTACGACATGGCACACGCGGGAATCGGTCTTTACGAGTCGATTCCGTTCCTGGGCCTGCAGACGACGCTGGACGGCAGTTCCACGTCGAACTTCTCCGGCTACTCGAACCCGGCCATGGATGCGCTTCTCGACAAGTTGCAGGCCGCGGACGGCGACGATGAGATCCGGGGCGTGCTGGGCGAGATCCAGACGGAGTGGAACGAGACGATGCCGAGCGTGCCGACCAGTTCGGTCATGATCTACGTGTCCTGGCAGAAGGACGTGCACGGGGTGGTCCCGACCGCCACCGGCATCATGCTGCTCGACAAGGCCTGGCGAGGCTGACCTCCGACGGCCAAGGGGCCCGGCGCGTCTCGATGACGGCGCCGGGCCCCTGTCGTGGGCGGGTGCGTTCAGCTCGACGGACGGAACCGTCGCAGCCGCAGGCTGTTGCTGACCACGAAGACGCTCGAGAACGCCATCGCGGCACCGGCGAGCATCGGGTTCAGCAGGCCTGCCGCGGCCAGCGGGATCGCCGCCGCGTTGTAGGCGAAGGCCCAGAACAGGTTTCCCTTGATGGTGCCGAGGGTCCTGCGGGACAACTCGATCGCGTCGGCGGCAGATCGCAGGTCGCCGCGCACGAGGGTGATGTCGCTGGCCTCGATCGCGACGTCGGTGCCGGTGCCCATTGCCAGACCCAGGTCGGCCTGGGCGAGTGCTGCGGCGTCGTTGACGCCGTCGCCGACCATCGCGACCACCTTGCCGCGCGCCTGCAGGTCCTTGATGGCGTCCACCTTGTCGCCGGGCAGTACCTCGGCGATGACGGTGTCGATGCCGACCTGTGCGGCGACCGTGCGGGCCACCGTCTCGTTGTCGCCGGTGAGCAGGACCGGGGTCAGCCCCAACTCCTTGAACCGCCGGATCGCGTCGGCGCTGGTGTCCTTGACCGCGTCGGCGACCACGAACACGGCGCGAGCCTGTCCGTCCCAGCCGGCCGCGATCGCGGTCTTTCCCAGTTTCTCCGCACTCTGCTTCGCTTCTGCGAGATCCTCAGACAGGTGCAGCGACCAGTCGGCGAGCAGGCTCTCGCGTCCGGCGACCACGGCGTGACCGTCGACGACGCCCTGCACGCCCTTGCCTTCGACGTTGACGAAATCCTCTACGCCGGGCAGGGTTCCGACCGCATCGGCGGCACCGGCGGCGACCGCCTGTGCGATCGGGTGCTCGGACGCGTTCTCGAGCGCACCCACCAGACGCAGGGCCTCGTCGCGGTCGACGCCGTCGGCGGTCACCACGTCGACGAGGGTCATCTTGCCGGTGGTGACGGTGCCGGTCTTGTCGAGCACGATCGTGTCGACACCGCGGGTGGTCTCGAGGACCTCGGGTCCCTTGATCAGCACGCCCAGTTGGGCTCCGCGGCCGGTGCCGACCAGCAGCGCCGTCGGCGTCGCCAGGCCCAGGGCGCACGGGCACGCGATGATGAGCACCGCGACGGCCGCGGTGAACGCCACCTGCAGCGGGTTGCCGGTACCGATCCAGTAGCCCAGGGCGGCAACGGAAATCGCGATCGCGATCGGAACGAACACGCCGGCGATGCGGTCGGCGAGCCGCTGGACGTCGGCCTTGCCGTTCTGCGCGTCCTCGACGAGGGCGGCCATCTGCGCGAGCTGGGTGTCACTGCCGACGCGGCGGGCGCGCACCACGAGGCGTCCGCCGGCGTTGACGGTGGCGCCGACGACGTCGTCGCCCGCCCCCACCTCCACGGGTACCGACTCGCCGGTGAGCATGCTCATGTCGACCGCGGAGCTGCCCTCCACGACGATGCCGTCGGTCGCGACCTTCACTCCCGGGCGGACGACGAACAGGTCGTCGACACGCAATTGTTCAGCGGGGATGCGGGATTCGACACCGTCGCGCAGTACCGAGACCTCCTTCGCGCCCAGCTCGAGCAGGGCGCGCAGCGCGGCTCCGGCGGTTCGCTTGGACTTGGCCTCGAAGTACCGTCCGGCGAGGACGAACGTGATGACACCGGCCGCGACCTCGAGATAGATGTTCGCGGCGCCGTCCATCCGGCCTATGGTCAGCTCGAAGGCGTGCGTCATGCCGGGGGTGCCGGCGGTGCCGAAGAACAGTGCGTACAGCGACCAGAGGAAGGCCGCCGCGGTGCCGAGCGAGATCAGCGTGTCCATCGTCGCGGCGCCGTGGCGAAGGTTGGTCCAGGCGGCGCGGTGGAACGGCAGTCCCGCCCACACGATCACCGGCGCCGCCAGGGTCAGCGAGAGCCATTGCCAGTTGGTGAACTGCAGGGCCGGGATCATCGCCATCGCGATCACGGGGACCGACAGCACGGCGGAGACGATCAGTCGGGTGCGCAGCGAATCCAGTTCGCGGTCGCCCGCGCTATGACTCGGATCCTCCGCCGGCCCGGATCCGTCGGAGGTCGGGGGAGTCGGCAGCGTCGCGGTGTAGCCCGCCTTCTCGACCGCGCCGACCAGATCGTCGGTGCTGACCGAGCCGTCGAAGGTCACCTTGGCCTTCTCGGTGGCGTAGTTGACGGTTGCGGTGACGCCCTCGATCTTGTTGAGGCGCTTCTCGATTCGCGCGGCGCACGACGCACATGTCATGCCGCCGATAGCGAGTTCGACGGTGCCGTCACGGCCGGTTGCGAGATCTGCCGTAGTCATCAGTGCCCTCCTTCGTGGCCGTCGGTTGTGGGTGCGGGCTCGCTGGCGCCTACCGGCACGGTGAACTCGGCGGTGTGGACGGTGCCCTCGTGCTGGAAGTCGAGGAACAACCGGTAGGTGCCGCTGCTCGGGGCTTGCGCGTGGAATGTCACGTCCGGGCCGGACGCGGTGACGCCGTCGCCGGGTTCGCCCTCGGGATGCACGTGCAAGTAGGCGAGGTCGCCGGTGCGCAGCGCGACCAGGTGGCCGTAGGCGCCGAGGTACGGATCGAGGTGGGTGACGGGGACGCCGTCTTGCGTGACGGTCAGCGTCAGCGGGCCGCCCGCGGTGGTGAGGTCGCCGTCCAGGGTCACCGTGTAGCCGTCGACGGTCGCGGCGCGCGACGCGGTCGGCAGCGGCGCCGGCTGCAGTTCGCCGGCGACGTCGACGTCCCGCCCCAGTGTCAACTGTGCGGGGGCGCCGCTCGCCTGGAAGTCGGTGAACACGCGATACGTGCCTCCGGTCGGCCACGTCCAGTCCGTCGACCATGTGCCGTCGGCGCCGAGCGTGGGATGGACGTGCCGGAACTCGCTGGTGTCCGAGCGGACGACGATCAGGTGGAGCTGCTTCTCGTGCAGGTCGTCGTACTCGGTGACCGGGGCGCCGTCGGCGTCCTCGATACGGAAGCTGAGCGCGCCGGCTTCACCGGCGCGGGTGGGAGAGGCGATCTCGCCGAGGGTGTAGCCGTCCTGCGAGACCTGCAACCCCGCGGGGAGGCTCGGCGCCGATTCGGTGTCGGCGGCCGCGTGGCCGCCGGTGTGTGTGCTCGTCATGTCGATCGGGCTTCCCGTGACGGTCCCCACGCCGAGGGCCGCAGCGAAGACGACCGCGAGACCCCCGGCGTAGGTGATGAGCGTGGTGGACGTGCGCATCGGATTCCTCAGATCGGCTGGGCTGCGTATCCCGCTTCCTCGACCGCGGCGGTGACCACGGCGTCGGCGAGCGGGGCGGCGGACGTGACGGTGAGGCGGCCCGAGGACAGATCGACGGCGACGTCGGAGACGCCGTCGATCGCGCCGACCTCCTCCTTGACCGAGGAGACGCAGTGTCCGCAGGTCATGCCCGTGACGGTGTATTCGGCGGTGCTCATGGTGGTCTCCCTCTGTGGTACCACTACCCCCTGTGGGTATTGGTCGAACAGTTCGAAAGGTACCCCCAGGGGGTATGGATGACAAGGGGCTGATTCGAGATGTGCGACACGTCTGGGCCGAGCCGATGCGTATCGGCGCTGGTTGTGGTTGACTGATGGCGGTCGTAGTTTTTGTGTTTGTGTTAGTCCACGCTCGCAAATCCTGAAGTTGCGGGCGGACGAGTTCTCTCCTGAGAGCGACGTAGCCGCCGAGTAACACCGGCCCGGGAACCCCTGACCTGGAGTTTCCCGAGTTTGCACTGTGTAAGAGGAGAGAAAGAAACATGGCAGAAGGCACCGTGAAGTGGTTCAACGCTGAAAAGGGCTTCGGCTTCATCGCGCCCGACGACGGCTCCGCCGACGTCTTCGTCCACTACTCGGCCATTCAGACCAACGGCTTCCGCACCCTGGAAGAGAACCAGCGCGTGCGCTTCGAGGTCGGCCAGGGCAACAAGGGCCCGCAGGCCACCGACGTCACCGCTGTCTGAGCTGACTCGGATCTGCCCGGCTGAGCCGGGTTGACGACGAGAACGGGGCCCCACACCTTCGGGAGTGGGGCCCCGTTCCGTGTGTCCGGGCCCGAATCGTCGCCTCGGCCCCGAATCGGAAGTAAGGTTCGGCAACCGCGCCCGCGCGACGGAAGGACCGAGGTGACGCCCTACGAGTTTCGTGCGCTCAGCGATCGAGCCGAGATCGGTGATGTGCTCCACCGCTACTATCGCGGCGTCGACCGGCGCGATTGGGCCCTGGTGCGCTCGTGCTTCTTCGACGACGCCCACAACGACTACGCCCCCTTCTACCAGGGCGGGGTCGACGAATTCATGGACTTTCTCCGTGACCCTGCCGGCTTCGGCCTGTTCGACCGGACGTTCCACTTCGTCGGGAACATGCTGATCGAACTCGCCGGTGATTCGGACCTGGACACTGCAGACGCCGAGACGTACGTCATGGCGCAGCACACCAGCGCGGCCGACGCCGGTAACCCCACCCGCAACTTCCTGACCGTGTGGCTGCGGTATCTCGACCGCTTCGAGCGCCGGGAGGGCCGGTGGGCCATCGCGGACCGGCGGATCGAGGTCGAGTGGATCCGCAACGATGTCGGTGGCATGTGGATGGACGTGCCCGGTCAGGCGCCGCGGTAGCGCTCGGCGACCAGGGCGTGCCGTTCGGCTCGGCGCCGGCACTCGTCGCGCAGCTCGGGCGGATCGAGCACGGTGAAGTCGACGTCGAACGCGCTGAGCCATCGCGCGATCGAGGCCAGCGAGTCGCCGCCCAGCGCGACGACGCAGCGGTCGTCCGGCGCGTGCTCGAGCGTGCCCCACGCGGCGTCCACCATCGGGGCGATCTCGTCGATCGGCGCATCGAGCAGTACCCGTGCCCGGACCTGCGTTATGGCCCGGCTGACGCCGCGCGCAACGAACTCCGCGGCGCCACCCGGCGGCAGTTCGCGGGGCGTGAATCGCGGGCCGGTCGGAATCTTGGGTTCCATACGGTCGACGCGGAACGACCGCCAATCGTCGCGCGTGACATCCCACGCGACCAGGTACCAGCGCAGCCCGGAGCGGACCAGCCGGTAGGGCTCCACCTCGCGGCGGCTCTCGCTGCCGCCGTGGGCGCGGTAGTCGAACCGGAGCCGCTCGTGGTTGTGGCACACCGACGCGATCGCCGACAGCACCGATGCGTCGACGGCGCTCGGTGCAGGCTCGCGGTGCACCACGTCCACCTGCAGTGACTCGAGGCGGTGCCGCAGCCTCGACGGCATCACCTGCCGCAACTTGGTCAGTGCCCGCACCGACGATTCGCCGATCCCGACGACCGACCCCGTCGCGCYGGACTGCAGGCCGAGGGCAACTGCGAGGACCTCGTCGTCGTCGAGTAGCAGTGGCGGCATCTCGGCGCCCGCGCCGAGGCGGTAGCCGCCCCCGACGCCGACCGTCGCGTCCACCGGGTAGCCGAGGCCGCGCAGCTTGTCGACGTCGCGCCGCACGGTGCGCGGCGTGATGTCGAGCCGTTCGGCCAGTTCCTCGCCCGACCAGTCCCGGCGGGTCTGGAGCAGGGACAGCAATCGCAGCAATCGTGCCGACGTTTCCCGCATGCATCGCAGCATCCCATCGATTGCGGACGTTAGGTGTCCGCAATTGCTCCTAGTTTTCGTGGCGAGAGGGAACGAACCACGAAAACGGGGAGGTACGGACCATGCACGCGATGATCCGCACGGAGGCGTTGACCAAACGCTTCAAGCAGGGCAAGAACACGGTGGACGCGGTGGTGGACGTCGATCTCGAGGTCGCCGACGGCGAGTTGGTGGCGCTGCTGGGCCCGAACGGGGCCGGCAAGTCGACGACACTGCGGGTGCTGACGACACTGCTGGCGCCCACGTCGGGCCGCGCGAGCGTCGCCGGATTCGACGTCAGCGCCGACCGCGACGAGGTCCGCCGCCGGATCGGCTACGTCGGGCAGGGCAGCGGGGCCGGCCACAACCAGCGGGTGCGGGACGAGTTGGTGACCCAGGGCCAGTGCTACGGCATGACGAAGGCGGCGTCCGGGATCCGGGCCGACGAACTGCTCGACGCCCTGGACCTCGCGGACCTCGCCGTCCGCAAGGTGAGCACGCTGTCGGGCGGTCAGCGCAGGCGCCTCGACATCGCCCTCGGGCTGGTCCACCGGCCGCCGCTGCTGTTCCTGGACGAGCCCACCACCGGTATGGACCCGCAGAGCCGGGCCAACCTGTGGGAGCACATCCTGCGGCTCCGGGCACAGATGGGCACGACGATCGTGCTCACGACGCACTACCTGGAAGAGGCCGACGCGATGGCCGAGCGGGTAATCGTCATCGACCGCGGCACGGTGATCGCCGACGACACAGCGACCGCCCTGAAATCCGATCTCGCCGGTGACCTGCTGACGATCGGGCTGGACGAGCCGGCGGCGGCGAGCCGGGTCGCGGGTCTCGCGGAAACGCTCGTGACGGTCCGCGACGTCGAGGTCACAGGCGCCACCGTGCTGGTGCGGACGCGGCAGGGCGACGTGACCCTGCCCGAGCTGCTGCGGGTCGCCGAGGAGCGCGGCCTGCGCGTCGCGACCGCGGAGATCACCCGCCCCACCCTCGACGACGTGTTCCTCGGCCTCACCGGCCGCAGCCTGCGCGAGACCGCTGCGGCGTGACCGCCGATCCCTCGACTCGATCCGACATCCAGACCCGAAGGAGCACTCTCATGACCGGCATCGTCCGCGACAGCGGCATCGTCATGGCCCGCGAACTGCGACCCACGCTGCGTGACCCGGTGAGCGTCGTGTTCAGCCTGGCCCAGCCGCTGATCCTGCTCGCCCTGTTCGGCCCGCTGTTGAAGAGCGTCCCCGGGATGGGGGAGAGCGTGTGGAACTGGTTCATCCCCGGCGTGCTGGTGATGATCGCGATCTTCGGCACCTCGATGACCGGTTCGAACCTGCTGATGGAGATGCAGCAGGGCTCGCACGAACGGATGCTGGTGACGCCACTGCACCGCTCGTCGCTGCTGATCGGGCGGGCCGCGAAGGAGATGGTTCCCCTTGCCGCGCAGGCGATCCTGATCATCCTGGTGGCGCTGCCGCTGGGCCTGGACGTCGATCCGCTCGGCGCCGTGATCGGCATCGTGTTGCTCGGGGTGTTCGGTGTGGGGCTCGGTGCGCTGTCCTACGCGCTCGCGCTGGCGGTGCGGAACCAGGACTGGATGTTCTGGGTGGTGCAACAGACGTTGATGTTCCCGATGCTGATCCTGTCGGGCACGATGCTGCCACTCGACGACGCCCCGGGGTGGATGCGCGCCCTCGTCACGATCAACCCGCTCGGCTACGTGGTCGACGCGGAGCGGGCCCTGTTCGCGGGCGATCTCGCATCCGGAGCCGTGCTCTCGGGGGTGGTCGCGGCCGTCACCGTCGCGGTCGTGGGACTCGGCGTCGGCGTCCGGTCCGTGCGATAGGCGGAAGTGGCGTCTGAGGTGCGTTTTCGTGACCCCGCGCCGAGCGCCTATTGTTGGAAATTGTGCTTTCCGTCGTCCCACGCCCCGTCACGGTCCGGGCCCCGTCCAAGGTCAATCTGCACCTTGCCGTCGGCGACCTGCGCGAGGACGGCTACCACGAACTCAGCACGGTCTTCCAGGCGCTCTCGCTCAGCGACGACCTCTCGGTGGTGCCCGCGGAGACCCTGACGGTCCGGGTGCGCGGGGAGGGCGCGGCGGCGGTGCCGACCGACCGCACGAACCTGGTGTGGAAGGCCGCGGAACTGCTGGCCGCCGAGGCGGGCATCACTCCCGACGTCGAGATCTCGATCGTGAAGGGCATCCCGGTGGCCGGCGGCATGGCGGGCGGCAGCGCCGACGCGGCCGCCGCGCTGGTGGCGCTCGACGAGTTGTGGGGTCTGGGCCTGAGCCGTGATGAGCTGAGCGGTTTCGCGGCCCGGCTGGGCAGCGACGTCCCCTTCTCGCTGCACGGTGGGACCGCCGTCGGCACCGGCCGCGGCGAGAAGCTGCTGCCGGTGCTCTCCCGCAACACGTTCCACTGGGTGCTGGCGCTCGCGAAGGGTGGGCTGTCGACGCCGACGGTGTTCCGTGAACTCGACCGTCTCCGCGACGAGGGCGATCCGCCGCGGGTCGGTGATGTCGCGGACCTGATGCACGCGCTCGCGACCGGAGACGCCGCGGCGCTGGCGCCGCTGCTCGGCAACGACCTGCAGGCGGCGGCGCTGTCGCTGGCTCCCGACCTTCGGCGCACCCTGCGCGCCGGGGTCACCGCGGGCGCGCTCGCCGGGATCGTGTCGGGCTCCGGCCCGACCTGCGCGTTCCTGTGCGAGGACGCCGACGCGGCCGTCGCGGTGGGGGCGGAACTCTCGGGTGCGGGAGTGTGCCGCACCGTACGCGTCGCGAGCGGGCCCGTGCCCGGCGCGCGCGTGATCGACCCCGAGCCGGAAGAAGGCAGCCACTGATGGCGAATTTGATCAATCTCGAACAGGTTTCGAAGTCCTTCGGCATCAAGCCGCTGCTCGATTCCGTCTCGCTCGGCGTGCAGGAAGGTGAACGCATCGGTGTCGTCGGCCTCAACGGCGGCGGCAAGACCACGATGCTCGAGGTGCTTGCGGGCATCGAGGAACCCGACTCCGGTCGGGTCAGCCGCGTCGGTGGGCTGCGAATGGCGGTCGTCACCCAGCGCGGTGTCCTGCCCGAGGGGTCGACGGTCGGCGACGTGGTCCTCGGACCGCTCGGTGTCGCGGACCACGAATGGGCGGGCGACGCACGGATCCGCAGCATCCTCGCGGGCATCGGGATCGACAACCTCGGCCTCGATGCCGGGGTCGACGGACTCTCCGGCGGCGAGCGGCGGCGTGTCGCGCTGGCCGCGGCGCTGGTGCAGGACCTCGACCTGCTGGTGCTCGACGAGCCCACCAACCACCTCGACGTCGAGGGCGTGCAGTGGCTGGCCGAACACCTGGTGTCGAGGCGCTCGGCCCTGGTCGTCGTCACCCACGACCGCTGGTTCCTCGACACCGTCGCGAACCGCACGTGGGAGGTGGTGGGCGGCAAGGTCGAGAGCTACGAGGGCGGCTACAACGACTGGATCTTCGCGCGCGCCGAGCGATCCCGGCAGGCCGACGCCGCCGAGGAGCGCCGGCAGAACCTGGCGCGCAAGGAACTCGCGTGGCTGCGGCGCGGACCGCAGGCGCGCACGTCCAAGCCCAAGTACCGGGTGGAGGCCGCCGAGGCGTTGATCGCCGATGTCCCCGCCCCGCGCGACAGCATCGCGCTCGCGTCGTTCGCGAAGCGCCGGCTGGGCCGGGTCGTCATCGAACTCGAGGACGCCAAGCTCACCACGCCGGACGGCCGCGAACTGGTCCACGACCTCACGTGGCGGCTCGCGCCCGGCGAGCGTGTCGGCCTGGTCGGGGTCAACGGCTCCGGTAAGACGACGCTGCTGCGCACCCTCGCCGGCGAGCTCGAACCGGCCGAGGGCAAGCGGATCGAGGGCCAGACCGTGAAGATCGGGTGGCTGCGCCAGGAACTCGACGACCTGCCCACCGACATGCGCGTGCTGGACGCGGTCAAGGATGTCGCCGAGCGGATCACGCTGGGGGACAAGGAAGTTTCGGCCGGCCAGSTCGCCGAGCGGCTCGGCTTCGCGCCGGCCCGCCAGCGCACCCCGGTGGGCGACCTGTCCGGCGGCGAGCGTCGTCGTCTGCAGCTCACCCGCGTCCTGATGGCCGAACCCAACGTGCTGCTGCTCGACGAGCCCACCAACGATCTCGACATCGACACCCTGCAGCAGCTCGAGGATCTGCTCGACGGCTGGGCCGGCACGATGGTCGTCATCTCCCACGACCGCTACCTCATCGAGCGCATCTGTGACACCACGTGGGCGCTGTTCGGGGACGGCAAGCTGACGAACCTGCCCGGCGGTATCGAGGAGTACCTGCGCCGGCGCGCGGTGCTGGCGCAGAAGCCGGAGAACGTGGCGCAGTCGGTGGCGTCCACTGCCGGGGCGTCCGCGCCGAGGGTGGCCCGCGACGGGGCGGCCGATCGGGCGGCCCGCAAGGAGCTCTCGCGGCTCGAGCGCGCGGTCGCCAAGCTCGACGAGCGCGAGGCGAAGCTGCACGCCCAGCTGGCGGAGGCGGCGACGGATCCCGCGAAGCTCATGGCGCTCGACGCCGAGCTCAAGCAGGTGGTGGCCGAGAAGGAGGCCACGGAGGAGCAGTGGATGGAGCTCGCGTCCGAGCTCGACTGAGCCGCGGCGGTGTAGCTGCCCTGCAACGATAATCGCACTACGGACCCCATACGTCCGTGGTGACGGTTAGCCTGCACTTGTACCGTACGGGTCTGGGCGGAGGGCGGGCATCGTGGATCTGGAGGCGATAGCCGAGATCAGTCGGCTCAAGTACCGATACGTGCGTGCCCTCGACACCAAGTCGTGGGTCGACTTCGCGGACACCCTCCTGCCCGATGCCACGGCCACGTATGCCGAGCACCTGCGGTTCGATTCGCGGGATGCGTTCGTGTCCTTCCTGCAGGACACCCTCGGTCCGCACGTGATCACCGAGCACCACTGCGGGCACCCGGAGATCGACGTCAGCGGTGATACCGCGACCGGGATCTGGTACCTGTCCGACACCGTCGTGGTGCCGGGCGACCAGATGCTGATGCACGGCGCGGCCTTCTACGAGGACACCTACCGGCGGGACGCCGCCGGCCGGTGGAAGATCGCGCACACCGCGTACGAGCGCACCTACGAGTCGGTGTACTCGCTCGCGGACATGCCGAGCTTCCGCCTCACGTCGAACCGGTGGGCCCTCATCGGCTCGCCGCAGTCCGGAACGGCGTCCGGGATCGTCCCGTGACGGATCTCCCCGCTGCCGGCGCCCTGCCGTATCTCACGGTGCGCGGGGCGGGGCGGGCGATCGAGTGGTACCGGAAGGCGTTCGGCGCCGAGGTGGTGGGCGAGCCGATCGTGATGGACGACGGCCGGATCGGGCACGCGGAGCTGCGGCTGCAGTCCGGGATGATCTATCTGGCCGAGGAGTTCCCGGAGATGGGGCTCAGCGCGCCGGAGTCGGGTGCCACGTCGGTGAGCCTGATGCTGCCGGTCGACGACACCGACGCGGTGCTCGAACGGGCCCGCGACGCCGGCGGCAGGGTGGAGCGGTGGATCTCGGAGAACCACGGCCGCCGCAACGCGACGCTGATCGACCCGTTCGGGCACCGCTGGATGCTGTCGGGTCCGGTCAAGGACTGACGGGTTCGCGGGTGCCCGGTCGTGGGGCCGGTCGGCTGGTCCGTACCAGGGTTTCCTTGGACAGGAATACTGCGAGGGCGGACAGTGCAATGAGCCCGATGAAGTACCAGGCGATGTTGTCGGTACCGCCGCCGTTCCCGAGTCCGACGAGCCAGTTCGCCATCAGCGGTGCGGTCCCGGCGCCGAGGACGGAGCCGAACTGGAAGGTCAGGGAGACACCCGTGTAACGGTCCTGCGTTTCGAACTTCTCAGCGAGGAAAGCGCCGATGGGGCCGTACATCGACGCCTGGATGATCGGATTGCCCACGAGGAAGCCGATCGCGACCAGCCAGTAGCTGTCGGAGTTGAACAGCGCGAACATCGGGAAGACGAGCACGACGGAAACCAGCCCGCCGGCGAGCATGATCGGGCGGCGTCCGTATCGATCCGAGAGCCAGGCGAAGAAGGGGATCGCGAAGATGTGGACGACGCTGGAGAAGGTGAGCATGTAGAGGGCGTCCTGGCGCGGCACCACACCCTGGGCCGCGACGTACGGAACGACCCAGACGGCGAGCAGCGCCTGCATGAACAGCGGTCCGGCCGTGGCCAGGATCCCGTACACCGTGGACGCGGGGTACTTCTTCAGAACGCGGAGGATCGGTGTGCCGGTGTGCACTTCACCGGCTGCGCGAGCCTTGGCGAAGTCCGGGGACTCTGTCACGCGGTAGCGCATGAACAGTCCGACGATCACCAGCGCAGCGGACATCAGGAACGGTACGCGCCAGCCCCAACTGAGGAACTCTTCGTCCGGAAGCCCTGCAAACAGGGCCAGAATCAGAGTCGCAAGGACAGACCCGGTGGGACCGCCGGTGACGGCGATCGATGCGGCGAGGCCGCGACGATCCTGCTTCACGTGTTCGGCAGCCATGAGGGTGGCGCCCGCCCACTCGCCGCCGACGGCGAGGCCCTGGATGACGCGGAGGGCGACCAGGATCAGCGGAGCGGCCACTCCGATCGTCTCGTAGGTCGGCATGAGGCCGATCGCGACGGACACGAGCCCCATCATCATCAAGGTGATGACGAGAATGTTCTTGCGCCCGAACTTGTCGCCGAAGTGCCCGAAGAGGATGCCGCCGATCGGGCGCGAGATGTAACCGGCGAGCAGGATGATGAACGAGAGCGTCGACCCCAGTACCGGATCCATCGTCTCCGGGAAGAACAGCGCAGGAAACACCAAACCTGCTGCGGCGCCGTAGAGCAGGAAATCGTAGTACTCAACCGTCGATCCCAGAAAGCTCGAGACCAGCGCGCGACGCGAATCCTTCGGCGAGGGATCCGTGTGCGCGGTGTGCGGAAGATGCATGGCACTCCTTCGATGTGGCGACGTCAATCGACGAATCCACAGGTTCGACTGTGTGACGCATCACAGCAATCGAGCGTGCCGTACGGCGGCACGCTCTGGCAGACGACTAGGGTTCCGCGTATGTCCGCCAGGCAGATCCGCGCGTCGTATCCGGACACTCGTAGTTGGATCCGTGCCATTCCCGGTGCGTCGGCCACCGCGCCCGCCACCGGACTCCCGATGCCCGGCGCCACGGGCGCCGCCGCGCTGCCCGCCGACCCGGTGGCCCAGTTCCTGGACTGGCTCGAGGAGGCTGTCGTGGCCGGCGTGGTCGAACCGCACGTCGCGACGCTGTCGACGGTGGACGAGGCGGGCGCGCCCGATGCCCGCACGCTGCTGCTCAAGGACGTCACCGAGGCGGGATGGTGGTTCTCGTCCGACCGGCGTTCACCCAAGGCGCGGCAGTTGGACGCTGATCCGGTTGCGGCGCTGACCTTCTACTGGCGGGAGCAGGGCCGTCAGGTGCGGGTACGGGGTTCGGTGGTGCGCGGCGACGCGGACGTCAGCGCACGGGACTTCCTGGAGCGTTCGGTGACGGCGCGTGCGGTGGCCGCGGCGAGCCGGCAGAGCGAGATCCTCACCGATGTCGCGGAGTACGACGCCGCGGTGCGGGAGTCGGTGGCCGAGGTGGAGGCCGATCCGTCCTACGTCGAGGACACCTGGCAGGCTTGGTGTCTGGTCCCGGAGACGGTGGAGTTCTGGCACGCCGATCCGGGCCGCCGGCACCTGCGGGTGCGGTACCGGCGCAGCCTGGAAGTCGAGGGTGTGAGCTGGGCCCGCGACGCGCTGTGGCCGTGAACCGATCGAGAAGAACATAAGGAGGTCCGGTGACGTCGTTCATCCAGACCCGGGTACACGGGAACGTCGCAGAGATCGTGCTCGATCGGCCCAGGGCGCTCAACGCCCTGGACGCGAGCATGATCCGAGACATACACGCGGCACTGGTGCAGTGGCGCGACGACGACGCGATCGCCGTGGTGCTGGTGACCAGTTCGTCCGAGCGCGCGTTCTGCGCAGGCGGCGACATCAAGTCGGTGCGGCAGTCTGCACTGGACCGTGACCACAACGCCGTCCACAAGTTCTTCTCCACCGAGTACCAGCTCAATGCGCTCATCGCGAACTACCCCAAGCCGTATGTCGCGCTGATCGACGGACACGCGATGGGTGGTGGGCTCGGCATCTCGGTGCACGGATCGATTCGTGTGGTGACCGAGAAGGCCGGCCTCGCGATGCCCGAGACCGCAATCGGCTTCTTCCCCGACGTCGGTGCCAGCTACTTCCTGCCCCGGCTCACCGGCGCGACGGGAATGTACCTGGGCCTCACCGGTGCCCGGGCGTCGGGCGCGGACGCCGTCGTCGCCGGTCTGGCTACCCACTTCGTGCCCAGCGACAAGCTCGACGCGCTCGCCGACGAGATTCGAGCGATTCGCAGCGGCGGAGATGTCGTCGCCACGATCGAGCGTCACGCCACCGAGGCGCCGGCATCGGAGATGGCGGATCAGCTCGACGAGATCGACCGTGTCTTCGGGTCGGGCAGTGTCGCCGACATGGTGGCGCGGCTGACCGGCGACGACGAGTGGACCAAGGCCACCCGCGAGGCGCTGGCCACGGTTGCCCCCAGCAGCCTGTGGATCACAGCCGAGTTGGTGCGCCGGGGCGCGGACCTGACCCTCGAGCAGTGCCTGGATCTCGAACTGGCACTCGGCGCCGAGGTCACCCGCAACGCGGACTTCATCGAAGGTGTGCGGGCCGTTCTGGTCGACAAGGACCGCAATCCGTCGTGGAATCCGCCGTCGGTCGACGACATCGACGCCGAGGCGATCGAGGCGCTGTTCACCGAGGTCACCGCCGAACCGGCGGAGTAGCCGCGGTCAGACGGTCACGGGCAGGTCGAGTTGCAGGCGTGCACCGCCGAGCGGACTGTCGGTCAGCGCGGCGGTGCCCCCGTGCAGTGACGCCTGCTGCGCGATCAGTGCGAGACCGAGCCCGGATCCCTCCGGGTGCGCGGACGATCCCCGTGCGAAGCGCTCGAACAGCGTCGCGCGTTCGTGCTCGGGCACACCGATCCCGTTGTCGTCGACCGCGATCGTGACACCACGGTCGCCGTTGTCGGCGACGGTGATCCGGACCCGGTCGGCGCGCCCGTGCCGGACGGCGTTGGTGACCGCGTTCTCGAGTACCAGGCGAAGCCCCGACGGTAGCCCGCGCATCGGCAGGGACGGTGGGGTGGAGAGTTCGACAGCCACGTCGGGCAGGCGTCGGGCCGACTCCTGCACGCATCGGTCCGCCAGTTCCACCAGGTCGAGGTCTTCGTGATCGTCGGCGTCGGACAGCTCACCGACGGCCAGGCTCTCGAGGTCCGACAGGGTGTTCTCGATCTGTCGCTCGGTGGCCAGCACGTCGCGGACGATCTCGGCGCGCTGCTCGTCGGACAGGGGCATCGTGGCGAGCACCTCGAGGTCGGTGCGCATCGAGGTGAGCGGGGTGCGCAGTTCGTGGGCGGAGACGGCCGCGAAGTCGCGTGCCGACCCGAGGGCAGCCTCTGTTCGGCTCTGCGCCTTACCGATTCGGGTCAACATGTGTCCGATGGCTTCGGCGAGCTCCTCCGCCTCGCGTGCCCCGCGGATGTCGGGGAGGGCGGCGGGCAGTTCGTCGCCGACGGTGTGGGTGGCCGCGGCGAGCCGCTGCAGGGGGCGCACCGCCCGCCCGGCCAGCAGCCAGCCGAGCCCGGCCGCGACCGCGATGGCGACGATCGCGGCGCCGGCCACCTGCCACTGCTGATCGCGGATGGCGCGGCTGAGCGCGTCCTCGGGAACCGAGACGGCGACCAACGTGCCGGCCGCGCCGATGATCGGGAC
Source organism: Rhodococcus sp. TAF43 (assembly GCF_052113525.1). Lineage (NCBI taxonomy): Bacteria > Bacillati > Actinomycetota > Actinomycetes > Mycobacteriales > Nocardiaceae > Rhodococcus > Rhodococcus sp. TAF43. Next base: position 26,007 of record NZ_JBFRDL010000036.1, read on the forward strand.
GTCCTTGGCGCGGACGGCAGCACCGTCGATCGTGGTCGCACGGACAGAGTCGGTGACTTCCGCGGCGGGGGTCGAGACGACCGCCGGGTCGCTCTCGACGAGGGGTGAAGTGGGTGCGGCGCCGAATCCCGAGATCGCCGACTCGGACGGCACAGTCAGCGACACCGAGTCCAGGGTGCGATCGAGTTGTTCGGAACTGTTGACGCGCAGGAACACCGCGAAGGCGAATCCGATCGCGGCGATCACGATGGTGGCGGCGAGCGCCGCGACGAGCGCGACGCGGGCCCGCAGGGACAGTGAGCGTCGGCGCGGCCTCACGGCTGATCCCGTAACACGAATCCGACTCCTCGCACGGTGTGCAGCACGCGGGRCATCCCGTTCGCCTCCAGCTTCTTTCGCAGGTACGTCACGAAGACGTCGACGACGTTGGTGTCCGCGTCGAAGTCGTAGCCCCACACCAGTCGCAGCAGCTGAACCCGGCTGAGGACGATCCCCGCGTTCTCCGCGAGGACGGCGAGCAGGTCGAACTCGCGTTTGGTCAGCTCGACGCGCTCACCCCTCGCGCGGACACGTCGACCGGGCAGATCCACCTCGAGCTCGCCGACGGTGACGACACCTGCCGGGACGTCCTTGCGGGGTGCCCTGCGCAGCAGTGCGCGCAGTCGGGCGACCAACTCACCCAGCTCGAACGGCTTGGTGAGATAGTCGTCGGCGCCGGCCTCGAGTCCCGCGATCCGGTCGCCGACCGTGCTGCGGGCGCTGAGGACACAGATCGGGACGTCGTTGCCCATCGCGCGCAGAGCGGTGACGACGCTGACCCCGTCCAGGCCCGGCATGTTGACGTCGAGGACGATCGCGTCCGGGTTCGACGAGCTCACGGCCCGCAGCGCGGAGGCCCCGTCCGGCGCGGTCTCGAGGTCGAAACCGGACAGGCGGAGCCCCCGCGTGAGGGATGACAGGACCTTGGGGTCGTCGTCGACGAGCAGGATACGGGCGCTATCGGTCACTGGATCCATAGTGCCCGGTCCCTCAGGTTGCTCAGCAGGCGCGCGCTGTGATCATCACCGCGTCGGCGCTGTCGGTCGACGACGTGACGGCGGGTGCGGCGTCGGCCTCGACGTACGCGGCTTCGCTGAGCTCGGCAGCGGCAGTGCTTTCCGTGGACGCGCCGGCCTCGGTGACCACCGGACCGTTCTCGGCACCGTCCGCGATCAGCTTCTGGATCTCCTCCTCCGACAGGTTCTCGGTCGAGCACGCTTCGGTCATTACCGCGGCGGGGGCGGAGTCGGTCGGGGAGGTGACGGCCACCGGCTCGCCGGAGGGAAGGGAGTTCTGCGCCCAGGCGACGCCGGGGACGGCAAGAGCGCCCGCTGCAGCGATGCTCGCGGCGGCGACGGCGACCTTGCGGCGTGTGACGTTGCGGATGAGGGACTTGGTCATGGTCGGACTCCTCGCTCGGTGTCGGAGCCCCGGTGGCCCCGACACCAGCCAAGCTATGGGCGCAAAACTCGGCTCCCGTTAGCGAAGTCTTAGGGGTTGATTAGAGAATCACGAGCGCGCGATCCCGAGCGCCGCGGCCAGCTCCCGCAGCGCAGGAAGCGGATCTCCGGCCATCGGCAGTACCTGGATCGCAACGTGATCGGCGCCTGCATCGAGATGCTCGGTGAGCCGGGGCGCGATGGAGGCCGCGTCGCCGTGCGCGACGAGGGCGTCGATGACGCGGTCGCTGCCGCCGTTGTCGAGTTCGGCGGTCGGGAAGCCGAGACGTTCGAGGTTGCGGCGGTAATTGCGCAGGTGCAGGTACGGGTTCTCGACGGCCTCGCGGCCGGTCGCCCGGGCGGCGTCCGAGTCGGTACCCAACACCACCTTCTGTTCCGGTGCCAGCAGCGCGTCCGGGCCCAGCACCTCGCGGGCCTCGCGGGTGTGCTGCGATGTCGTCAGGTACGGGTGCGCCCCGGCGGAGCGGTCCGCGGCCAGCTTCAGGACCTTCGGACCGAGCGCGGCGAGCACGCGCCGCTGCACCGGGACGCCGGCGTCGTCGAGGACGTCGAGGTAACGGACCAGGGCCTCGTAGGGCCGCTCGGCACCCATGCCGGGCACCTCCGGGTGGCCGACGCCGATCCCGAGCACGAACCGTCCGGGATGGCGAGATTCGATGCGGTGGTACGACTTCGCCACCTCGTCGGCGGGTGCGGCGAAGATGTTCACGATGCCCGTCGCGACCGTGATCTTCTCGGTGCCCGCCACGAGGTCCTCGATCACCTGCAGATCCGCCGGGGGAGACCCGCCCGCCCAGATAGCGCCGTATCCGAGGCGCTCGATTTCCGCGCCCACCTCGGGTGGCAGACCGAAGGCGTGACGCCAGACGCCGAACGCGCCGAAGTGCAAGGGCTCTGCTGTGTCCTGTGTCATACCCGCTGCAACGGGACCGGTCGGTGGTTCATTCCTGACGCGGCGCGACGTCGGTGGTTTCCGGCTGGGCGACGGTCCGCCGCTGGATCCGCAGCCACACCGCGAAGCCCCACAGTACGAAGCCCGCGTAAACCAAATACAGCAGCGCCGACGGGTAGTAGCCGCCGCTGAAGAGCAGCGGCACGCCGACGGCGTCGACCCCGATCCAGATCAGCCAGAACTCGGTCCAGCCGCGGGCCATGCCGTACGTCGCGAGGATCGACCCGGTGAAGATCCACGCGTCGGGCCACGGACCCCACGACCCGAGCGCCTCGAAGACCTTCGCGAACACGACGGTGCCGATCGCCATCGTCGCGATCATGCCGATACGCGCGCGGGTGGACGCCCAGTGCGGGAGTACCGCCTTGCCGGAGTCGTTGCGCGACTGCAGCCAGCGTGTCCAGCCGTACGCGCTCACGGTGATGAACAGCAGCTGGCGGCCGGCCTGGCCGTACAGGTTGAGGTCCTGGGGGGTGTGGAACAGCGCGCCCATGAACACCGTGAACAGCAGGGCGTTGCCGATGATGCCCACCGGCCACGCCCACACGACGCGCTTCATGCCGCCGATCGCGGACGCRATGCCGAAACCGTTCCCGATGATCTCGCGCCACAGGATCGTGGCGCCGCCGATGTGCAGTTCGGCGTCGAACAGCGTCTGCAGAACGCTCACTAGTCGCCTGCGGCCACGAGCGGCTCGAGCGTGAGCTCCGGCATCTCCTTCTGGATGTACTGCAGGCGCCACTTGTCGCTGAACAGCGCGAGCAACACGCCGTCGGTGCGGGTGAAGACCTCCACGCCGCGCTGGCGGCCCAGCTCGACGGCGGACTCGGCGTCGGTGCGGCGGCACAGCGCGTAGCCGAGCGGCTCCATCCGTGCCTCGACGTTGAACTCGGCCTTCATTCGGGCCGCGACCACCTCGAACTGCATGGGGCCGACGGCCGCCATGACGGGCGACGCGTCGCCGCGGATGTCGTTTCGCAGGATCTGCACGACGCCCTCGGATTCGAGCTGGTCGACGGCGCGGCGGAACTGCTTGTACTTGCTGGCGCTCTCGGCGCGCAGCACCGAGAAGTGCTCGGGCGCGAACGACGGGATCGGCGGGAACTCCACCTTCTTGTCGGTGAACAGCGTGTGGCCCGGCGCCAGCGCGTTGGCGTTGACGAGGCCGACGATGTCGCCGGGGTAGGCGTTCTCGACAGTGGTGCGGTCGCGCCCGAAGACGGTCAGCGCGTACTTGGTCGCGAACGGCTTGCCGGTCTGCGCGTGCGTGACGACCATGCCGCGCTCGAACACACCGGACACCACGCGCATGAACGCGAGGCGGTCGCGGTGCGCGGTGTCCATGCCGGCCTGCACCTTGAACACGACGGCGCTGAACGGGTCGGTGACTTCGCGCGGCTTGTCGGCGATGTCCTTGCGCACACCCGGCGGCGGCGCGAGCGCGACGAGGGTGTCGAGGATCTGACGGACGCCGAAGTTCAGCATCGCCGACGCGAAGATCACCGGCGAGGTCTGGCCCGCGAGGAACAGTTCCTGGTCGTGATCCTGGCCGCTCGCCGAGAGCAGTTCGCTCTCCTCGGCCGCGGTCACCCATTCGTCGCTCTCGCGAGCCGCGGCCGCGTCGGCGTCGAGGATCTCCTCGGGAGCGATCTTCGCGCCACCGGCGGTGCGGGTGAAGCGGATGTACTCGACGGGCTCGCCCGCAGCGTCTCCCAGGCCGCGGCGCAGCAGACCGCGGAAGTCGCCCGCGATGCCGACCGGCCAGTACAGCGGGGTGGGGACGAGGCCGATACGGTCGTTGATCTCGTCGAGCAGTTCCAGCGGCGTGCGGCCCGGGCGGTCCCACTTGTTGATCACGGTGATGACCGGGATGCCGCGGTGGCGACAGACCTGGAACAGCTTCAGGGTCTGCGGCTCGAGGCCCTTGGCGGCGTCGATGAGCATCACGGCCGCGTCGACAGCGGTGAGCACGCGGTAGGTGTCCTCCGAGAAGTCGGAGTGACCGGGGGTATCGACGAGGTTGATGACGTTGATCTGGTCGTCGGGGGTCTCGTCGGAGTGGTAGTTGAACTGCAGCGCCGTCGACGACACCGAGATGCCGCGAGCCTTCTCCATCTCCATCCAGTCGGAGACGGTCGACTTACGGCCGGCCTTGCCGTGCACGGCGCCGGCCTCGGAGATCATCTTCGCGTGCAGCGCGAGAGCCTCGGTCAGAGTCGACTTACCGGCGTCGGGATGAGAGATGACGGCGAACGTGCGCCGCCGGGTGGCCTCGGCCTTCAGGGACTTGGGAACGGCACCCGCAGTGGACGCCGTCTCGGCGGTGGTGAGCTCGGCCGAGTCGGGCGCGCTAGTCAACGGGTGAGCCTCTCAGGTTCGTGGYCGGAGTCCGGGCGATGAAGCGGTGGTGAGAAACCGATACCAGGGTACGCGGGCGCTGTGCTGGTCCGAGGTCGGCACCGCCGACGTGGTCCGAGGTCGGCACTGCCGACGTGGTCCGAGTTCGGCACCGCCGACGGGTAACAGGTCGGCACCGCTTGTGGATATACGTGTCGGGAACCGGGGGAGACAGTCGTAGTGTCCCGACAGGGACCGGCAGGAGTTTGCGATGAGCAAGTTCACCGACGAGATGTATTCCACGGCCGCGACGAGTTCGCAGGCCCTGATCACCGGCGAACCCGACGCGCCGCTGCGCCAGGAGTGGGGCGAGGTCCACGCGATTGCGCGCCGCATGGCCGGTGCGCTCGCCGACGCCGGGATCGAGCACGGCGACGCGATCGGCGTTCTGGCCGGCATGCCCGTCGATATCGCCCCGGCCTGTCAGGCGACGTGGATGCGGGGCGCGTCGGTGACGATGCTGCACCAGCCCACGCCGCGTACCGACCTGCAGGTGTGGGTGCAGGACACCGAGATGATCATCAGGATGATCGCGGCGACCGCGGTGATCATCGGGTCGCCCTTCGAGGCGGCGGTCCCGTTGCTGATCGAGCGCGGGATCAAGGTCGTGACCATCGACGAGATGCGTGCGGGCGGTGAGATCGACCCGGTCGACACGTCCGAGACCGACATTGCGTTGCAGCAGTTGACCTCCGGGTCCACCGGTTCGCCGAGGGCCGTGCAGCTCACGCACGGCAACTTCTACGCCAACGCCTACGCGATGATCGACCGCGTCAAGTTCAACCCCGACCGCGACGTCATGATCAGCTGGCTGCCCCTGTTTCACGACATGGGCATGATCGCCTTCCTCGCCGTGCCGATGCAGATCGGCGCCACCACGGTCCACATCACCCCGCTCGACTTCCTGAATGCGCCGCTGCTGTGGGCGGAACTGATGGGGAAGTATCGCGGAACACTCACCGCGGCACCGAATTTCGCGTACTCTCTGCTCGCCCGCCGGTTGGCGCAGGCGCCCGAGGGCGAGTACGACCTGTCGACCATGCGGTGCCTGCTCAACGGGGCCGAGCCGGTCGATCCCGACACGATGATCGCGCTCGCCGAGGCCGGCGCCCGATTCGGCCTGGATCCGATGGCGCTCGCCCCGACGTACGGGATGGCCGAGGTGACCCTCGCGGTGTCGGTGCCCGAACCCGGGCAGGGCATGGTGCTCGACCACGTCGACCCGGACCTCTTGGAGGCCGGCGGAATGGCGGTGCGCTCCAACCGAAGTAACGCTCGACCCCTCCCGACGCTGGGGCCGCTGGTGCCGGGACTCGAGGGGCGGGTGGTCGCGCGGGACGGGTTGGAGTTGCCGCGCCGCGCCGTCGGCGTGATCGAACTACGTGGAAAGTCCGTCACGCCCGGCTATCTCACCGTCGACGGGCCGGTGCCGACGCAGGACGACGACGGCTGGATCAACACCGGCGACATCGGCTACTTCACCGAGGACGGGCTGGTCGTGGTGTGCGGACGCGTCAAGGACGTCATCATCATGGGCGGCCGCAACATCTATCCCACCGACATCGAGCGCGCCGCCGGATCGGTCGCGGGGGTGCGCCCCGGCAACGCAGTCGCGATCCGCCTCGATGCCGGCGACAAGCGGGAGAGCTTCGCAGTTGCTGTGGAGACCAACGCAATCGACGACGAGGACGAGGTGAAGCGGATCGAGCGGGAGGTCGCGCACGCCGTGGTCTCCGAGGTCGGCGTCCGCCCGCGCAACGTCGCGGTCCTCGGGCCCGGGTCGATCCCGAAGACCTCGTCGGGCAAGCTTCGACGGTCGAGTTCGATCAGCCTGCTCTGAGGGCCTGAATCAGGCTGCGGCGAGGACCGGTTCGACGATGCGCTCCGCGACGGCCCGGCGAATCTCGGTCGGGATCTGCGCCTCGTGGGCGCGTCGGACCGCCACGGCGAGCCGATCGGCGGTCTCGTTCAACAGGTGCCCACTGTGCCCGCGCACCCAGGAGAAACGGACGTGTCGACCGACTAACGAGTGCCTGATGCGGTCCGCAACCACCGCGGCCTCCCCATCGCGTGGCAGCGGCCAGTTCGACTGCAGCACCCCGAGGTGCTGCAGTGCCGCCTGACTGTCGGTGAGAATGTGGAGCCGGCGGTCGGTGAACCGGTCGATCGCGAGTTCGATCGCGAGCAGTTCACCGGTGAGCACCGTCTTGACGTTCGGGACCATCCGCTGATGACGATTGCCCTCTTCGCTCACACAGGCCACGCCGACTCCCCGGCGGCGTGACTTGGAGGCATCCGTGGCGACCGTCAGCTCCGGCAGCGCCGCGATTCGCAGGCGCTCGAGCTCCTCGCGTGCGGTCGTCCGTGCGCCGGCATCGGCATCGAGGGCATCGAGACCAACGCGTGAGAGATCCGCGACGGCGCCCCGGGCCACCCCGACGATCGTGATCGACGGGAATGCGTCGAGGACGTGATCGATCTCTTTGCGGAGGGTGTTGTCGGTGAGGTGGAGCAGGATGGGCTCCGCGCGGGTGGCGGAGAGGTCGAGGAGGAACGAGAACGCATCGAGCGCCGCCGCGAAGTACGACGCGTCGGTTGCATCGTCGCGGACGAACAGGCGCGTGTGCGTTTCGTCGTTCGCCTGCCACACGGCGACGGCGCGGGCGAGACCGCCGTCGAGGCAGCGGTTCTTGCGGGCGTGGATCACGGCAAGCACGGGCTTTCTCCTTCGTTCGGATCCTTTGTTCGGGTAACACCGAACAGAATGCCCGGTACGTACGACAGCAACGTGATGAAGATTGATAACCGGGGTTATCGACGCTCGCTCGTGCATTTGGGGCGGGGCGATCGGCCCGATCGGATAGATTGCTCGGGCGGCCGTCGACCGAGGCCGGATCGAGGTGGGGGGAGTCCGACGCATGCGCGAGTCAGAACAGTCACCCCTTCTCCTCACCCGGCCGGACATCGCGAAGCTCGCCAAGGTGCAGCGCCCGGTCGTCACCGCATGGGCACAGAGGTACTGCGGCGATGATCGCCCTTTCCCGAGGCCGACCGTCGTCGACGGTGTCCTGGACAAGTTCGATGCCGACGAGGTGGTCGAGTGGCTGCGGTCGCGAGGCCTCGGTAACAACATCTCCTTCGCTGAGGACGTCGCGATCCATGCCGCGCTGGACCACAAGACCTCAATGCACCCACACGCGGTGATCGACGGCATCACGGCCCTGCTGGCCGTCAAAGTGATGTTGGGGGAGCGTCTCGGTGATCTCACGCCCGACGACCTGCTCGACGAGGTCGAAGAGCTCGACCCCGACAACGAGTTTCTCTGTGATGAGCTCGAGGCCCTCGGCGACGAACTCGCCACCTTTGCGCGGTACACGGATCGGATGTCCGACGCCGCGTTCACTTCGGTCGATGCGTTCGAGGCAGTGATGGCGCGCCGTTTCCGGATGCAGCGACCCGAACTGTCCGACAGTGCCCTCGGCGCTGCGGCGTTGTCTCTGGGAGCACGAGTGAGTGTCGCACTCGCGGAAGACACCGACACGCTGTTCATCGATCCGGCGCCGGCGAGTACCGACTTGCTGATCGCGCTGCGAGCCGCATTGCCCGAGTACGCGGAGCCGACCGTCATGACGGGAGGTTCGTCCACTCCGACTGCGCGCCTGGCGCTGCGGCGGCTCGCGGTGCACGGGTTGCGGCGCGAGAGTCTGCCGGAGGAGGGGTTCGGGGCGGACTTCAGCGTCGACCGTCCGGCGGTGTTTCTGACGCAGTACCCGTCGTCGTCCACGACTGGCTACACGGACGTCGACATCCTCGCGGAGATCGAGAACATCTCGTTGCAGATGGGTCCGGGGCAGAGCGCGGTGATCATCGGCCCGGCGGCGACGTTTGCCGACCCGCTACGTGAGCGGGAAGCCGAAGCGCTGCGTTCGGATCTGCTGCGCTCGGGTCACCTGCGTGCAGTCGTCCGGCTGTCGGAGGGGTTGCTTCCCTCGCGGCCGGGTCTGTCGATGGCCCTGTGGGTACTGGGCGCGGTGGACCGAACGATTCCGGCCGCCGCTCGGCGCACGGTGTTGGCCGATCTCAGCGCTGTCGAGCTCACCGACGACGTCATCGACGGAGTGATCGCCGACGTCACTGCCGCGATGGGTCCGTGGGAGTCCGTGCGTGCACACGCCTTTCGCTTTGGCCACTTCTACAAGACTGCGGAACTGCTCGCCGCAGGCGGGGTGCTCACGGCGAAGCCGAAGGTGCATCGTCCTCCGGTCGACGCCGGTGAGGCCGCGGCACGTGTGCTCGAACTGGTGGGTGCGCTCGACAGCGCTGCCGGACTTGTCGATGGTGGGCTCGATCTGCGGGTCGAATACCGGACGACGAGGCGCCCGCGGTTCCAGACGGCCGGAGAACTGGCCGCCGCGAAGGAGCTCCGGGTGCTGCCCGGTAACCGGATCGATGCCATCGATATCGAGGCGCGCGGTTCGGTGCCGGTGATCGGTACCGACGAGATCCTCGGTCGCTGTGAAGTCGGATCGCGGGGCATCGACCGTCTGACGTTCGTCACCGACTACCCCAGTGGCCGCTACACCGAGCCGGGCGACATCGTGTTCTGCACTAGCCCGTCGTTCGGGGTGATCGTCGACGTCGAGGGGTCGTCGGTGGTGATGTGGCCGGCCCGGATCCTCCGAATCGCGGACGTGGGCGCTTCCGGGCTGGTACCCGAACTCGTTGCGCGGCATCTGCAGAGCCGCAGGGTGGGGGCCAAACCGCCGGGCGCGATCCGCAGCGGATCGGCTTGGAAGACCTGGGAGATCCCGCGAGTGCAGGCCGATCAGGTGGGTGCGGTCACTGCCGCGCTCGCCGACCTCCGGGAGCGTCGGGCGGCTGCCCGACGGCTGCTCGGCACCCTCGAAGACTTGACCACCACGCTGGTGGACGGCGTGGCGCACGGAGCGCTCACCGTCGCACCGGCACCACAGACCGTCACAGAGAAAGGCTGACGATGCCATCGAGGAAGAAGTCTGCGGTCTCCGCGCCGTCGACGATGAAGGAACTCAAGGACACTCTGTGGAAGGCCGCGGACAAGCTGCGCGGGTCCATGGACGCCTCGCAGTACAAGGACGTGATCCTCGGGCTGGTGTTCCTCAAGTACGTCTCCGACGCGTTTGACGAGCGCCGCGGCCAGATCCGTGAGGAGCTGCTGGCGGAGGGGATGAACGAGGATCAGATCGCGACGCTGATCGACGACGAGGACGAATACCTCGGCAGCAGTGTCTTCTGGGTTCCGGAGCCGGCGCGGTGGAGCTTCCTTGCGGAGAACGCGAAGGGCATTCAGGAAGCTGTCGGTGTCGAGGGACGCACGGCCGGTGAGCTGATCGACGCTGCGATGCGTGAGCTGATGGCAGCCAATTCGACTTTGGCGGGCACGCTTCCGACGATCTTCAATAACCAGAGCGTCGACCAGCGCCGGCTCGGTGAACTGATCGACCTGTTCGGCGACACCCGCTTCACCGGTCACGGCGCGACGAAGGCGCGGGACCTGCTGGGTGAGGTGTACGAGTACTTCCTCGAGAAGTTCGCGCGTGCGGAGGGTAAGCGCGGCGGCGAGTTCTACACGCCCGCCGGGGTGGTGCGGGTACTGGTCGAGATGCTCGAGCCGTACAGCGGTCGTGTGTACGACCCGTGCTGTGGTTCGGGTGGCATGTTCGTGCAGACCGAGAAGTTCGTGGAGCGGCACGGCGGCAACCCCACCGAGGTGGCGGTGTACGGCCAGGAGCTCAACGAGCGCACGTGGCGGATGGCGAAGATGAACCTCGCGATCCACGGCATCACCGGCAACCTCGGGGACCGCTGGGAGGACACGTTCGCCCAGGACAAGCATCCGGACCTGTTGGCAGACTTCATCCTTGCCAATCCGCCGTTCAACATCAAAGACTGGACACGCAAGGAAGACGACAAGCGCTGGAAGTTCGGCGTTCCCCCGGCGGGCAACGCGAACTACGCGTGGATCCAGCACATCATCTCGAAGCTCGCCGAGCGTGGCAGCGCCGGTGTCGTCATGGCCAACGGGTCGATGTCGTCGAATTCCGGTGGCGAGGGCGAGATCCGGGCGCAGCTGGTGGAGGCCGACCTGGTCTCGTGCATGATCGCGCTGCCCACACAGCTGTTCCGCAGCACCGGAATCCCGGTGTGCGTGTGGTTCTTCGCGAAAGACAAGGCTGTCGGGCCGAAGGGCAAGATCGACCGCCAGGGCCAGGTTCTGTTCATCGATGCCCGCAACCTGGGCTACATGGTCGACCGCGCCGAGCGGGCGCTGAGCGACGACGACATCGCCAAGATCGCTGGCACGTTCCATGCCTGGCGCGGAACGGGATCTGCTTCCGGTGCTGTCTATGAGGACGAACCCGGCTTCTGCTACTCGGCCACTCTCGCGGAGATCAAGGAAGCGGACTACGCCCTCACTCCGGGCCGGTACGTCGGCGCTGCTCCGATTGAGGACGACGGCGAACCGATCGCAGAGAAGCTGGAGCGGTTGACCAAGGAACTGTTCGAGCAGTTCGACGAGTCGGCGCGATTGCAAGCCGTCGTGCGCGAGCAGTTGGGGAGGGTGTTGTGAGTGCTCCTGTCTTGGCTCGCTACTCCCTCCCGGAGTTGTTGTCGGAGATCGTTGATAACCGTGGAAGATCCTGCCCAACAGCGGATTCGGGGATTCCGTTGATTGCAACCAACTGCCTGAAGGAAGATCAACTTTATCCTGTTTCTGAGAACATCAGGTATGTCGATCGCCAGACGTATAGCGAGTGGTTTCGAGGCCACCCGGAGCCGAACGATATTCTGTTCGTATGTAAAGGTAGTCCGGGACGGATTGCGATGGTGCCTGACCCGGTACCGTTCTGTATTGCGCAGGATATGGTCTCGCTACGGGCCGATCAGGCGAAGGTCACGCCTCGCTACCTCTACTATCTACTGAAGAACCCTGACACTCGACGCAAAATCGAGAACATGCATGTGGGGACGATGATTCCGCATTTCAAGAAGGGCGATTTCGGCAAGCTGCATCTGGATGTCCATTCGTCCCTCGCGCAACAGTGTGCTATTGCCGGAATCCTCGGTGCCCTCGACGACAAGATCGCCGGGAATCGCAAGCTGACCGAGAAGGTTGAGGAGCTGGCTTCGATCACGTTTGCTCAGATGCTCGAAGAATCGTCGACTGTTCCTCTCTCGGCGACTGCTGACTTCGTCAACGGAAAGGCGTTCACCAAGGGTGCGAGTGGAACCGGCCGTGTTGTGGTTCGGATTGCTGAACTGAATTCGGGTATCGGCGGGTCGACTGTGTTCAGTGACATCGAGGTCGACGACAAGTTCGTCGCGCGGGCAGGAGACATCCTTTTCGCTTGGTCGGGCTCGTTGACCCTGCATCGGTGGTTCCGTGACGACGCCATTGTGAACCAGCACATCTTCAAGGTGATTCCTGCAGAGGGATACCCATCGTGGTTGGTCTATCAGCTGATTCAGCGGAAGCTGCAACAGTTCAAGGACATTGCCGCGGACAAGGCCACGACGATGGGACACATCCAGCGCCGCCACCTGGACGAGTTGGTCGAGGTCCCCTCCCGCTCTGTCATTGAGCAGCGCGATTCGTTCATGACTGCGTTGTGGGAACGTGCGCTGCTTGCTGAACAGGAATCCGAGACCCTCGCCGCCACCCGCGACGCGCTGCTTCCACGTCTGATGTCTGGGGAACTTCGCGTCCGTGATGCGGAACGTCAGGTCGAAGCGGTGCTGTGAGCGACGAGGCGCGAACGGACGCGGGGCAGCCAGGGATCGTCGAATCCGGGGCCCCACAAGTGATCGCCGACCTCGACCGAGAAGCCTGGGCGCGCGCAGCTTCGGTCGCTTGTCGAGCGGATCGATACGCGTTGGCCCGCGGACGGATCGAACTTCCGCGCCGCCCCGTGGGACCGTGAAGACGTACCCGATCCGCTCGTGGAAGAGGTCGTGAGCTTTCTCCATGACCACGATCTGATCGTCACCGATTTCGATCGGGCCGCGTTGAATCGGGTGGGAAACCGGCTGGACCTGATGGGCATGCGGAATCTTGCCCCGCAACTCGGTCCCACCGAGATTCTCGGGATGATCGCCAGCACCATCGGCGTCGATCGCACATCGGAGCGGGCGACCCACAACGCGCTGGAGTTCGGCTTGCTGCCGCCGCTCCTGGAACGTCTGCTCGACTTCCGACCAGAAGAGAGTCGCTGAACGTTCGGGGTACTCGCTGATTGCACACTGAGAGGTGGGGGGGACAGGCAATGACCGATCAGAACTTCCGGACACCGGAAGGCGTCCTGGCCGCACTGCACTCGCAGGACATCGCGGAGTTGCGGATGCTCGTCGAACGAATTCGACTGCACGAAGGCGAATTCGGATACGTGAAGCGTTCAGAGCCGACCCGGGCGGGCGCCCTGGGATTCGGGTACACGGTCGAGGACCCGCTGGTCGATGAGTCGGTGAGGTGGCTCGACTCGAAGGGTCTCCTGGATCGCGCTTTCGTCGGTGCTGCCGAGCCGGCGGTCGGGCGGCTGCCCGAGCGCGGAGACGTCGGCCCAGTCGTGGCTGCTTTCGATGTCGCCGAGGTGCTGGGTCTTCTGACGAGACTGGTTCTCGCTGATCGATTCTGCGAGGGAGCGCTCGTCGGCGTCTTTGACAACGGAACGATGCCGGCTCTGTTCGATCGTCTGGTCGTGTTGGTCACGGAGTCGTAGGCGCGACACCCGCGCGAAATGTCAGTGGCGCCTGTCACAATCACATCCGAATCGAAGGGCAATCTAGCCCTTCCCTGCGCAGCACCAGGAAGATGATGAACGCCGTAATTCCGTATCTTCGCGTCCTCGCCGGATTCTTCGCCGGAGTCGTGACCTGGCTGGCGATCGTCAGCCTCGTGCAACTCGACTTCGGCTCCGTCGGGATCTCCCTGATCATGGCGGCGGGCCTGTGGTATCTCGCCGTCGGTCGACCGATTCGCAACCACTTCGCCAGGATCAAGGCCGAGAAGGACGCCCTGGCCGCCCGCGCCCAGGCCGGGCACGAGGCGTTCCTTGCCGGCGATACGTCCGCGGCCTTCGCCCCGCCGCCGGAGGCGCCAACGAAGCAGCCTGTTCGCCGGGGTGTCGTCATCGCATCCGCAGTGGCTGCTGCGTTCGTCCTGATCGGGATCATCGGCGACATCAGCGATGGACTCGACCATGACTCGTCGACGGAGGACACCAGCAGAACGCCCGCGACGCTGGCACCGCCACCCGCGGTCCCCGCCGCCCCGGCCGGGCTGGCGCCGCTCGCACCGCAGCCGACCTCGGCGGCGTCGGCCGGTCGGGGAGCTGCCCAGGCATTGATGCCGAACGTGAAGTGCATGAATCTGCAGAAGGCGCAGGACACGATCCAGGAGGCCGGAGTCTTCTACTCCCGGAGCGAGGATGCGACCGGTAAGGGCCGGATGCAGATCTCGGATCGCAATTGGGTGGTCGTGGAGCAACGCCCCGCAGCGGGCACTCCGATCGCCGAGGGTGATGCCGTGCTAGCGGTGGTCAAGTACGGGGAGCCCGGGGACTGCTCCTGAGGCGTCCCGTTGACGAAGCTGGCACCAACACAGGGGGGATTGAGGATTGGCAAGTTCGATGGACGATCTGGATGAACTGCTGAGTCGGGCGCGAGGTGCCGCGCGGGCATTGTCCGACGAGCTCGAGTTTGCGCTCGCGCTCGTCCTGGAAGAGGAATCCCTCGAGGTCGACCTCCAGTCGCGCGTACGGGCCTGGAACCGTGCCCGCACCGAACTCGCGATGGCCGTGTTCGGCGAATCCACACTGCCGGCGGGCGGGCTGGCGGCCTGTGAGACCGCCATCGTCGACCGTCGTCGCGCGGTGCAACTCGAAGAGGAGTATCAGCAGGCGAAGGCGGAGCTCGTCTATCTCGAGCAGTCTCCCAGTGGGCTTGCGAGTGAACTCGCGGCGCTGCTCGACAGCAAGAGTGAGCGGGTAGCGAAACTCGAAGCCGAACTGTCTGCCATTCAGCCGCCCAAACCCGTGCAACCGCCGAAACCCGTGCAACCGGCCAGGCCTGCTCCGGTGGTGCAGTCGAATCCCAAACCGGCCCCGCCGGTACCGGTTCCACAGACGCAGGCGAAACCGACGACGACGCCGGTGCCGAAGCCCGCTCCGGCGCCGCAGCCGAAACGGTGTGGAGTGTGCCTGGTCGTCAAGAACCTGTCGCGGTTCGAGTCCGGCTGGCGCTGTGCCACATGCCTGCACCTGGAGAAGGAGATCGCTTCGGCCCGAAGAGCCCTTGCCGCGCTCGGAGCGCCGCCGTTGGAGAAGGCGGTGCCGAGCGAGGTTCCTGGGATGGCGAAGATCCGCGCGGAGGGTCGCGACGCGATTCATGCACTCGCCTCAAGACACCGCCAGCTACCCACACCCGTGCCGTCCCGGGCGGTGACCGGCCCGCCGCGGAAGATGCCGCAGAAGGCGGCAACCGCGCTCGGCAAGCAACGGCGGAACGGGTCTCGCTGATCGAGAACCGGCCCGGCCAAGGATAAGTGGGGGACAGGTTGGACGAAGCTGACGATCGCCGCACCGATGCCGAAGCGCTCGCCGCGGGCATGCACGTCGACAAGGAGCGCGTCGCCGAGATCGCGCGTCGAGTGGCGCAGCGCTCGGCAGAACTGAACCGACGCCTCGCCCAGGGGTCGGGCGAGTGAGAACGCGGCAAACGCCTGAGATTGTCGGAGGGCTCCACTAGAGTCGAAAGCATGTTCGATACGGGGGTGTTGGCTGAGGCGGCGGACGCGGATGTGGCCGCCGTCCTCGTCGAGCGGCACGCCCGTATCGCGCGTGAACAGTTCAGTGAGATCGATGCGGTGACAACGCTGTTCGTCACCCGCTGCGAAGAGGATGCGCGTCTCGGTAGGAACGAGGCGCACCACGGCGAGTTCGCGCACGTCGAGGTGGCCGGCCTCCTCGGGCTCACTGAGGTGTCCGCCCGGCGAATGATCGGGCTCGGCTGTGACCTGCGGTGGCGACTGCATCAGGTTCGTGCCCAGTTCCAGGCTGGGCGGATCGACCTCGCGAAAGCCCACGCGCTGTCGGAGGCGCTGGCGAATGTCTCCGACGACAAGCTGGAGAAGATCGAGCGCTGCCTGCTCGACGGTGCGGCGCAGTCGACCACCACGCGACTGAAGGAGCGTGCCCGACGTCTGATTGCGAGGCTCGACCCTGACGGCGCGCGAGAACGGCGCCGACGTGCTGTCGAGGACCGCGACGTGAGAGTAATTGCTGGCGACCACGCGATGTCGCACCTGGACGGACTGCTGCCCGCCGAGGGCGGTCGCATCCTCGCAACCCGACTCCGGGCCATGAGCTTCGACGTCTGCGGACACGACCCACGGACCCATGCGCAGCGCCGGGCAGACGCGCTCGTCGCTCTCGCCGCCGGCCACACCCACCTCGAGTGCCGCTGCGGCAGCGTGGATTGCACCGCCCGCACCGACACCACAGCGAAGAACCGCGCCGGCGTCCAGGTACAGGTGCTCGTCGGAGTCGATGCGTCGACACTGCTGGGACTCGACGACGCCCCCGGGTACCTGTCGGGACACGGCGCGATAGACGCCGATCTGGCCCGCGAACTCGCTGCGGACGCCACGTGGAAGCAGGTCCTGACGCTTTCCGCGGCAGATCGAGCCAGGCTCACCGGCGACAGCAACACCGGGCCGGTGCTCGGGATCGGACCGACACTTCCGTCCCCCGAACAATCTCCACAATCGCTCGCTTCCAGAACGCGAGAACGATTGCGGGCAACAACCTATCGTCCGAGCTCCCAATTGGCGGACATCGTCAGGACACGGGACGGCGTGTGCCGCTTCCCGAACTGCGCCGCGCCCGCCACCGCATGCGACCTCGACCACACGGTCCCGTTCGATCATGAGAACCCGGATCGCGGCGGGCTCACCGTCGAGTCGAATCTCGCGTGCCTGTGCCGGACCCACCACCGGATCAAGACCCTCGGCTACTGGACCGTCCGCCAAGTCGGGCAAGGCCGGCTCGAGTGGATCGATCCCACCGGTCGGACCAGCGTGACATATCCGCAAGGACCGTTCTCCGATTCGGACCCGCAACCGACTCTCAGCGCCGGGCTCGATTCCCGACTCGTCGATCGGCTCACCGACTCACGAACCCTTGCACGGCTCCGGTACTCGAAAGCCGAACTCGACCTCGACTATCTCGTCGAAAGCTGGTTCCCCGCAAGCCTTCGAGGGCGTCGAGCCGCGCCGCCACCGGAGCCGCCCACGGTCGTCGAGTGCGACGACACCGCGCCCTTCTGAGCCCGGTGCATCGAGCCGCGGAAGGGCCGAGGCGACTCCCTATCCGCCGCGACGATTTCCTATCAGCCCAGCCATCCCTGGGGGCCCCACACCGAACCCGGGTGATCGCGCTCCGCCAGCGCCGAGAACACGGCGGTCAGCTCCTCGTAGTCGGCGTCGTCGAAGAACCTATCGAAGATGAGCTGCGCGACGTTGTCCATGAGGTCGAGCGGCAGCGCGATACCGTGCACGGTCGCCACATGCAGGCCGGCGAGGATCGCCTCGTACGGTTCGCCGCAGGATGCGGTGTTCCGGACCAAGCGCACCAGCTGATCCGGCGCCGAATCCACTGCCTTGCACAGGTCGTTCGCCGTCGGAATCACCAGATTCCTCGGATAGTCGTCAGGCAGTTCGTTGAACACCACTCCGTCGCCGCTCAGCGGATACGCGGTGACCACACGTGGCTCCTCGTCCGGCCGGCGCCGCCACACCACGCACACCCAGACACCGTCGAACTCGCGTTCGTCGAACACCGTCCAGCCGATGACCGTCCGCGATTGCGGTTCTACCGTCGTCGACTCGATCCGGGCCATCACCGTCTCCCGGGACCAGGTGGCGGGAAACTCCGTCTTGCCGGGAAGCCCGACCCCCGATCCGTGCCCGCCGGCGGGAGGGCGGTGCAGGGCTGCGACGAAGTCCTCCGCGAGTTCCCGCGACGTGGGGGTCGCGACGGGCTCGGGGTGTTCCTCGGTCCAGTCCTCCACAGAGTTGCGCCGCAGCCATTCCTGCGGTCCGAGATCGGCGATCTCGTCCGCGAACAGGCTGACGACCGGCAGCGGGTGCGCGTGCGCGGGTGCGCCCAGTCGGTCGCAGAGAGCGCGGATGCCCTCGTGCGGCACGACCACGCGATACACCGGTTCCGACAGCACCGGGACGGAACCGGAGTCGTACGCCGCAAACTCGAACCCGTCCCTGCCCGCGCCGATGAAGAGCTTCCGGCCGTCCGGATCCGGACCGATCCCGTGGAAGGTGGCGTCCACTTCGGCGGGGCACTGCACGCCGAGCGTGTCGTGCCGCGTCGTCCTCGGATGGGCGCCGGATGTTCGATCCGCCTGCCAGAGAACCAGATCGAGGAAGAGCTCGCGGACCAGGCGTCGATCGTCCGCGTCGAGATCCTGTGCCTGCACTTGCGCGAGGACTGGACTGTCGTCGACCCCCGACGGCCGAAACAGCGCGTCGTGAGCATCGCACCACCCCGCGACAGTGCCACCGGCGCTGTCGATCACCGCCTGGATGACTGCCACCCGATCGGCCTCTCGAAAGTTGTTCCGGCCCAGCGGCTCGACGCGCACGGAGGACTCGGGAATCAGCCTCCAGCCCGTGTATGGCCCGATACTTTCCCGCACCCGAGGATCGGTCCGTTCGTCAGGCTTGACGAAGTGATCCCAGATGTCGTGCGCACTCGCCGGCCGGGCATCGAGCAGGCCACTGTGATCGTCGAGCCTGTCGAGCAGTTCGTCGAGTACTTCCCGGGTCGGGACTGCGGTATAGCGGCGTGGATCCTCGCCCCGGGGCCAGACGCCGTCGACGCCGGTGAGGTGGTAGACGACCTCCGGGTCGGGTGAGGCTACCAGCGCGTCGTCGTTGAGCATTGTGATCTCGATGCGGTCGGCCGCCGGCTGCGCGAGATGCAGCCAGAGCGCGCAGGCGTCGGAATAGTGGAACGCCGATGCCGCAGATTCGACGGCCGCAGCATGCGGCGCGGAGATCGAACTGGGCCGCACCGCTCCGCTGGCACCCCAGCGCGCAGGATTGTGTGTGTGGACGATTCCGCGCCGCGGTCCCACGGCGTACTCCAGTGTGGCGATGCGTTCGGCGGCCGAGCCGGTCATGCTTGTTCCTCCCCTTGATCTGCTTTACGAAATATGTCGGTGCGGGCGCGGGCACCCCCCAGCGCTCGCGCCCGCCCGATCGGGCCCTCTACTGGAGGGCGACTCGTGAGCCGCTCGAGAACATCGAGTCGTGCAGTTCCATCTCGGCCGGCGCGGTGTCGGCGGGCATGTCGTAGACGACCTTCATCGTCACCTTGTTGCCCGGGTTGATTTCGTCCCAGACCGAGACGTCCGAGTCGAGGGCGATTCCCGCCGACGTGTCGGCGGTGAACTTGCGCCCCTGGGAGTCGTACAGCTCCTGGTCGCTCGGGCTCAGTCCCTTCGGCTTGTCCGAGGTGTTCTGCACAGTCATCGTCACGATCACGAACTGTCCCTGCGCCTTCTTGGTGAGGAACGGGTTGTCGCCGACAGTGCCGAGCCCCGTCTCGACGTCCGTGACGACGAACTCGAACTTGCCGTCACGGACCGGTGCGTTCAATCCGGGCAGGGCCTTCTTCGCGGCCGGTGCCGGTGCCGGTGCCGGTGCGGGTGCGGGTGCCGCCGGAGCCGCGGGTGCTGCCGCGTCGACCGCGACGACGTCTGCTGCCGCTGCCTGACCGTCGGCGGGTGTCGCGTCGTCCTTGCCGTTGCTGATCGCGCTGATCACCACGACGGCGGCGATGGCACCCACCACCCACGGCCACTTCTTGGACTTCTTCTTCGGCGGCTGGACCGCCGGGGGAGTGGCCGGGAACTGGTTGGGCTGTCCGGGCAGGGGATTCTGGGGAGCGGTCATGGTCGACCTTTCTGATGGATGTCGAATGGGATGGAAGCTGGGCGTCAGTCGCCCAGTGAGAGCGCGACGCCGTTCTCGGCTTCGGCTTCGGTGAAGGACAGGCCGCCGCGGTGGGCGATCTCGACCTCGTAGAACTTGCTGCCGCGCGGGACATCGGTGACGGTGAAGTCGAAGATGCAGTAGCCGGAGCTGCCGCTGCTGCCGGTGAAGTGGCCCTTCGCCAGCAGGGTTCCGGACTCGTCCGAAACCGTCACCGCCGCAGAGGAAGACAGATCGCTGTATCCGCCGGCCCCGGCACACGTGAATCCGGTCGGAAGTCCGCTCGAGGTGGTCTTGCCCGTGAGCGTGATCATCCCGGTGATGTCGAACGAGCCGGGTGCGCTCGCGGCCCGGACGGCGGTGACGACACCGAACGCGATGCCGACTGCCGCCGCGGTCGCGGCGACGCCGGCACTCAGTCCGATCCAGAACGGCCGCTTGCCCGACGGCTGCGTCGACGGGGTGTCGACGACGGTCGTTCCAAGCGGATCGGACGAGGGCTCGGGCCCGAGAAAAGCGGTCACAACGGACTCCCTGGTTCGGTTGAGGTGATGACCACATCGTGAGGACCGGAGAAGCGCAATGCCAAAGAGATTCCTGATAACTGGGGTTATCAGAGGTGGCGATTTGACCTTCGATGGCCATTGCGGGTGCCCGGTACTGTTTGCCCTGTTGTGTTGTTGTGAGGGAGGACATAGCAGTGATCGAAAGCCGCGCGCTGACCGAGAACGACTGGGAGCAGATGGCCCTCGACGTTCTCGGTGAACTCGGGTGGAGGCCCACTGCGGGAGCGGACATCGCGCCCGGTTCGGGTGAACGGGCATCGTGGGACGAGCTTCTGATCGTGCCGCGCCTGCGCGCGTCGATCGCGCGGTTCAATCCGCAATTGCCCGACCACGTCGTGGACGAGGCCGTCGCCGCCGTCGCGACGGCAGGGTCGACCGATGCCATCGCGGAGAACGAGGCGATCCACCAGTTCCTCACCGAGGGGCTCCGGAAGATCACCTACGTCGACGAGTCGGGTGAGGAGATCACCCCGACCATCCGGCTGCTGTCGGCGGAACCCGACGACAACGACTGGCTCGCGGTCAACCAGGTGACGCTGGTGAAGGGCGACTATCACCGGCGATTCGACGTCGTGCTGTACCTGAACGGGATGCCGGTCAGCGTCATCGAGCTCAAGAAGGCCGGAGCCGAGAACGCCGGCCTGGTCCAGGCGCACGCACAGCTGCGGACGTATCTGAAGGAGTTCCCGCTCGCCTTCAGGTTCGCTGTCTTCAACGTGATCTCGGACGGAATCACCGCGCGGTACGGAACGCCGTTCACGCCCTTCAACCACTTTTCGCCCTGGAACGTCGACGACTACGGCACCCCCGTCACGACCGAGACCCTCACCGACGGCACGACGCCGCTCGACACCGCGCTGTACGGACTGTTCAACCAGGAACGCTTCCTGCAGCTGCTCCGCCACTTCACCGCCTTCGACCGGGACGAGAACGGTCTGCTGAAGCGGATTGCCAAGCCGCACCAGTACTTCGCGGTGAGCAAGGCGGTCGGCAAGACGGTGCAGGCGGTGGCCAGCAACGGCAAGGCCGGCGTCGTGTGGCACACCCAGGGCTCGGGCAAGTCCATGGAGATGGAGTTGTACGCCAACCAGGTGATCCGACACCCGGCGCTCGCCAACCCGACGGTCGTGGTGATCACCGACCGCACAGAACTCGATGGCCAGCTCTACGAGACGTTCCTGCGGTCGCGGCTGCTTCCCGAACAGCCGCAGCAGGTGCGCAAGCGCGAGGAGCTCCGGCAGGAACTGTCCGGCCGTACCACCGGTGGCATCTACTTCACCACGTTGCAGAAGTTCGGTCGCACCAAGGACGAGCGGGATTCCGGTGCCAGCCATCCACTCCTGACCGCCCGCCGCAACGTCATCGTCGTCGTGGACGAGGCGCACCGCAGTCACTACGACAACCTCGACGGCTACGCACGACACCTGCGCGACGCACTGCCTCACGCCACGTTGATCGCGTTCACCGGTACGCCGATCTCGTTCGAGGACCGCAATACTCGCGACGTCTTCGGCGACTACATCGACATCTACGACCTGACCCGGGCCGTCGAAGACGGCGCCACCGTTCCGGTCTACTTCGAGAGCCGGCTCGTGAAGGTGTCCTTCGCCGAGGATGTTTCGGAACAGGATCTGGATGCGTCGGCCGACGAGGCGACCATCGGGCTCGACGACACCGAACGTGATCGCATCGAGAAGAGCGTGGCGGTCATCAACGCCGTCTACGGTGCCCCTGCCCGGCTGAAGAAGCTCGCAGCGGACATCGTCGAGCACTGGGAGATCCGGCGGGCCGCGATGCGTGCCTTCGTCGATTCCGAGGACAACCCGACCGCCACGGGCAAGGCGATGATCGTCGGAGCCACCCGCGAGATCTGCGCCAACCTGTATCGGGAGATCGTGGCGCTGCGTCCCGACTGGCACACCGACAGTCTGTCCACCGGCAGGATCAAGGTCGTCTACTCCGGAAACCCCAGCGACGAGCCGCCGATCAGCGACCACGTGCGTCGCGACTCCGAGAACGCCGCGATCAAGAAGCGCATCAAGGACATCGACGACGAACTCGAACTCGTCATCGTCAAGGACATGATGCTCACCGGCTTCGACGCGCCGCCGCTGCACACGATGTACCTCGACCGGCCGCTCAAGGGCGCCCTGCTGATGCAGGCGCTGGCGCGGGTGAACCGCACCTTCCGCGGCAAGCAGGACGGCCTGCTCGTCGCGTACGCGCCGTTGGCCGACAATCTCGCGCACGCGCTGGCCGAGTACACGGAGACGGATCAGCAGCAGAAGCCCATGGGGCGCGACATCGACGCCGCCGTCGACACCGCGAAGAACCTCATCACGATCATCGAGAACATCCTGCACGGCTTCGACTGGCGGTCGCAGCTTCAGAAACCCGGTCCGCGAGCCTACTTCGATGCCGCCAATGCGACAGTCAACTATCTGAGGGATCCGCGCAATCCCGAGAACCAGGTGGGGGAGGGTGAGGAGACCCTCGCGGCCCGCTACCGCAAGTTCGCGTCGCAACTCTCGCGGACCTGGGCCATCTGCGGTAGCCACGAGGCGCTCCGCGAGCAGGCCCCGATCGCGCAGTTCTTCGAGGAAGTGCGCATCTACATGGCCAAGTGGGATGCGGAGGAACGCTACGCGCGTGGTCAGGCCGTGCCCGAGGACGTCCAGCGGGCACTGCGGCAGCTGATGGCGGCGTCGGTCGAATCCGGTGAGGTCCTCGACATCTACGACGCGGCCGGGATGCCGAAGCCCTCGTTGGGTGACATCAATGTCGATTTCATCCGCAAGGCGCAGGAAGCGAAGAACCCCAACCTCGCGATCGAGGCGTTGCGGAAGCTGATCAACGACGAGGCGCAGAAGGCCGCCAAGCACAACGTGATACGGCTCCGCGCCTTCTCGGAGAAGCTCCAGTCGTTGATGGTGAAGTACACCAACAGTCAGCTCACCTCCGCCGAGGTGATCGCCGCGCTCGTCGAGATGGCGAAGGAGGTGGCCGCCGAATCGGATCGAGGCAACCGATTCACGCCGCCGCTCGACGACAACGAGCTCGCGTTCTACGACGCTGTCGCACAGAACGAGTCGGCCGTCGAGGAACAGGGGGAGGGCAAGCTCGCGGACATCGCCCGCGACCTCGTGGCGGTGATGCGTCGTGACGCGTCGACCGACTGGACCGTCCGAGAGGACGTCAAGGCTCGCCTGCGATCACAGATCAAGCGCCTGCTGACCCGGCACGGCTATCCGCCGGATCGCCAGCCGGCCGCGATCAAGCTCGTCATCGAGCAGATGGAGGCCATCGCCCCGACGATGGCGGCCTGAGCGGCGGACCGGCTGCGCCCTCAGTGCAGCCGGTTCTGTGCGGCCTCCAGGCCGAGCTGGAGGACCAGTTCGGCAGCGTCGGCGGCTTCCTCGCAGACCAGGTCGAGTTCCTTGCGTTCGACGCTCGAGAACGGCTTGAGCACGTAGTCGGCGGGATCCTGACGTCCCGGGGGCCGGCCGATGCCGACGCGGGTGCGCAGGTAGTCCTTGGTGCCGAGGGAGTTCGAGATCGAGCGCAGCCCGTTGTGGCCGCCCTCGCCGCCGCCGAGCTTGAGGCGGATGGTGCCGAAGTCGAGGTCGAGCTCGTCGTGCACGACGACGATGTTCTCCGGCTCGACGGAGAAGAACCGGGCCAGACCGGACACCGCACCGCCCGACAGGTTCATGTACGAGCGGGGCTTCGCGAGGATCACCTGCCGACCCGCGATCCGGGTCTGGACGATCTCGGCGCCACTGCGCTTGTGGGCGCTGAACTTTCCGCCCACTCGCCCGGCGAGCACGTCGGCCACCATGAATCCGATGTTGTGGCGGGTCTTCTCGTACTGCGGCCCGGGGTTGCCCAGGCCGACCACCAACGCGGTGCCGTTCTCGTCGCTCACCGAGGGGTCCTTTCACGATCCGTGCCGTACGACAGCGGTGTCCTACGACTGCGGTGTCCTACGACTGCAGCGTCATACGACTGCAGCGCTACAAAGCAACGGCGCGCC